>CAJUAK010000008.1 GCA_910584385.1 uncultured Alphaproteobacteria bacterium | reverse complement strand
GTGTTGCGGTAAGTTATACGGGATTAAAGTATGATGATATCCATGACAGATATGGTAAGAGTGCGAAGTATGATGATGTATCGAATCTGGAAGCGGAGTTATACTTGAGAGCGGAAAAGAACATCAAGCTTGATAACGGGATAGGCAAGTTATACCTGAAACCGGCAATTGTCCATAACATGGGAGAAGGCAAGGTTGCCATCACTGGACTTGACAAAGTAGACAGCCTCAAGGATATGACTTATGGCCGGATAGAGGCCGGTGGCAGTATGGAACTTACCAACGGCTGGTCGTTATATGGCAACATCAGCCAGGCCTTTGGCAGCGATTATCATGCCACAAGCTTTAACATCGGCGTCAGCTACGCGTTCTAAATTATAACACGGAGGATATGGAAAACCCCTCCCAAGCGAACTGTCCAATTTTGGAAGCTGTTCTGTTGGGAGGGGTTTTAGTGTGAAAGAATCTGCTCATAAAATTTAAATTAGTGCTTTTTTAATCGGAAATATTATATATAATATGGAAAGTTTTTAGAAAAGGATTAATCAAATGAGACAGAAACCTGTAATGTTATTGGTGTTGGACGGCTGGGGCTATCGTGAAAAGGTTACGCCGGACAATGCAATTGAGACCGGGCATACGCCGAATTGGCATAATATTTTGAAAAAATACCCCCATTGCTTTATTGAAACTTCGGGCTTGTGCGTCGGGCTTCCTGACGGGCAAATGGGCAATTCGGAAGTCGGGCACATGAATTTGGGTGCCGGGCGTGTTGTTATGCAAGATTTGCCGAGAATTGACCAAGCTATTGCCGATGGCTCTTTTGCTAAAAATCCGGTTTTGCAAGGGCTTGTTTCAAAACTCAAGGCAAACGGGAAAAACTGCCAGTTGATGGGATTAATGTCTCCGGGCGGCGTGCATTCTTCCCAAAAACATTTGGTTGCGGCTTGCAAAGTGTTGTCTGATGCGGGAATTTCGGTTGATGTGCATGCCTTTTTGGATGGCAGGGATACGCCGCCGCAGTCTGCTGTTGATTTTCTGGCAGATTTTGAAAAAGAAATTTCTTCGATGAAAAATGTCAGAATCGCCACGATTGAAGGGCGTTTCTATGCAATGGACAGAGATAAGCGCTGGGATCGGATTGAAGCGGCTTATAACAACATGGTTTTGGCAGATGGCAAAAAATATGCCACGGCGGATGAAGCGATTAAAACTTCTTATCAGTCAGGTGTGAATGATGAATTTGTGGTTCCCTGCGTGATTGGCGATTATAAGGGCATGAATGATGGCGATGGTTTGCTGATGATGAATTTCCGCGCTGACCGCGCCCGTGAGATTTTATATGCTTTGGCGGATAAAGATTTTTCAGGGTTTGAACGCAAGAAAACCGTTGATTTTTCCGATTGTGTCGGGTTAACGGAATATTCTGTTGACCATAACCGTTTTATGAAAACGATTTTTGGCCCGGAAGCTTTGAAAAATATTTTTGGAGAAGTTGTTGCCGAACATGGTTTGACACAGCTGCGTATTGCCGAGACTGAAAAATATGCGCATGTTACATTCTTCTTTAACGGCGGTGAAGAACGCGAATTTGACGGCGAATCCAGAATTCTTGTTCCGAGCCCGAAAGTTGTAACTTATGACTTAAAGCCGGAAATGAGCGTTTATGAAGTTACGGAACATCTTGTTGATGCTATTGAAAATCAGAAATTTGACGTGATTGTCTGCAATTTTGCCAATGGCGATATGGTTGGGCATACCGGCATTATGGAAGCTGCCTTGAAAGCGGTTGCCGCGGTTGACGAATGTTTGGGCAAGGTTGTTGCTGCGATTGAAAAAGTCGGCGGCGCGCTGTTTGTTACGGCAGATCACGGCAATGCCGAAAAAATGGTTGATGAAGTAACCGGACAGCCTTATACCGCTCACACGGTCGGAAAGGTTCAGGGCGTGCTGGTTAACGATCTTGGCAAGATAAAGGGACTGCATGACGGCAAGCTTGCCGATGTTGCGCCAACGCTTCTTGATTTGCTGGGAATTGACAAACCAAAAGAAATGAATGGCTGTTCCCTTATTGAAAAATAGGAAAAGTATTTGAGACGAAAGACTTGTTTTTATTTTCGGTTCTTAAGCATGCTGATAGTCTTTGGCATGCTTAAGCCCGTTTATGCGGCCAATGTTTCTGAAAAAGATTTAAAGGCTGTTGAAAAGCAAGCACAGGCTCAGAGTTTGGAACATAAAAAGCTTCAGGCGCAGGCAATGCAGATCAATCTGGAGCTGAACGAGGTCAGCCAGGAAATGGTTAAGACCGCTAAAATGATTCAAAACAGCGAAGATAAACTCTCCCAGATGGAAAAAAATCTGGAAACGCTTAAGCAGAATCTTGAAGAAGCCGAAGATGCCTTCATAAAAGAAGACGATAATTTAATAAAAACATTAGCAGCTTTGCAAAATTTGGCTTTGAAGCCGACGGAGGCGCTTTTTGTGCAGCCGCTGACCCCGGTAGAAATTATACGCAGCGCCATTTTGCTTCGGGAAACCGTGCCTTATCTGGAAGGAAATGCTGAAAAAATCAGGGGTGAGCTGTTGGAAATTGAAGCAAAAAAGCTCAAAGTCGAAAATCAATATAAAAAGATTTCTGCCCAGAAAACCGTTCTCATTAAAGAACACGAGAAAATGAAGAAACTGGTGCAGAAAAAATCTAAAATCCGCAATGCCGTGGAAATTAAAAGCGTGCAGGCTAAGCAAAAAGTTGAGAAATTAGCTTCACAAGCCCAGGATTTGCGGGATTTGCTCAATAAAATTGAAAAAGAAAGGCTGGAAAAGCGCAAAAAAGAAGAACAGCGCCGCCTTGCCGAACAAAAAGCCGCCGAAGAGCGCCGCCGGCAGGAAGAATTGAAAAAAGGGAGCGAAATTAAAACTGCCGACTTGATAAAATCTTCCCAGCAGTTTATAAGTGAAGAAGGGGTTCGTTTTGCCAAGGCGAAAGGCAAGCTTTCCCTTCCGGCCAGAGGGGCTGTTATTACTGCTTTTGGAGACAAGAAAGTTAAAGGGGTTTCTTCCAAAGGGATTATTATCCGTACCCGCAATATGGCGCAAGTTATTGCTCCTTATGATGGAACGGTGGTCTTTTCCGGGCCGTTTCGGGGATATGGAAACATGATTATTATTGAACATGGCGAGGGGTATTTGTCCCTGCTTGCCGGATTAGACAGTTTGGATGTGGAACCGGGACAGCTTTTGCTGGCCGGAGAACCTGTCGGAATTATGCCAGAGCGCGGCGAGGCAAAGCTTTATGTTGAGCTGCGCAAGGATAACCATCCGATTGATCCGCAGCCGTGGATGGCTAAATAATTTTTTAACGGGATATGCAAATGCTGAAAAAACTTTTTATCTTGCTCATTGCCTTAACTTGGGTTCTTCCTGCGCAGGCGGCTAAAAAAGACGCGCCTCAGGAAGATGTTGACACTTACGAAATGCTGAACTTGTTTGGCGAGGTTTTGGAGCGCGCAAAAATTTCTTATGTGGAAGAGGTTACGGATAAAAAATTAATCGAATCCGCCATTAACGGCATGTTGGAATCTTTGGATCCGCATTCGAGCTATCTTGATGCCAAAAGCTTTAAATATATGAACGAACAAACGCAAGGAAAATTTGGCGGGCTTGGAATTGAAGTTACGATGGAAAACGGCGTGGTGAAAGTTGTTTCCCCGATTGATGATACGCCCGCTTTTAAAGCCGGTTTGAAACCGGGGGATTATATAGTTTCTATTGATGACGAACAGGTTATGGGGCTGAATTTAAATGAGGCTGTCGACAAGATGAGGGGCAAACCCGGCACGAAAGTCAAGCTTTCTATCCGCCGGATGAATGCCGAACCCTTTGATGTTACTTTGAAGCGGGAAGAAATTAAGGTCCGTTCGGTTAAAAGCGATATAAAGGCTGATGATGTGGCTTATATCCGCATTACCTCTTTTACGGAAGATACGGATAAAATGGTCAGCGAAGCTTTTAACAAAGCCAAAAAGAAAAATAAAGAACTTAAAGGAATTGTTTTGGATGTCCGCAACAACCCCGGCGGCTTATTAGACCAGGCGGTTGGCGTTTCGGATTTATTCTTGGATAAAGGCGAAATTGTTTCAACGCGTTCAAGAAATGTGGAAGATACGGTTAAGTATAGCGCGGAAGCCGGAGATATTGCAAACGGTTTGCCGATTGTCGTACTGATTAACGACGGGTCCGCTTCTGCTTCAGAAATTGTTGCCGGTGCTTTGCAGGATCATAAACGGGCAATTATTTTAGGGCAGAAATCTTTTGGCAAAGGTTCCGTTCAGACGGTTGTCCCTCTGGGAAAATATGGTGCAATGCGCATGACAACCGCCCGTTATTATACGCCTTCGGGAAGGTCTATCCAGGCAACGGGCATTGTTCCTGATGTGGAAGTTTTGCCGGCGAAGGTTGAGGTTGTTGACACCAGCGCTTACAGCATCAGCGAGGCAGAATTGCGCAATGCTTTGAAAAATGAAAATGCGGAGCAGAAAAAAGAGAATCCTAAAAAATCGGATAAAAAAGATGATGATTTGGCCAAAGATTATCAACTTTCCCGGGCGGTGGATTTGGTTAAGGCGCTTGGCATTTATAACAGCGCAGACAAATAGGGGAATATATGTCTTTTTTCAAACATAAAATAGTTTTGATTTTGGTTTTTGGCTTGATTTTATGCGGCGTTGTTGCCGCCGGCTATTTCTTTGCCTGGGTAAAAAGCGAGCCGGTTTATGTTTCCAAAGCTGATGAACTTATGTTTGATGAAGAAAACAAATCTCCAAAATATATCGTCGTTCTGCCGGAAAAGAAAATGCATCCCCGGAAAGCGGCTTTAGCCCGTTTGGCTGAGATAGAATCCGGAAAGCCAAAAAGCAAAATAAAAAAGTTGTCTCAACAGGAAGAGTTATCACAATTATTGGCAAATATTCTCAGTGTAACGAAATTAGAATCTACAGGGGAAAAATATCGGCTTGAGATTTTAGATGCCCTTTCCGATAATTATGAGAAAACAGAGGAAGGGCTTATTCTGCCCAGAGTTGCGGCTGATGGTTCCCGCCCATGGGCTGTTTATGGAAAAAATATTAAGCTTCCTCCAAATTTTTATAAGGTTGCCGTCGTTATTAAAGATTTGGGCTTAAATCCTCAGACAACGGAAACGATGACGGATGTTGTCCCTTCGGAGATTTCTTTTTCTTTTTCGCCTTATGGGCAAAAAAGAGATGAATTAATCCGAAAAGCCAGGGCTGCCGGACATGAAACTTATGTTGACCTTTTGCTTTCGTCAAAAGATTTCTTGCATTCAGATACCGGGCCTTTGGCCATGGATATTACGGTTAGCGAAGAGGAACTTATCAACCGTGTCCGTAAGTCTCTTTCAAGCACTGCCGCCGTGGGCGGAATGGTTGTTAATGCAGGCATGGCCGGGGAAGATAATCTGGAAAGATTGAAAAAAGTATTGGAAGAACTTCGCCTAAGAGGGCTTTTGATTATTGATGCGACCGGCGAAGACGGTATTAATTCCATTTCATTGCCGGGGCTGGCAAGGAAAAAAGCAGATATTGTTTTGGAAAATATATATGATTCCGAAGTGTTATTTAAACAACTTCTTGAGGCGGAATATATTGCAAAAAACAATGGGCAGGTTTTGATTGTTGCAGAATCCAAGCCGATTGTCATTCAGGCTGTCAATCAATGGATTAAGACTTTTTCACCCAAGCCGAAAGCTTATGAAGATGTGAAAAATAAAGAATTTGACAAGCCTTTCGCATTGGTTCCTGTTTCTAACCTGGTGGTGGAAGAATAATGGCTGATTCTTATCGTAAAAATGCCGGTATCGTCGTGTTTCGGGCAGATAAAAAGGTTCTGGTTTGCAAAAGGATTGGCGCATCCGGAACGAAATGCTGGCAGTTTCCCCAAGGGGGAATTGAACCCAAAGAAACGCCTCTGGAGGCGGCTTATCGGGAACTCAAAGAGGAAACGGGGCTTTCGTCTGTCAAAGAGGTTTTTCACCTTGATGAACCGATTGCTTATGATTATCCGCCGGATGTTTTGGAAAGCATGAAGAAAAAAGGCTTTGACGATATTGGGCAGGCGCAGTATTGGACCTTGTTTTATTTTTCCGGCAGCGATAATGAAATTGATTTCTGTACAAATCCAAAGGAAATTGAGTTTTCAGATTATCAGTGGATTGATATCCGCCAGGCTCCTTATTTGGTTTGGGAGCCTAAAAAGGCCGCTTATGCCGAAATGGTGAGTAAGTTTGCCCCTGTTATTGAAAGTTTTGTAAATGTCTGAAACAGAGGGGCGGGATAAGTTTGAGCAAGAGAAAAAACTTGTTTTGAAGCAAGCGAAAGAAGGAATAAAAAGCAATATCCCTTTATTGCCCGTGCAAAAAAAATATTTGAAAAACCTGTTGTTTTTTTCATTGATGAAATCTTCTGCCAATGAAACTGTTATTCCTAAAAATTTTGTTAAGCTGGTTAATAAGACATTGAAGAAGTTTTTGGTAAACCTGCTGAAAAAACATCTGCCTACAGCGGAAGGCGATGATTATTATGATGAAAACCTGGAGGTTGAATTAAATAACATTATGGCCAATGAACAGCGCCTGAATTTGGAACAGCTATCACAGGCTTTGCAGCCCAAAAACATCATTGCGGAAATCCTCCATGCTTCAGAAGGGATTTCTTCACGGGAAGTTATAAAGAAAATCATGGCTATTCGCGGTGCGCATGAAAACCAACGCGAAACCCCCGAAGAGGCGCGGAAGAGAGAAAGAAGAATCCGTGAATATCAAAACCAGCGCCAGATGGAAAAGTCCAGAGTGCGCTCTTTCCAGCGTGAGCGCAGCCGTTCTTAGGCTTGCCAGGCATTAGGAATATGGCGGATAAGGGGAAGGCTTATTAAAACGGCATCAAAACGGATTTCTGATTCCCTGTATGCCGGGTTTTTTTGTAAAAATGTTTCGGCGGCTTTGATGATTCTTTGCTGTTGTTTGGGCAGAATGGCGTAGGCGGCTTGTTCCAGGTTTTTGCGCGTTTTTACCTCTACAAAAGCTATTGTTTTGCCTTTGCGCATTATCAAATCGATTTCTCCTGCGGATGAGCCTTTTTTGCCGCGGCAGTTTTGTGCCAGGCAGCGGTATCCCTTAAGATTTAAAAATAATCTGGCCAGAAGTTCTGCAAAATGCCCGTTTTTATTATTTTTGCGGCCGGTTAAGCTTTTATTGCCCATTTTTGAGTTCCAAAGCTTTTTTGTAAACGTCATTTTTGTTGAGGTTATATTCTTCAGCAGTTTGTTTAACGGCGTCTTTTAAGGAGGCCGAAACCATTTTTTCTTTTAGGATTTCTTCAAGGTTAATCTCTTTTGGAGCGTTTTCTTTTAGAGGGCCGACCATAAAGACCATTTCGCCTTTGGGCGGATTTTTTTCAAAGTGTTCCAAAAGCTCCGAAGCGCTGCCGGCAATGCATTCTTCGTAGACTTTTGTCAGCTCCCGGGCAACGGCCATATCCCGGTTTTGAAAGATTTCACCGGCGGCAGACAATGTTTTTTGGATGCGCAGGGCTGTTTCATAAAAAACCAAGGTCGTGTTTAGGTTTTTATATTGCATTAAAAAGTCTTTGCGCGCTTTTTCTTTGTTGGGGATGAACCCGGCAAACATAAAATTGTTTGTCGGAAGCCCGGAAAGCTGCAAAGCGCAGATGAGCGCGCATGCGCCCGGAATTGTGAAAATTTTTATGCCTGCTTCCCGGCATTTGCGAACGAGCTTATAGCCGGGGTCCGAAATTAACGGCGAACCGGCATCGCTGACCTGGGCGACGGTTTTTCCGGAGTTTATCAGTTCAATTATTTTTTCAGCCTGTTGCTCTTCGTTATGGTCTTCAAGTTTTATAAATGTTTTATGCATATCCAGGCCGAGGAGGGAAAACAATTTTTTTGTAACGCGGGTATCTTCGCAAGCAATGATATCCGCTGCGTTAAGGGTTTCTATCGCCCTTGCGGAAATATCCCCGAGGTTGCCAATAGGGGTGGCTATGATATAAATTCCGTTTTTCATTGTTGTCTCTCTTTACAAGCTGGCTTTTTTAGTCTATCTCTTAAAACAGATTGTTTGATATTTTAAGGTAAAATGCAAGTGTTTAAAAGATTTTATATCTTCTTCTTATTCCTGTTGCTTGGCGGCTGCGGCATTTTCCGCGCTGAAGTTGATTCAAAAGGCGGTTTTAGCGATAGTTTTACGGATGTCAGCGAAATCAGCCTTTCGTCTTCGGAAGATTTCCGCGTCGGAATGCTCCTTCCATTAAGCGGTGCGGCGCAAAAACAGGGCGAAGGTTTGAAAAATGCCGCATTAATGGCTTTGGAAGATGTCCGGAATCCTAATTTGGTTCTTCAGTTTTATGATACGCAAAGCACAGCAAGCGGTGCCAGGATTGCCGCCGAAAATGCCCTAAACCAAAATGTCCGACTAATCCTCGGGCCTTTGACTTCTGAGGAAGCTTCTGCCATTGCGCCGGTTGCGCGGTTAAGAGGCGTTCCGGTTATTGCTTTTTCAACTTCGGCGGATTTTTTGCAGCCGGGGATTTATACTTTAGGGCTTTTAGTCGATGAGCAGGTTAATCGGATTGTTTCTTTTGCAGCGGCTCAGGGACGGCAGCGCTTAGCCTTGCTTGTTCCGGATAACAAAACGGGGATGGCTGCGGCAAGGGCTGCGGTGAAAGCTGCGGAATCTAAGGGGATAACCGTTTCAAGAATTGCTTTTTATCCGCCTTCTACCTCTGATTTTTCGGCAATCTTAAAACAAATGACGGATTATGCAAACCGCAGCGGCCGGGTGAATAGTTTGAAAAACGAATTGCAGCGGCGCGGCGATGAAGAATCTTTGCGGCAGCTCCGTCAGCTTAAAACAATTGATTCAATCGGAGAGGTTGATTTTGATGCTGTTTTGATTCCTGAATACGGCGCCCGTTTGACATCGGCAGTTTCAATGTTTGGCTATTATGATGTTTTTGCTCCGGATGTGCAATTTTTGGGTACATCGGTTTGGGATGTCAGCAGCCTGAATCATGAAACGACATTGCGTGGTGCCTGGTATCCGGTTATGTCTCGAAGCTATAGCGGTTATTTTGTAAATAAATATAATAATTTATTTAAGGAAAAGCCAAGCAGCCTTTATTCTTTGGCATATGATGCGGTGGCTTTGAGTTCTGCGGTGTCTAAAAATCAGGATAAAGACGTGAATGAGGTTTTGACGGATGCCGGCGGCTATTCCGGAATGAACGGCGCTTTTCGGCTTTTTGCAAACGGAACAAACCAGCACAGCCTTGATATTATGGAAATCCGCGCCAAAGGAAATTATGTTATTGATGCCGGGCCAAAGAAATTTGATACGGAGCAGGAATTTTTTGAGGAGGCGGCCTATTCGGCAACGCCTGTCGAGCAGCCGAAAATTTATGGTAAAAATCCGGCGGCTGTTTACAGAGAATTATTTGGTAATATGCAATAATTTTGCTTGAAAAAAGGATTCTTTTCAGAGATATTGAAAAGGTATCTTATGGAGAACGGTGGGCTGATTTGCCGCCAACCCGGTCAGGTTCGGAAGGAAGCAGCCGTAACGGATTTTATCAGGGTCATTCGTTCTCCTCCTTTTTAGGATGTTTTTAATGGAATCGGAAGAAAATAAAGATAAACAATATGTGGTTCTTGCCCGAAAATACCGCCCGCAGAATTTTGAAGAGCTTCTGGGGCAGGATGCTTTGGTGCAGACGCTGACGAATGCCATTAAAAACAACCGTCTGCATCATGCTTACATTCTTACGGGAATTCGCGGCGTTGGCAAAACAACAACAGCGCGGATTATTGCCAGAGCTTTAAATTGCGTCGGAAAAGACGGACATGGCGGCCCGACTGTCCATCCTTGCGGAATGTGTGAAAATTGCAAGGCGATTGCTGCCGGGCGCCATATTGATGTTTTAGAGTTGGATGCGGCTTCGCGCACCGGCGTGGATGATATCCGCGAGATTTTGGACGGCGTGCGTTATAAGCCGACCAATGCCCGTTATAAAATCTATATTATCGATGAAGTCCATATGCTTTCTAAAAATGCATTTAATGCTTTGCTTAAAACATTGGAAGAGCCGCCGGCACACGTGAAGTTTATTTTTGCAACGACAGAAATCCGAAAAGTTCCGGTAACGATTTTATCGCGCTGCCAAAGGTTTGATTTGCAACGGTTGACAATCGAAAACCTTTTGACTTTGTTTAATAAGATTTTGAAAGAAGAAAATTTGGAAGCCGAAGACGAAGCTTTGCAGATTATTGCCAAAGCGGCGGATGGTTCGGCGAGGGACGGTTTGTCGCTTCTTGACCAGGCAATTTCCTTAGGCGAAGGAAAGATTAAGACAAAAGTTGTTAAGGAAATGATAGGTTTGGCTGACCGCAACCAGATATTTGAATTATTTGGAAACCTGATTGCCGGGAAGGTTGACGATGTTATGGCAAATTTGCGCGAGCAGTATAAAAACGGCGCCAATCCGACAACTATTTTACAAGATTTGATAAATGTTACCCATCTTTTGGCAAAGGTCAAAGTTCTTCCGCAAACGGCCAATGACGAATCTTTAAGCGAAAGCGAAAAAGAATTTTGTGCTAAAGCTGCACCGACTGCCAGCATTGCCGTCCTTTCCAAAATGTGGCAAATGATGATTAAAGGCCTGCAGGAATTATCAATTGCACCGGTGCAGATAGATGCTTTGGAGATGATCCTGATTCGGATTGCTTATTCTGCAGGAATGCCGACAGTTAAAGAAATTTTGGATGATGTAAAAAAAAACTCTGATGTAAGCGCTGTTTCTTTTAGCGGTGTTCAAAAAAAAAATGATGTAGCCCGCGAAGCTTCTCCAACCCAGGCCGCGCCGCAGTCTCGAATTGTTTTTGAAAAAATCGAAGATGTGGCTTCTTATCTGGAACAAAGCAAAAAAATGCTGATGGCTTATTCTTTGAAGAATAATATTGCCGTTTCGGATTTTTCGGATGGTTTTATCAAAATGACGGTTGATGAAACAATCAGTTCCGACTTTATTTTGAATTTACAAAAAATACTTTTGGAAGCAACCGGCAAAAATTGGAAAATCGACACGGCAAGGGGCACACTTGGACAGACAATTGCCGCTAAAGAAAATGCGAAGGCTGAAGAGAACAAGAAAAATGTTTCTGAATATCCGTTGGTTAAGGCGATTTTAAGCGAATTTAAAGGGGCCAAAATCGAAACCCTTAACCGGAAGGTGGATGAAGAAGCTTTGGATGATGAACCCCAAATGCCGGAATCTCCGGATGTTTATTTTGATGATGATTTATAAAGGAAAAAAGAAATGATGAATATTCAAGGAATCATGAAACAAGCGCAGATGATGCAAAAAAAGATGGAAGAAGAACAGGAAAAAATGGCTCAGCAGGAGGTTATCGGCAGCAGCGGCGCAGGTATGGTTAAGGTTACGTTAAACGGAAAGTTTGATATGAAAAAGCTTGAAATCGACAAATCTTTAATTAACCCCGAAGAATATGACATTTTGGAAGATTTGATTATTGCCGCTTATAATGATGCAAAAGGCAAGGTTGACAACATGATGAGCGAAAGCGTCAAAGCGGCGACCGGCGGTTTGAATTTGGGCGGGTTAAAACTTCCTTTCTAAGATAAAAAGATGGCTGGACAAGAGATAGAAAAGCTTATCAAGCTGATTGCCAAACTGCCTTCTTTAGGAACGCGTTCGGCAAGGAGAATTGTTTTGCAATTAATAAAAAAGCGGGAAGCGCTTATGCTTCCGCTTTTAGAATCCCTGCGCGAGGTTTCTGAAGGGATTAAAACTTGTGAAATCTGCGGAAATTATGATACCTCGTCCCCGTGTTCGGTCTGTTGTTCGCCGGCAAAAGATGCTTCGGTTATCTGCGTGGTACAGGATGTTGCGGATTTATGGGCGATGGAGCGTGTTTCCCAATTTCGGGGGAAGTATCATGTTTTGGGCGGCATTCTTTCGGCATTGGACGGCATTTCTCCGGAAGATTTAAATATCGAGCCATTGCTTGCCCGGGTGCAAAGCGGGGAAATTAAAGAAATCATCCTGGCTATGCCAGCGACGGTTGATGGGCAGATTACGTCGCATTATATGCTTTCAAAATTAAAACAGTATGATGTTAAGGTTTCTTCTTTGGCGCAAGGCATACCGATGGGTGCCGAGCTTGACTATATGGACGAGGGAACCATACAGCTGGCTCTTAATTCAAGAAAAATTTTATAAAAATAAAACTGTGGTGTTGTTTCAGATTATCATGCAACAAGCTTTAACATCGGTGTCAGCTATGCGTTTTAACTTATAACACGGAGGATATGAAAAAACCCTCCCAAGTGAACTGTCCAAATTTGGAAGCTGTTCTGTTGGGAGGAGTTTTTCTTCTTTTAATTATTTTTTATAAAGATTTCTTTCTTTATAATGCGTGTGCAATAATTCATGAGCCTTTTGGGAACCGGCTTCGCCCAAATATTCTTTATAAAGCGTTTTAATAGCTTTATTTTTGTGGGAATGCCTGTTTTTGGCATTTAAGTCCTCATTGAGCAGCCCTTGGGCGCGTTTTTTGCGGATATCATCCGTAATGCCCCGGGGTTTGGGTTGCCCCGGCATCATAACGCGCGGTTGTCCGCCGCCGGAAACGCATCCGCCGCGGCAGGCCATAACTTCAATAAAGTGGTAAGGCAAATCTTCGCCATTTTCTTTGGCTTGGCGAATCTTGTCCAAGACTTCTTCCACATTGCCAATGCCATGGGCGACGGCAATCTTGACTTTATTGCCTTTGATATCTATTTCAGCTTCTTTTATTCCTTCAAGCCCTTCAATTTCTTTAAAATTGATGTTTTTGAGCTCTTTGCCGGTAATGTAATAGTAAGCTGTCCGTAAAGCAGCGGTCATAACGCCGCCGGTGGTGCCAAAGATTGTTCCGGCGCCGCTATATTCTCCCAGCGGGCTGTCGGCTTCTTCTTCAGGAAGATTGCGGAAGTCGATACCGGCCTGTTTAATCATGCGGCAAAGCTCTCTGGTGGTCAGGGAAACGTCAACGTCTTGGAAACCCGAACTGCTCATATCTTCGGAACGGCAAATTTCCCATTTTTTAGCGGTGCAGGGCATGATGGAAATAACGCGGATTTTTGCCGGGTCGATTGCCATTTTTTCTGCGTAATAGGTTTTTGCCAAGGCGCCGACCATAGATTGGGGAGATTTACAGGTTGAAAAATGTGGAATCATGTCTGAGTGATATTTTTCCAACAAATCTACCCAAGCCGGACAGCAGGATGTCATCATCGGCAGGCTTTCCGGACGCTTGGTGAAGCGTTCGACAAACTCGGAAGCTTCTTCAATGATGGTCAGGTCTGCACCAAAGTTGGTGTCAAAAACTTTATCAAAACCTAAACGGCGTAATGCGGCATAGGTCTTTCCTGTCAGGTTTTCGCCAAAGTCATAGCCAAATTCTTCGCCGATGGCAACGCGTACGGCCGGAGCAATCTGAACAATGGTGTGCAAATCCGGATTGCTCAGCATATCCCATACTTTTTGCGTCTCGTCATATTCCACAATAGCGCCTGTCGGGCAGTGGGCGGAGCATTGTCCGCATTTAATGCAGGGGCTGTCGGCCAGGTTAATGCCGCCCGCGGCGGTTATTCTGGTGGCAAGCCCGCGGTTTAGATAACTCAAAGCCCAAACATTCTGCTGGTTTTGGCAGACCTCGACACAGCGTCCGCAGGTTATGCATTTGGAAGAATCCAAAACAATAGACTTTGTCGAATCGTCTAAAGGATATTTTTTGCAAAGGCTGGGCAAACGGGAACCTTTCATGCCGAAAACCGATGCCATGTCTTGCAGCTCGCAATGTCCGGAACGGATACAGCTTAAGCATTCATTCGGGTGGTTGCTTAAAATGAGTTCCAGAACCGTGCGGCGGACGGAAATGATTTCAGGATCCTGCGTGATGACTTCCATTCCTTCCGAAACGGGCGTGCAGCAAGAACGCATAATTCTGCCGCCGACTTTGACAATGCACATGCCACAACCGGCCGAAGGGTCAACATCGGGGTGTTTGCATAATGTGGGAATGTCAATTTGAGCTTGTCTTGCCGCGTCTAAAATAGAGGTGCCGGCCGGAACGTCAACTTCAAAATTGTCTATTTTTAATTTTACCATAGGTGCCTCCTTTATGCTTTTTTCTCGTTTTGAGCAACTTTTTCCAAATATTCATTTTCAAAAAAGCGCAGGGTTGATAAAACAGGGTTAGGCGCGGTTTGCCCTAATCCGCAAAGGGAAGCTTTTTGCATGGCGGTTGCAATGCGGCGCAGGTCGTCAATATCCTGCTGGGTGCCTTTGCCCTTATTGATTTTTTCAAGCAGCAGAAGCATTTGCTTGCCGCCAATCCGGCAAGGCGCGCATTTGCCGCAGGACTCGTCAACGGTAAAATCAAGGTAGAAATTGGCGATGTCTACCATGTTTGAAGAATCGTCCATGACAATCATGCCGCCGGAACCCATGATGGAACCGACTTTTTTCAGTTCTTCATAGCAAACAGGCAAATCAAGCTTATCTGCCGGGATAACGCCGCCGGACGGGCCGCCGGTCTGAACGGCTTTAAGTTTTTTGCCATTCGGGACGCCGCCGCCGATTTCATTGACGATTTCGTTAATGGTTGTGCCCATCGGAACTTCAATCAGCCCGGAATGTTCAACTTGTCCGGTGAGGGCGAAAACTTTTGTGCCCTTGGATGTTTCCGTTCCAAAAGAAGCAAACCAGTCTGCGCCTTTGAGGATAATCTTGGCAACATTGCCCAAGGTTTCCACATTGTTTACGCAGGAAGGCTTATCCCATAAGCCTTTGTTTGTCGGGTAAGGCGGACGCGGGCGCGGCGTGCCTCTTTTGCCTTCGATAGAGTGGATGAGGGCTGTTTCTTCGCCGCAAACAAAGGCGCCGGCGCCAAGGCGGACGTCAATGTTGAAGGAAAAGTCCGTTCCCATGATGTTATTGCCGAGCAGGCGGTTCTTTTTGCAAGCCTTGATGGCTTTTTCAATCCTTTCAACCGCCAGAGGATATTCTGCACGGATATAAAACCATCCGGCTGTGGCGCCGATTGCGTAAGCCGCAATCATCATGCCTTCAATAACAGCATGCGGGTCGCCTTCCAGAATCGAGCGGTCCATATATGCGCCGGGATCGCCTTCATCGCCGTTGCAGATGATGAATTTTTCATCAACGGTGGGTACTTTTGCAGCCAATTCCCATTTCATGCCGGTTGAGAATCCGCCGCCGCCGCGCCCTCTTAAGCCTGATTTTTTAATTTCTTCGACAACCTGTGCCGGCGTCATGGTTTTTAACACTTTTTCCAGTGCCAGATAGCCGCCGCGGGCAATGTATTCCTGAATGTCTTCAGGATCCAGGTGCCCGGCGTTTTTCAAAACGACCTTTTCTTGCTTGGTGAAGAAGGGAAGCTCTAAAGAAAGAACGTGTTTTTGTAAAAATTCAGGCAGTTGGAATTCTTCTCCGGGAGCCAAATTTAAAGCCGGGATAACGTGTTCTGTAATAATCACCCGGGCAACAAGCGGTTCCAGCCGTTTGTAAAGGATGTCTTTCTGCCCTTTGATTTCAACGCGGATAAGGGGACCCTGCGCGCAAAGCCCCATGCAGCCTGTTGCAACGATGCGGACTTTGTCTTCCAGCCCGTGGTCGGCAATGGCTTGTTTTAACAAATCTATAATTTCGTCGCTTCCGGAAGATTTGCAACCGGTGGAGTGGCAACAGTAAATGGAACAGTCATAACGTTCCATGTCTTTTAATTTTTCTTTGGCAATCTCATGGATGTCAAATCTTTTTTCAATATCAATGGCGGCCATGGGCTTACTCCTTGTCTTCTGCTAATTTGGTTTTCCATTCTTCCAGAATATTTTTGACATCTCCCGGAGTTACTCTGCCGTATGTTTTGCCGTTTACAACGCAAACAGGCGCTAAGCCGCAACAGCCGACACAGCGGACGCACTGAAGATGGAACATTCTGTCAGCGGTGCTTTCGCCTTCATTAATTCCAAGCTCTTTTTTGAATTCTTCCAAAACCTTGTCATTGCCCTTTAAATAGCAGGCTGTTCCCGTGCAAACGGAAATAACGGCTTTGCCGGGCGCTTCAAGTTTGAAAAAGTTATAAAAAGTGAGAACTTCATAAATTCTGGCTAAGGGAATGTTCATCCCCTCGGCGATGGCTAATGCGTCTTCCCAAGGAACGTAGCCTTTAATGTCTTGGATTTCATGCAGGGCCATGATTAAAGACCCTCTTTTTTTCCGCCATTTGGCAGCAACGGATGCGGCAACTTCGGACATTTATCCCCCTTTCTTGAATTGCTTTTCTGTTTTTATAATACAAGGCTATTCGTAAACAAAATCTTATTCAAGCAGAAAAAAATAAAAGCGCCGATTATCAACAGATAAGACTATTTTTTTGAGGATGTGAAATTTTTGTTTTTTTTCTAATTTTTTTGGTTATACTCACAACTATGAAAAAATTAAACTTATACATCGGAAGACAAGTGGTTGTCGGCTTTTTGCTGGTTACATTCACCTTAATGTCTATTATATGGCTGACGCAGTCGCTGCGTTTTGTGGAATTGATTACCAATAAAGGCATTTCTATGGGGATTTTTGTGAAAATGACATCCCTTTTAATGCCGCGAATCTTTGTTGTGCTTGCGCCGATATCCCTTTTTGCTGCCGTGTTGTTTGTTTATAACCGCATGCTGTCCGATCGGGAACTGGTGGTTATGAAAGCCGCCGGGATAACCCCTTGGCAGTGTGCAAAGCCTTCTTTTGCTTTTGGCGTGTTTATGGCCGCTTTCTGCTTTTATGTTTACAACTGGGGAATCCCTATGGCGGAAAGGGAGTTTGACGAAGTTGAATGGCAAGTTAAAAATGATGTTTCGCATTTGATGTTTAAAGCGGGAGAGTTTACGACGCTGCAAAATAACCTGACAATTTTTATTGCGGCGCATGAGTCGGATGGTTCTATCAGCGGCATTTTGGTTAACGATGAGCGGAATCCGAAAATAAAAACGACATTGTCGGCAGAGCTTGGGCGCGTCGTTTATACGGACGAAGGGCCGAAAATCATTATGGTTAACGGCATAAGGCAGGAAATCAACCGCCAGAATATGCAATTTTCTTCTTTGGCTTTTGAACGTTATTCTGTTGATTTTGGCATGAGCGGCAGTTCTAAGAAAAAAGCCGCCGGCGTTCGGCAGCAGACGCTGCGCGAGCTTCTTGGCGCCTTGGATAACCCAAACCTGTCGGAGAAAGATAAGAAGAAATATTTTATCGAGGGCAATAAAAGGCTTATTTCCCCCTTGATGAATATTTTATTTGCTCTTATGGGATGCACGGGGCTTTTGGTTGGGAATTTTAACCGCCGCGGACAGATGAAAATTATTTCTGTTTCCATTGTTGCCATGATGGCCGTGCTGGGTATTGACCTGGCAATGACAAATGTGGCGGCAAAGCATTTGTATATGCTGCCGGTTCTTTATTTGAATTTTATTCTTCCGCTGTTAATCAGTTTTTATCTGTTGCTGTTTTATAATCCCGCGCGTTGGACAAAGAGGAAGGAATCTCTTGATTAAATTTGGCAGACATTGTTTATGGGGAATCGGGCTGTGCAGTTTTGCGGCCGGTTCGCTTATGGCTGCCGAAGGGCAGGATGCCGGCGCGATTTTGCATAGCAGCTCGCCAAAGCCTTATGCTGAAATTACGCCTCAGAAAAATTTTACAAGCTTTATGGATTACGGCAAAAAAAACGAATCTGAGAATGACGAGCAAGAGATTTATTTTAGCGCCGATGAAATGGAAAATGACCAGGAACGCAGCATTATCACGGCAAAAGGGAATGTGAATATTGTCCGCGATAATCTGACGCTGATTGCAGACAAAGTGATTTATAACCAAAACGAAGATGTGGTTGTTGCCGTCGGCAGTGTCGTTTTGCTTGAGGAAAGCGGAAATGTGGTTTTTTCTGACTATGTTGAGCTGAAAGATAAAATGAATGTTGGCGAGATGCACAACATCAAAGTTATCATGAAGGACAAGACCCGCCTTGCAGCAGCTAAAGGCCGGAAATATGCCGATGACCGAAAAATGCTGCAAAAGGTTGTGTATACGCCTTGCGATGTCTGCAGTGAAAAAGAAAGCCCATTATGGCAGATTAAGGCAAGCAAGGTGCGCCATGACGTAAAGAATCAGAATATTAACTATAATGACGCCCGGCTTGAAGTTAAGGGTATTCCGGTTTTATATACGCCGTTTTTTTCTCATCCGGACCCTTCCGTCAAACGCCGTTCAGGTTTTCTGACTCCCAGATTTTCCAGCAACAGCTATTTGGGCGCAACATTGCAGCCGCAGTATTTTTGGGCAATCTCCGACCAGCAGGATGTTTTGTTTTCGCCGATTTTGACAACAGATAAGGGCATTGTGTGGAATGGCGATTACAATGGATATCTGTATCGCGGGGATATGAACATCAGCGGAAGCTATATGCGTGATCCTGATGATGACCGCCATCGCGGAAATTTATTTATGAAAGGCCGTTATGAAGTTAATGACTTCTGGCTTGCCAATATGGATATTAACTATGCTTCGGACAGGACTTATCTGAAAGATTTGTCTTTGCCGAAACAAGATGACGCATGGTTGGTTTCTTCTTTAAAAATGCAGGGGTTTGACAATAGAAACTATTCATCCGTGGAGAGCTATTATTACAAGCTCATCAGTAATGACCTTAAAGATTACGGCGCCCCTTACGTTTTACCGTTGTTTGATTATGAAAATATCGGCGAAGTCCAGAAATATGGGGCGTATAGCAAACTAAACCTTAATTTTGCCTCTGTTTACAGAGATGAGGATGATGACAGCGCCACCCAGCGCATGACAATGATTAATTCTTGGAATTTGCCTTATACAAGCCCTTATGGCGAAAAGTACAAACTGGTTGCTTCCGTGAAATCTGATTTGTATTATGTTGACAATTATCAGAATCCGGACGGCGAAACTTATGACGGCGTAACCGGGCGCATTTTCCCCCAATTGGGTTTGGAATGGCGCATGCCTTTTGTAAAAGCGACGGAAAGCTCCCGGCATATCCTTGAGCCGGTTGTTGTTGCGGTTGCCGCGCCGAACAGCCGGAATTACGTGGACAAGATTCCTAATGAAGACAGCCAGGACGTGGAATTGGACGATACGAATATTTTAGATTTGGACCGTTATGCCGGTTATGACAGAAATGATACCGGCAGCCGCATCAGCTATGGCGTTAACTGGAATGCCTATGGCGATATTTACGGTCGGACGGCTATGTTTTTTGCCCAAAGCTATAAGTTTAACAAGAATGAAAGCTTTACGGAAGCTGAAGGCGGCGACGGGAATTTCAGCGATTATGTCGGGCGTATTTATGCTTCGCCGAATGAATATTTTGATTTAAATTACCGTTTCAGACTAGATAAAAATGATTATGAGCTTACATATAGTGAGCTTTCGACCCGTTTCGGCCCGAGAATATTAAACGCTTATATTTCTTATATCTATTTGAAGGATAATGAAAATTCTTCATTGATTGAAAACAGCGAGCGTAAGGAATTATATACCGGTTTGAATGCGGCGTTAAGCAGAGACTGGTCTATTAATATATATAACCGGCAGGATTTAACCCGGGGCGGCGGCTCTTTGGAATATGGCGGAAATTTGGTTTATGAGGATGAATGCCTGAAGTTCTTTATCTTAATGCGGCGTGATAATTCTAATGATCCGGAATATCAGGGCGATTTTGAAGTGAGCTTTAACTTTTTGTTGAAAACGCTTGGGGCCGCCGGCTCTGGCAAATAGGAGGAAAATATGAGCAAAAAAATATTTTTGACGGCATTGGCTTTGTTGGGAATGGTTCAACCGGCTTTTTCTCAATTTAAGCCGGAATTTCAGCCGGCTGTTTCTGAAAAGCAACTGGATCAGGCGGTAAAAAAAGCTGTCCAGCCCAAAAAAGCTTCCTCTCCATTGCGTTTGTCGAGCTCTAATGGAAAAGAAATGAAAATTGCCGCTCTGGTTAACGGCGATATTATTTCTAACCAGGATATTCAAAACAGGATAAACCTTTTTTTGATGACCACAAAAATTCCAATGAATAAACAGACAAAATCGCTTATCCTTCAAAAAGTTATGCATGCTGCGGTTGATGAGAAACTTAAGCTTCAGGAGGCCAAAAGGCAGGGAATTGAAATAACAGAAAAAGAAATTCAGGCATCTATGCGCTCTTTTGAGAAAAATAATAAGCTGCCGGCTAACGGTATTAAGAAGATTTTGGCAAAGGCAAAAGTCAGCGAGGAAACTTTTAAAGAGCAAATCCGTTCAGATTTGGCCTGGGTCCGCGTTGTCAGAAGAGGTTTGATGAGCGAAGGGGATATTACGCAAAAGGAAATTGAAGACGCCATAAAAGACGCGACCAAGGATATGGATCAGGAGAAGTTTTTGGTTTCAGAAATTTTTATAAAGAAAGAAAAGGCTAAAAATTTGAATGATTTGGTTTATAATCTGCGCAGAGACCCGCGCTTTGGCTTATATGCCATGCAATTTTCCGACAGCCCTACGGCGGCCAATGGCGGCAACATCGGTTGGATTAACAAAGGCAAGCTTCCTGACCCGTTGGAAAAAGCTTTGCGGAAATTGAAAAAAGGCGAAGTCAGCGCTCCGATTCAAATGAGCGACGGCTTTTACATCTTAAAACTTGAAAATATTTTTACCCCGAATGTTGACCAGCCGGAAGTTCCGACGCAGGAAGAAGTGAAGAATTTTTTGCAAGAGCAGAAAATGGAAGCATATTCCCGCAAACATCTGCAAGATTTGCGGCAGCGCGCTGTCATTGAAATGCGTTAAGGGGAATGTATGGAAGATAAAATTGCGTCTTTGCCAAACTTACGGACGGTTGTCGATGCTTATGGGCTGATGGCAAAGAAGTCTTTGGGGCAAAATTTTTTGCTGGACGGCAATATTACGGACAAGATTATCCGATTATCCCTTTCGGCTCAAAATAAAAAGGACTTTAGCGGAGAAAAAGCCTTGGAAGTCGGCCCGGGCCCCGGCGGACTGACAAGGTCGGTATTGAAACAGAATCCTGAAAAAATGACAGTTATTGAAATGGATGACAGATGCATCCAAATTATGCGCGATATTCAGGATAAAACGGGCTCCAAGCTGGAGATTGTTTCCGGCGACGCTTTGGCATATGATTATTCGTCTTTGCCTGCGGGCGTTAATATTGTCAGCAATCTGCCTTATAATATCTCGGTGCCGCTGCTAACGATGTGGCTTTATGACATTTCGCATTATTCCTCGTTGACCCTGATGTTTCAAAAAGAGGTTGCCGAGCGCATTATGGCAGAACCCGGATGCAAGGCTTACGGGCGCCTTTCTGTTTTGGCGCAGCTTCAATGCGATATTGTAAAATTGATAGACTTAAATCCGAATTGCTTTGTTCCGGCACCGAAAATATGGTCCAGCGTTTTGCTGTTTTTGCCGGGAAAAACGCCTTTGTCAAAAGATGAAATAAAAAAAGTGGAGGCATTGACAAGCCTTGCTTTTGGCAACAGGCGGAAAATGATACGCCAGAGTTTGAAACAAATTCCCGCTTTGGAAGAAAAATGTTTATCTTTGGGAATTGAAACGACTTTGCGTGCGGAAAACCTTTCTCCGCAGCAGTATTTGGCGCTCTCCAGACTGATTTAATTTTTTTGACAAAAAAGCTTGCTTTTTGGAAAAAATATGATATTCTGATTTTCAATAAAAATCATTGTTAAACTATTTTAAATTTCTTTTTTATGAAAAAAATGGAAGTTCTTAAGTTTTTGGCTGAAGAGTTGAGTACGCCGAAGACACACCTCTGTCTGAAAAATATCGCAGACCAAACAATAGGCAAACCTGAAGACTTCAGCCGCGCCGCGCTTATTGCCGCCGTACGCGAGCTTCAGGAAAAAACCGGCAAGACGCTTCTGGCCAATTCCGCCACTCCGATGAAGTATCTCGGCGAAAATGTTACCCTGGGTGATATCGCTGAATTCTTCTCAATAAGAGGAAGCGAGAGGATTTCGGCAATCCGTGCGAAAATCTTCCGCGCCCCGGAAAAGAGCAAAGAGGATGTCATCGAAGAGTTCCGCCTCAAGGCCGCCTGCGTTTATGCGCGCATCATCGACAAACCTGTGGATGACGATCTGCCTTATCGCAAGGTTCAGGAATGCCTGCCGGAAGCTGAAGATTTTTCCTGGCAGAAAGATGACTGGGATCTTCCCGTCTTCTGGATGGAGGATGAGCTGGGCGTTTCCTTCCCGCACCCGTTTAGCTGGTTTACGCCAAAGACAACGGTTGCCGAGCTCATAGACGCTTTCTGCGAAGGTTACGCTAAAAAGCTGGAAGCCTGAACAGAACCTTTCGAATTTCTCTAATATGGAAAGCCGGCCGTTGTGAAACGTCCGGCTTTTACTTTTTTAAACGGGCAAGCGGATGTTTTTCCTGTACGGTTTTTATAAGTTTTTCAGATAAAATATGGGTGTAGATTTCTGTTGTGGAAATATCTTCATGCCCGAGCATTTTTTGCACGGAGCGGAGGTCTGCATCATTGTTTAGCAAATGTGTGGCAAAAGAGTGCCGCAGAACGTGCGGAGATATTTTTTCAGGGTAAATTCCGCAAGCTGCCGCCAGATTTTTAAGCTCTTTAAAAAAGGTGTTTGCGGTGATATGCCCGCCTTGCGCATGGGCAGAAGGCCAAAGCCAGATGGAGTTTCTGTTGTTGGGTATTTGTTCCGGGCGCTCTTCATTGATGTATTGCAAAAGCCGGCTGATTGTCTTGTGGGCGACGGGGACAATGCGTTCTTTGCTGCCTTTGCCTTTGACAAATATCTGCTGTTTATTGAAGTTAACGGAATTCAGCGGCAGAGATACCAATTCGGAAACGCGGAGCCCGCAAGCGTAACAGAGTTCCAACATAATGCTTATGCGCGGATTTTTCTTTTTTTGCGCTTCGCTGATTAAAAGCCCAATTTCTTCCCGGCTTAAAAATTTGGGCAGGGGTTTGCTTTGTTTTGGCGATTGCAGGTGGGCTGCCGGATTGCTGTCTATTTCTTTTTCGGAATATAAAAATTTGAAAAAATCCCGCAATGTTGATATTTTGCGTGCAACGCTCCGCGCGGCATAATTTTCTTCCCGGCTTAGGAATTGGATGTAAGAAACAAGATGTTCCCTTGTGATGTTATTTATTTTTTTTCCGGCACAATAGCTTATGAACTGTTCTAAATCTTTTTCATAAGATTTTACAGTGTTTTCAGAGGCTCCTTTTTCAGCAACCAAGGCTGCTAAAAAGTTTGGAACCCAAAGTCGGTTGATGCCCATTATTTTGCCAAGGGGTTGGGGAGGGCTTCTTCAACCTGCTCCACATGGACGGGGACTTCGAAGAAGATGATGTATCCAAAAGCGGCAATAAGAATTAATCCGAGAAGATAAAAGATTGTTTTTGATTTTTTCTGACGCATGGTTTATAATCCCTTTCAAAATTAAATTTAAGCCAATATAACATCGTTTAGATGAAAGAAAAATTAAAAAAAGATGATTGATACAAATAAAATAATTTTATTGGTCGGTTTGATGGGAAGCGGCAAAACAAGCGTTGGCAAACGCCTGGCTAAAAAGCTTAACCTTCCTTTTGTGGACGGCGACCAGGAGATTGAAAAAGCGGCGGGGTTGTCTTTGATTGACGTGTTGAAGTGTTTTGGCCCTGAAGAATACCGCGCCGGCGAAAAAAGGGTTATGAAACGCCTGTTGGAAGGAAGCGCCTGCGTTTTGGCTTCCGGCGGCGGTTCTTTTGTGGCGGAAGAAACCCGTCAGCATGCCAAAAAAAATGCTATCACAATCTGGCTGAAGGCGGATGTCGATGTTTTATACAACCGCACCGCCGGCCGCAAACACCGTCCTTTTTTGAGGGGCAATGACAGCGGCTTAAAAGAAAAGCTGGAAAAATATATCGCTGACGAATATCCTTATTATTCCGAAGCCGATATTGTCGTCGAAACTAAAGAAGAGCAGGTTGATATTACCGTCGGGCGCGTTATTGACGCGATTAACGATTTTTTGAAAAGCCAAAAGCGCGCAGGGTAATTTGAAAAAATGCTGGCTTTTTAAAATTTTTGTGGTATATAAATTGACATACTTTCATAGAATCGTTTGAAGGTGGGACTGAAAAGCCCCGCCTTTTTTGTAAAAGGAATCGAAGAATGCAAATGAAACACCCTTTGTGGGATTTATTGGAACCGGTGGTGGAAGAAAAAGGCTTTGAACTGGTTCGGCTTTTGACAATCGGCGCAAAGAATCCGACCTTGCAGATTATGATTGACCGCAAAGACGGAAGCGACATCGTGGTTGATGATTGCGCAAAAGTCAGCAGGGCTGTTTCTGAAATTTTGGATGAAAAAGATCCGATAAAAGACCAATACACATTGGAAGTGAGTTCTCCGGGGCTGGACAGGCCTTTGACAAAGCCGGCGCATTTTGAGCGTTTTGCCGGCTGGGATGCTAAAATTGAAACATCTGTCCCGGTTGAAAACCGCAAAAGATTTAAAGGGGTTATTTCCCGCGTGGATGATAACCGGAATATTATTTTTGAAATGGATGGTGCAGAATATGTTATTCCTTTTGAGGATATCAGCAAGGCCAAATTGTTGTTGACAGACGATATGCTGCAAAATGCACCTGAAGCAGAAGAATTTGAATTATAATTACAATCAGAGGATAAAATGCAAAATATTGAAAATATGCCCAGACCTGAAATCGTTTTGGTTGCAGATACCGTAGCCAGAGAAAAGAATATTGACCGGGAAGATGTTTTTGAAGCGATGGAAATTGCCATTCAGAAAGCAGGGCGTTCCCGCTATGGTTTTGAACATGATATTAGAGCGCATATTGACCGCAAGACCGGTGCCATTGCCCTTTCCCGCTACCGCGAAGTTGTTGCCTCCGCCGAGGAAATCGAGAATGAAGCCGCACAGCTGACTTTGGAAGATGCAAAAGCTTATGATAAAAATATAAAAGTTGGCGAATTTCTTATTGATGCTTTGCCCCCGATTGATTTTGGGCGTATTGCCGCCCAGACGGCGAAACAGGTTATTGTGCAGAAAGTGCGTGACGCCGAAAGGAATAAGCAATACGAAGAATATAAAGAAAAAATCGGCACAATTATTAACGGCACCGTCAAAAGAATCGAGTTTGGCAATGTTGTTTTGGATATTGGCAAGACGGAAGCTGTTTTGCGCCGCGATGAAATTATTCCCAGAGAAAAGTTTAAAAACGGCGACAGAATCCGGGCTTATGTTTTGGATGTCCGCAAAGAAAACAGAGGGCCGCAAATCTTTTTATCCCGTACTTGTCCGGAATTCTTGGCAAAATTGTTTGCTTCGGAAGTTCCTGAAATTTATGACGGGATTGTTAAAATTGTTAATGTCGCCCGCGATCCCGGTTCTAAAGCCAAGATGACCGTTAAGGCTGAGGATATGACGATTGACGCTGTCGGCGCTTGTGTCGGTTTGCGCGGCATTCGCGTCCAGGCGGTGGTTAATGAGCTTCAGGGCGAAAAAATTGATATTATCCCTTATTCTGAAGACAAAGCACAATTGATTGTCAGCGCATTGGCGCCTGCAGAAGTTTCCAAAGTTGTTTTGGATGAAGAAAACAACCGTATCGAGGTTGTTGTTCCTCAAGAGCAGTTTTCAATTGCCATCGGCCGCCGCGGGCAAAATGTAAAATTGGCTTCTCAGCTTTTGGGCTGCGATATTGATGTTTTGACCGAAGAACAGGAACAGGAACGCCGTTCTAACGAAAACAAAGTCCGCTCCCAGCGCTTTATGGAAGCTTTGGATGTGGATGAAATGATTGCCCATCTGCTCATTGCCGAAGGTTTCTCGACGGTTGATGAAATAGCAATGGTTGATTTGTCCGAGCTTGCTGAAATCGAAGGCTTTGACGAAGATGTTGCGGCAGAGCTGCAGTCTCGTGCCAAAGAATATGTTGCAAAACGCAATGCCGAATTTGAAAAACAAAGCAAATCTTTAGGCATCGATGAAAGCTTGCAGGAAATCGAAGGCTTAGACCAGGATATGCTGTTGAAGCTTGCAAACGGCGGTATTAAAACCCGTGATGATTTGGCTGATTTGGCCGCTGACGAATTGTTGGAAATTCTTGGCGAAAACAGCCTGACGGAAATGGAAGCCAACAAAGTGATTATGGCTGCACGCGCCCACTGGTTTGCCGAATAAGCAATCGGGAGGGAAGCTCAGGCTTCCCTCCGACATAAGGATAAAGACTTGAAAAAAGATGATGTTGTTAGAAAATGTATTGTAACGGGAGAGCTTTTGCCAAAAGCCGAAATGCTCCGCTTTACGGTTACGCCCGATAATGTTGTCGTGCCGGATTTTAAGAAAAAACTTCCGGGAAAAGGAATCTGGGTTAAAAATTCTAAAAGCATTTTGGAAAAATCTATTCAAAAAAATCTTTTTTCAAAAATAGCTAAGAAAAAGCTAAAAACGGATGAAAGCCTGTTGGCGGTAACTCAAGAATTATTAAAAAAGAAAGCCCTTTCAGCCGTTTCCTTAGCCAGAAAAGCTGGCGTCTTTGTCTGCGGTTTTGAAAAAACGGCGGATAAAATCAAAAAAGGGCAGGTTGCTTTTATTTTGGAAGCCGGCGATGCCGGAGCAGACGGACATCAAAAGATTTTGGCAATGGCGAATGGTTTGAAGATTTTTGCCTGTTTTACAACTGAGGAGCTGGATAAAGAATTAGATAGAGTAAACACCGTGCATGCCGCTTTTCTTAAAAGCGAAATGTCAAAAGCAGTTGATGCGGAATTAACCAGATATGAGAATTTTTTAAATTCATAATGAAGTGTGAATAACGGAGAAGATATTAGAATGACAGATGAGACAGCGAAAGGGAAATTAACTTTATCAGGAAAGCCGACCCTTACACTTAAATCGCTCGGCGAAAGAAAAGCCGGCGGCGAGGGCAAGAAGGTTGTTCAGGTGGAAGTGCGCAAAAAAAGAATTATTTCCCCAGCGGCCAAGGTTGAAGAAAAAGTAAAAATAGATGAGGAAACTGCCGCAAAATTGCGTTTGATTGCAGAAGCAAAAGAATTTGAAAACAAGCGCAAACAGGAGGAAGAACAAAAAGCCCTGTTGCGCAAACAGCAAAAAGAATTGGAAGAAGCTCAAAAAATCCGCGAGCAGGAAGAAGAACAAAAAAGGCAAAAAGAAGCAGAAGAAAAAGCAAAAAGCGCAAAGCAGCCCGAACCTGCCCCACAGCCGGAAGAGGCACCGAAGCCTTTTGCAAAAGTTAAAGAACGCAAGCCTAAAGATTATGACGAAGATGATGAGGATGAAGATTATCCTTCACACAAAAAAGCCTCCGTTTCTGATAAATCAGCAGCGCGCGGTGATGCTTACGATAATAAGAAAATTACAAAACGCAGTTTTGAACCGCAGCGCCGCGGCGGAAAAATCAACCTTAATATGATTGGCAGCAGCGATGATGACGATGATTATGGTTTTGCTCCGCGCCGCAAATTTAAGAAAAAACAGCCTAAAGTTCAGGCATCTCCGGCTGCGCCGCAAGAAAAAATTATCCGAGACGTTGTCATCCCTGAAATTATTACCGTTCAGGAACTGGCAAACCGTATGGCTGAAAAATCTGCGGATGTTATCAAAAAACTCATGTCTTTAGGCGTCATGGCAACGATTAACCAGCCGATAGATGCCGATACGGCTCAAATTATTGTTGAAGAGTTTGGCCATAATTACAAGCGCGTGGCTGAAAGCGACGTGGAACAGGGAATTGGCGGCGCGGAAGACCATGCGGAAGATTTGCAGCCCAGAGCGCCGGTTGTTACGGTTATGGGACACGTTGACCACGGTAAGACATCTTTGCTGGATGCGCTGCGTGAGACAAATGTTGTGGCAAAAGAAGCCGGCGGCATTACCCAACATATCGGTGCGTACCAGATTACGGTTGCGACAGGCGATAAAATTACCTTTATTGATACGCCGGGACACGAGGCTTTTTCTGAAATGCGCGCCCGTGGTGCCAAAGTAACCGATATTGTTGTTTTGGTTGTGGCGGCAAATGACGGCATTATGCCTCAGACTGTCGAGGCTATTCGCCATGCCCAGGCCGCAGAGGTGCCGATTGTTGTTGCGATTAATAAAATCGACCTCCCGGGGGCTGATCCGATGCGGGTTAAAACGGAATTGCTCCAGCATGGAATCGCGGTGGAAGAAATGGGCGGCGAATCTTTATGTGCGGAAGTTTCTGCCAAGAAACGCATTAATATTGACAAGCTGGTCGAGGCTATTTTGCTGCAAGCCGAAATTTTGGATCTGAAAGCGAATCCAAACCGTTTGGCAGAAGGTACGGTTGTGGAAGCCAAGATGGAAAAAGGCAGAGGTTCCGTTGCAACAGTTCTTGTTCAAAAAGGAACAATGCGGGTTGGCGATATTTTGATTGCCGGAAAAGAATGGGGACATGTCCGCGCAATGTTTAACGAACAGGGTAAAAAGGTTCAAGAAGCCGCTCCGGCTATGCCTGTTGAAGTCCTTGGCTTGCAGGGTACTCCGGCAGCCGGCGATAATTTTGTCGTTGTGGCTGACGAGAATAAAGCAAAAGAAGTAACAAGCTACCGTATTCGCAAAGAACGTGAGGCAAAAATTGTCAAGTCTGCAAAATCGGCGATGGAACAAATGCTTGATAAGATTAAGTCCGGTGAAGTTAAACATCTGCCGGTTATTATCAAAGCGGATGTTCAAGGGTCTATTGAAGCGATTGAGGGAACAATTAAAAAGCTCTCCAATGACGAGGTCAGCGTTCAAATATTGCATTCTGCGGTCGGCCCGATTTCAGAATCTGATATTTCTTTGGCAAAAGCTTCTAATGCTTTCATTATCGGGTTTAATGTCCGTGCAAATCCGCAGGCTCGCGATATGGCGCGCCGCGACAGCGTTGAGATTAAATATTATTCAATCATTTATGATGTTTTGAATGATGTTAAGAAAGGGCTTGAAGGCATGCTTTCTCCCGAGCTTAAAGAAAAACTGCTTGGCTATGCTGAAATTCGTGAAGTTTATAATATTACCGGTGTCGGCAAAGTCGGCGGCTGCATGATTACCGAAGGCTTGGTTAAACGCGGTGCAAAAATCCGTTTGCTTCGCGATAACGTTGTTATCCATGATGGTTCTATCGGGCAGCTTAAGCGCTTCAAAGATGATGTCAAGGAAGTCAAGGAAGGCTATGAGTGCGGCATATCTTTTGAGAACTATAATGATATCCAAAAAGGCGATTTCATCGAATGTTATGAAATTGAGGAAATTGCAGCCAAGCTGTAGTTTGCCGGATGTTGCTTAAACAAAAAAACGGGATAAGCGCCAGCTTGTTCCGTTTTTGTTTGCTTCGCGGTGTATTCTTGACATAATTTTTAATTATGTTAAAACATCCGTAATTTAATCTTATTTTATTAACCGTTAATTTCATAATTATGAAAAGTTTTGTTTTACAAAAAGCAGAACATCCTGATGGCTATATGCTATTTGTTTGGGATAGCTGTTTGCACATATTTACCAAGGTTGCCTTTGGTTCTGCGGCGATAAGATATGATGATAAATCGGTTGTTCTCAGAAATGATGAGATAACGCTTTATTATCTTTCTGAGCAAGGAGAAGTTATACAAAATCCTCCGCAAATAAAGAATTGGCTTCTTCATTTTAACGATGGATATTATCTGTATGTGTCGGGATCAATCATTTTTCTTGGCGAAAATATGAGACCCAGCCGTTTTACAATATTCAACGTAGAACCGAAGCGTTTCTTTTATAAAAAGGATGATGAAGAGATTGTTCTGTCTTTTCTTTCAAAAGGCGGGCTTCAACAAAAAAGTTGTTGTGCTTTTAAGGAAGATGGAAATTTTCTGTTTACTTTACGAAAAGACGGCAACTATGACATTTATTATGATTCTGATCTTTATAATCCGGATCATGATTATGTTCTTTATGAGTATGGAAAAAACTGCGAAGAAAGATTTTTCTCTCCTTGCCTTGTTTCCTCTGAAAAAATGACTTTTTTCTGGGATGACAAAAAGAGTTCTTGGCGAAAGCAGCCTTATGAAAACATTATTGCGTGCTTTTCAAATGCGCTTTTGATCTTGCAGAACTATAAAGTTGCTGCATGGTATGAACCAAGGGAGCTGAACAGGATTGCAACGTTATATCGAATTGAAGGTAACAAACGAATTGAACAGGCGACAGGACACTTGCCCCCTTTTTCAATTGCGAAGTGTTATTTTAAGCTCGGAGATGTTGTTTATCCTTTTTCGGAAGCAAAGAGTTTTGCAAGAGCGGAGCTTTATTTTGATAAAGCAGTTGTTCAAAAAAAGTCCTTTTGGGCTTGTCTCTTTGAAGGAGGGCGTTAAGCCCTCTTTTTTTATTGCTTTTTTTATTAAAAGTGTTAATCATTTCCCTCAAAATCTATTATTAACTTAACTTGTATTTTTATGGAAGATTTCAAAGTTTATAAAACTTACCATGTAAGCCTTTTTGATTCTGCCGCCGGTACTGTAAAAAAGTTTTCCGGTGCGTACTATGAGGCAGGTAATGATTATCCAACAGTTTTTTTGCCTGTGGCTGTCCGGTCCAAATTTACATTTGCTATTGGCGAATCGAAAAAAGAAGCGCAGCTTTTTGCTTATGATACTAAAAAGAAACTTCTTCATGAGGGGCCAAAAAATGTAAAGGGCAAAAAGGCCTTTTCATGGTTTTACCATATGGATGGCGCTTTCTTTTGGATCTATGGCAATGTTGCCTATATCCGTTTTTGGGGCGATGATGCGACGCATGCTTTTCGGGCAGGTATGAATTTTTCCTGTAAATATTGCGGTTCCGGCTGCTTTGTTTTGGAGAATTCGGGAACGCAGTTCCAATTTTTCATGCCGGAACAGAAAAAGTTTTTTCCCCTTGTTAACGGAGAACTCGGAAATGTTTATAGCGGAAGCTGCACTTATTGCCGCGGCGGTTTGTGCTATCTTTATTCTTTTGCCGACGGCCAGTCAACCTGCCTGGGAAAAGAATATGCGACAAAAAGCCTTGATGCAGATGGCCGGAAAAGTTTCTATTATGTGCATTTTAACGGCAGGGAATATGTTTTCTCTTATCTGTGCTTTTTGGGCCAGGAGGTTGTTGTGAAGAAGCTTCTTTATCAGGAGCTTATCATGCCTCTTTGCGATGAAACGCTTCCTCTTGGGTTATGTGCGGACGGATGTTATAGGTTTCCCGTTTTTCAGCAAAGGGGCAAGCAATGCAAATGGCAGAAAAACCGGCGTTCCAGAATATTCTTTTGGGATGATGGCGCACAAGGCTACAAGCTTGTCTATGACGGAGCGGATGCCGGCCGTTTCTTTGATGCGGCTGTCGTTTTCGATGAGGCGGGAGCCAAAATGCTGAAGCTTTCTTTGAATGAACCGCCGGAAGTTGTTGCTGAAGGAGAAGAACTTCACGAAATTTGCTGTCTGGCATGTTCTTCGCGCTATGCCCAGGGGACTATTGCCGCCTATCTGGAGCGCAAAAGGAGGAAGCAAGAAAAAGAACAGCGAAAAAATACCAAGCCTTTTTGGAAAAAACTGCTTAGACTTTGATTCAAGAGCCGGGAGAAATCTCGGCTCTTTTGCGTATAAAGAGCGTTTGACAAAGCTTTGGGTTTCAGCTAAAAGCAAAATAAAAGGAGTTTATTATGGCAAGACGTAAAAAAGGCAATGCCGTTAATGGCTGGCTGGTTGTTGATAAGCCCCGGGATATGGGCTCGACAGATGTTGTCAATAAGACAAGATATTGGTTTAATGCTCAAAAAAACGGGCATACCGGAACATTAGACCCTTTTGCAACAGGCGTTTTGCCCATTGCTTTTGGCGAGGCGACAAAACTTATCCCTTTTATAACAGACGGCGAAAAAGAATATGAGTTTATTATTCGCTGGGGGCAAGAGACCAATACGGATGATTGTGATGGCGAAGTTGTCAACGAATGTGAAAAAATTCCAAACAGAAGCGAAATCCTGGCAGCCCTTCCGGAATTTATCGGCAAAATCAAGCAAACGCCGCCGGCTTATTCTGCCATAAAAATTAATGGCGAACGCGCTTATAACCTTGCGCGCAAAGGCGAAGAAGTTTCTATGCCGGAAAGGGAAATTGAAATTTATGATTTGCAGTTTGTGGAGGAAATGGCGAATCGGCAGGCAAAATTTAAAGTGCGGTGTTCGAAAGGGACATATGTCCGCACTTTGGGCAAGGATATTGCAAAAAGACTCGGCACATTGGGTTATTTGACGGCATTGAGACGGACAAAATGCGGAAAATTTAGCTTAGATGATGCGATTTTGCTGGAAAAAATAAAAAATATGGTGCATAGTGAAGAGCATTTTAATGCATTGCTGCCGGTCATGACGGCACTGCGCGACATCGCGGTGCTTGCCGTAACGCCGGAAGAAGCTGCAAAGCTTGCCAATGGCCAGGGATTGCCGCCTTCGATGCCTGAGGCTCAAAAGCTGAAGGGGCAAAAGGCTGCCGCTGTTTGCGAAGGGAAGCTTGTGGCAATTGTGGAAGCGGGGGAAAGAAAAATAGCGCCGCTTCGTGTTTTTAACCTGTAATTTAAGGAAATATTGATGTCGATTACAAATGAAAAAAAACAAGAAATAATTAAAACCTATGCTATTAATCCAAATGACACCGGTTCTCCGGAAGTTCAGATTGCTATCTGGACTGTCAGAATTAATAACCTGATTCAACATTTTAATACTCATGCCAAAGACAAACATTCCCGTCTCGGCTTAATGAAAATGGTCAGCAAACGCCGCCACCTTTTGGACTATCTGAAAGGCAAGAGCGAAAGCAGATATCAGGACATTATTAAGAAATTGGATTTGCGTAAATAGGAAAAATCGGTTTTATGCAGTATCTGGAGCAATTTTACGAAATACGAAAAAATTCACGTACTTCTTTGTACGCTAGAATTTTTTCGTTTTCTGGAAATTACTCTATCTATCAGCCTAAAACCGATTTTTGTAAGGGTTTTGAGAGGTATATGGGATTAGTTCCATTTTCCTGCTTAAAGCTTATTCTTCAAATTAAACAGTTGCGGGGTGCAAAGCTCCGCTTCTGTTTTAAATAAAATCCTGCATGGGGCAGGTAGATGATTGTATAGAGAGAAAGGTAGAGAAATATGATCAATTTTAATGTATGCCGCAAAGAGATGGAATGGGGCGGACGTAAATTAGTTCTGGAAACAGGCAAGATAGCAAGACAAGCCACAGGCGCTGTTATTGCAACTTATGGAGAAACGGAAGTTATTGCTACTGTTGTTGCGGCAAAAGAGGTAAAGGCTGATCAGGATTTCTTTCCTTTGACAGTTAATTATCAAGAAAAATATTATGCAACGGGTAAAGTTCCCGGCGGCTTTATGAAGAGAGAAGGAAAACCCAGCGAACGCGAAGTTCTTATTTCCCGCTTGATTGACCGTCCAATCCGCCCGTTGTTTCCGGAAACATTTAAAAATGAAGTCCAAATCATCTGCACGGTTTTGGGTCATGACCAACAAACAGATTCTGATGTTGTTGCAATGATTGCCGCTTCGGCTGCTTTGGCTGTTTCGGGCATTCCTTTCTTAGGGCCTATTGCTGCGGCAAAAATTGGTTATAAGGATGGACAGTATATTTTGAATCCGACTTTTGAACAGCAGAAAGATTCCTTGCTGGAATTAGCCGTTGCCGGTACGAAAGAAGGCGTTTTGATGGTTGAATCCGAAGCGCAGGAACTTTCTGAAGAAACCATGCTCGGTGCGGTTATGTTTGGTTTTGAAAGCTTCCAGCCGGTTATTAAAATGATTGAGGAATTAAAAGCAGAAGCCGGAAAGGAACCCTGGGCTGCTCCTGAATATCCTCAGGAATATTATGATTTATACAACAGGATTGAAAAAGAATTCCGCCCGCAATATGAAGAAGCTTTCAGCATTACCGACAAGTTAAAGAGAGGTACGGCGGTCGGGCAGATTAATGAAGCCGCCAAGGCGACAATTGACGCCGAAAATGAACTGGAAGTGCGTTATATTCAGGATGTTTTAGAGAATCTTATGGCTCGGGTAATGAGAGACAAGGTTTTAAATACAGGGCGCAGAATTGACGGGCGCGATACCAAGACGGTCCGTCCTATCCAGTGCGAAGTTGACGTTATTCCGACAGCGCATGGTTCTGCTTTGTTTACCCGCGGCGAAACGCAGGCTTTGGTTGTTACAACGCTTGGTACCGGCGAAGATGCCCAAATGGTTGACGGTTTAATGGAAACCTATAAAGAAGACTTTATGCTGAACTATAACTTCCCGCCGTTTTCTGTTGGCGAATGCGGAAGAATCGGCAGCCCCGGACGTCGTGAAATCGGCCATGGTAAATTGGCTTGGCGCGCAATCCATCCAATGTTGCCTAAAGATAAGGATTCTTTCCCTTATACAATTCGTGTCGTTTCTGAAATTATGGAATCTAACGGTTCTTCTTCAATGGCAACGGTTTGCGGTTCGACAATGTCTTTGATGTCTGCCGGCGTGCCAATGGCAAAACCGGTTGCCGGCATTGCAATGGGCTTGATTAAAGAAGATGATGGCCGCGTTGCCGTTTTGACGGATATCTTGGGTGATGAAGACCACCTCGGGGATATGGACTTTAAAGTTGCCGGTACAAAAGACGGCGTTACCGCTTTGCAGATGGATATTAAAATTACTTCCATCACCAAAGAAATTATGCAAACAGCTTTGGCTCAGGCGCATGAAGGGCGCCAGCATATTCTGGGCGAAATGGCAAAAGCCATTAGCGAACCCCGCCCCCATGTTTCTGACAGAGCTCCGAGAATCGTTGCCATTAAGATCCCCGTTGATAAAATTCGCGAGGTTATCGGAACAGGCGGCAAGGTTATTCGTGAAATTGTTGAAAAAACAGGGTGCAAGGTCGATATTACAGATGATGGAATCGTCCGTATCGCATCTATGAAAAAAGAACAAGGCGATGCTTGCTTGGAATGGATTTTGGGTATTGTTGCCGTTCCTGAAGAGGGCAAGATTTACAAAGGCGTTGTTACAAAAATTATGGATTTTGGCGCTTTTGTACGCTTCCTTGGCACAACGGAAGGTTTGGTTCATATTTCTGAAATTAAGAATGAAAGAATCGCAACTGTTTCTGAATTCTATAAAGAAGGCGACACAATGTGGGTTAAATGCCTTGGAACAGATAACAGAGGCAAAATCAAGCTTTCTGCAAAGCGTGTAAATCAGGAAACTGGCGAAGATTTGGAAACTGCAAAGTAGTTTAGAAATCTTTTATGGTTGAAAAGGCGTTGTTTTACAACGCCTTTTTTGCATTTATCTTAATGCGTTTATCTTATTAAAAAAATATCTTGAAAATAGATAATTTTGAGTTATGATATATTTCTAATATATCTTAATGATTGCATTGTCCTGTGAGATTATGCCTTTGCAGATATAAAGCATTTGGTTTAATTTTTCCCTTATTAAACTAGGAGCTTTTTCTAAAAAGCATAATCTCGCCTTTAATGCAGACGCTTATTTTATTTTGCATCTTGTTTTTTAGCTTTATATAAAATAAACTGCTTCCAAATAAAAACGGGGAAAAAATGAGCGGTGTCCAATTAATTAAAATTACTGAAAAAGATGACGGAATGCGCCTGAACAGGTGGTTTATCCGCGAATATCCGGGTTTAAGCCTGGGACGGCTGCAGAAACTCCTGCGAACAAAACAAATAAAGCTGGATGGCAAAAAAGCGGAAGCTTCTTCCAAGCTTTCCGTTGGGCAGGAGTTGAGAATCCCTCCATTAGACAATGAAAAAAGAGCGCCGGCGGATAAAAAACAAATGCGTCCGGCAGATGTCGAATTTATGCGTTCTTTGGTTATTTATAAAGATGATAACCTGATTGCGATTAACAAACCGTCCGGCCTGGCGGTGCAGGGCGGTACAAATACGCTGCGCCATGTTGACGGCATGCTGGAGGCTTTGGCTTTTGACAAAGAAGAAAAGCCCCGTTTGGTTCACCGCATAGATAAGGATACCAGCGGCGTGTTGGTCTTGGCAAGAAACCGGAAAACGGCGGATTTTTTAACCAAAGCTTTTCGAATGCATAATCTTTCGAAAACATATCTTGCTTTGGTTGTTGGCTGCCCGAAAAAAGAAAGCGGCGAAATTAAGGCGCCTTTGGAAAAGTTGGGCGAAAAAATGGTTGTTTCAGAATCCGGAAAGCCGGCTGTTACGCAATATCAGGTTTTGGACAGCCTGAGCGATAAGTTTGCTTTGGTTGCCGCTTCGCCCTTGACCGGGCGGACACATCAAATCCGTGCGCATTTGGCGCATATTGGCTGTCCGATTGCCGGCGATAATAAATATTTCAGCGGGCAGCGGCAAAAATTTGCCAATATTAAGGATATTTTGCATTTGCACGCTTATAAAATTGAAATTCCGGGATTATATAATAAGGCATTGATTATTAAAGCCGGTTTGCCGGAAACCTTTCGACAGGATCTTGAAAATACGGGTTTATCTTTTAAGGAGCGAAATTAATGGCTAAGTTTTGGAAGATTACAGGCGTCGTTGTTTTAGGCCTTTTTGTTGTAGTTATTGGTTCAGGAGCTTATTTTTTGCATAATTTTGATTTGAACCAATATAAATCTTATGTTTCTGAATTGGTTGAAAAGCAAATCGGGCGTAAACTTGAGATTAAAGGCGATGCCAGCATAGGTATTTCATTGGTGCCGACCCTTATTGTGGAAGATGTCGAATTGCAAAATGCCCCTTGGGCTTCACAGCCTCAGATGGTTACGTTGCAAAAGCTGGAATTGAAATTGGCCGTTTTGCCGCTTTTGAAGAAAAATATTGTTTTGGATAAAATGATTTTGACTTCTCCGAAAATTTATCTGGAAACTTCGGTCGACGGCAAAAACAATTGGGATTTTTCAAAAAATGAAAAGGTAAAGGTTGAGCCTCTTCCTGCCGAGCTTCCTCCTGCAATGGAAAATATGCAGGTGTCTGCCGCGAATCCTGCGGCGGGTTTGCTTCTAGGTTTTGCTGCGAGAAATTTTGAAATAAATAGCGGCATGCTGGAAATCAGCAATCTTAAAAGCGGGGCTAAAAATGTAATTGATATTAATTCCGTTGCCATTTCGGCGCCATCCGCAGATGAACAAATCAATCTTTCTTTTAACGTGGATATCGACGGGCAAAAGGTAAAAGGCAAGGCTGTTTTGGGCTCTTTACAGCAGCTTCTTGTTGAAAAAGGGGCTTATCCGGTTTCTCTGGATGCTTCGGCTTATGGCATTGATATTAATTTAGACGGCAGCCTGACAGATATTTTTAACAATTTGCAATTTGCTTTTAACAGCAATATTTACAATCCCGCGGGAAATATGAATGCCCCCGAAACAACGTTGAATGCTTTGTTGGAAGGGAATCTGCAACAGATTTCTGCGGCAATTAAGCAGCTGAATATTGTCAATAACCTGATTACCGGAAATATTCGCGCAGATATTTCGGGGAAAGTTCCCAATGTTATGGTGAATCTTAAAAGCGATTTGATTAATTTGCAAAATTTTAGCTCCAACAGCAATTTTGCAATAAGTCGTATTTCTTTAATAAATACGGCGCAGGCAACAGAACTGGTTCCGGCAGGCCTTATACCTTATTCGGCGCTTCAGACGGTAAATGCCCAGGCGAATGTCAATATCGGCAAGTTGGTTGTTGATGCCGGGATGACGGCGGAGAATGTCGGCTTAAAAGCAAATCTTAACAACGGCATTTTGAATATCGACCCGCTGACATTATCCTTTGGCGGTGGGAAAATAAATGTTGTCGCACAGGTGGATGCCGCAAAGCAAAGCATGCGCCTGCAAGCTTCAAGCGAAAATCTTCTCCTGCAGAAGCTGCATAAGGAATTTACGCCTCAAAACAATAAAAGCTTTGGAATTTTGAGCGGCGGAAAGACGGATATTGTTTTGAATTTGTCCGGCAGCGGCAAAACTTATCGCCAGCTGGCTGAAAATTTGAATGGGCAGGTTATCGGAATTTTAGAAGAATCCGTTGTTCAAACGGGTGCGTTGAGCTTCTTAAAAGGCAATTTTATTTCGCAGCTTTTGAATATGATTAATTTTTCAAGCCGCAAAAATACAGATGTCCATTTGAAATGCGCGGTTGTCCGTACGGATATTAAAAACGGCCTGGCTGACTTTCCAAAAGGCATTGCCGTCCAGGCTGAGGAAATGAGCCTGGTCAGTACGGGAAATTTGAATTTGAAAGATGATGTCATTAACTTTTCTATTCAGCCTTATTCCGGGCAGATTAAAGACTTTAATATTGCGCAGGCCTTGTCTTCGTTCATTAAAGTTAAAGGTACTTTGCAAGACCCCAAAATTTCATTGGATGATGCAAGCGCTTTGAAGACTTTGGCGGGCGTGGCGGCAGCAGGGCCGGCATATCTTGGCGGGCAGGTTTTGTTGGATGCAAACAGCAGTCCGTGTTATACGGCTTTGGAAGGGACGCCTTATAAAAGCAGATTTCCCGCACCGAGCAAAGTCCAGCAGACAAAGCAGGATATCGGCAATCAGATAGACAGCGATATTAAGGCAATTAAAGGCATGGCAGGAGATATAAAAAACAATGCCAAGAATCTTTTAAGGTCTTTTAAATAGGAGTTATTATGCAGAAAAAATTAGAGGAATCTGTTCAACAAATTTCCCAAAACAGAGAAGAAATTATTGATAAGCTGATTCAATTTTCAGCAACGGATTTGCTTTTGTTTTGGGGAACAAATGCAGATTTGGCAAAAAGGCAGGAATTGTTATGGTCGCCTGTTTTAAAATGGGTTGGGCAGACTTTGGCTAATGAGTATAAGATTACCCATTCCCTTGATGTTCCCGGGCAAGATGAAAAGGCCGGAGACAAACTGCGCCAATTTATGGAAAGCCTGGATGACAAGCAGCTTGCGGCCTTATTTGCCGCGGCGCTGCTTATGCGTTCTGTTTTGTTGGCCTGCGCTCTGGTCAAAGGAAAAATCAGCGCCAAAGAAGCTTATAATGCGGCACTTGTCGAAGAACTTTGGCAGGCTGAGCATTGGGGCGTGGATGAAGAAGCCCAAAGCCGGCGCGATGATATTTTGAAAGAACTCTCAGCAATAGAGGCTTTTTTAAAAAACTGATGGAAAAAGAAGTTTATATCCGTATTGAAGGTCGTGTCCAGGGAATAGGGTTCCGTTATTGGGCGGTTAAAAAGGCGCAAGAAATCGGCGGCATTTCCGGTTGGGTTCATAATGCGGCAAATGGCTCTGTAGAAGTTTTAATGCGCGGTGAGGAAGAAAAAATAGACGCGATGGTTTTGGCCTGCCATAAGGGGCCGGCGTTGTCCCGCGTTGATCGGGTTAATTTTATTGTCGGGCGGATAAGCTCTTTTCTGCCGCCAATTGAAAGCGGCGTTTTTAAGCGGGTATAGCCGTTTTTATATCTTGGCTTTTTTTGATTAGTGCATATTTCCAGTTTGTTCAGGTTAATTTATTTTTAGGAGGAAAATATGCAAGTTGCAAGAACCAGGGAAAATTTAAGAAAATGCAAATGTATGTATTGTCCGTCTTATACCACGGAATGCAAGTTAAAAAATTTGCCGGGCAATCTCGTCCATCTGATGGAAGATTTAAAGGAAGCAGACCATTTTGAAGGGATGTTTTGCGCTTTTGAAAAAAGCAACTGCATTCATAAAGACAAGGGCTGTTTATGTGAAACTTGCCCGATACATGACGAATATCAGCTTAATAATAATGATTACTGCCTGCACACAGGGGGTGAAACCCCTAAAAATTAGGAGGGGATTATGCGTGAAAATATTTTACAGGCTTATAGGGATGCTTCTCAAATTGCAGCGCTTGGCTTGGGTATTGACGCAGAAGTAGAAGCATATAAAAAAGTAATTGATATCGGACGCCGGCAAAATAATCCGGATGACAAACTTGCACAAACGGTTATGTCTTGGGCATATAATAACATCCAGGATGTTTTTTTGAAAAACGAATCGCCTAAGGAGTGGCTTAAGGTTAAGCTGGCGGCAATTGAGCAATTGCCTTCGGGTCAGAAAAGAAAATCTTTGCAGTCTTTGGCAGATGATTGCCCGAATGAGGGTGAAAGGCTGTCCCTTTATGAAAAAGCTTTGGAATACGCCTTGGCTGAGGATGTGCCTTTTGCGGAGAAATGCAAAAATATTTTGGATATCGGAAGCATTTTAAAGCAGATGTATCTTCGTCAAAAAGATTTGGATAATTTTGAAAAAATCAAGCGCCTCATTCAGAAAACGGCTGTGTTGGCTGTTGCTGAAATTGAAGCAGATTTGGATGTGGAGGAAAGCCGCGAGAAAAAGCTCCAGCTCTTTTCAAGGTTATTTGAACTTGAAGACAGATATCTTTTTTCGGATATTTCCAAATATAAATGCATGCTCCGCCGTTTGAACGATTTTCTTAATGATGGCGAATTTATTACGGCAAATGGCAAAACGTATAACAAAAAAACAATTTTGGACTTTTTGCGCCGTAACGCTTTGCAGTAATTATTTGCTGCAAAGCGTTATGAATTCGTTTTTCTTTCTGGCGAGCATTGTATCTTGCCCTGCATTCAGATTTGCCGGTTTGCGTGCAAGGCTGTATTGGGGCAAAAGCTTTTTGATTTGTTCAATGGGCAAATCCCAGTCCTGCGGGCGAATGCGGATTGTTTTGCCTTGCCCGGCCGATACTTTTGATGTTATTTCTCCGGTTGCGGCATCTTGGAATTCTTTGAAAACCAACCGGATGTTATTTAGGCTGCCGGGAATCAGGAAATCGATAAATTCTCCGGAATTGATGTAATTGCGTATTTCAAACAAAGCTTCATCGCCTTCCCATTTTATGATTGAACCGGCAAAAAGCCAATCGCCCAAGGTTCGGGTATATTCATAATTCTGGCTGATGTTGGTGAGTTTGCCGTCATGGAAACCTAAACAATATCCCCTGTTTTGGAGCGTGTTTAAATCGCCCATGTATTTTTCATAATTCCATTCATTGGGGTTGGCGTAATAATCGTCAATTGCCGTGCGGTAGGCGCGGGCGACGGTGCCTGCGTAGTATTCGGTTTTGTTGCGCCCTTCGATTTTGAGGGAATCCATCCCGATGCTTAAGATGTCTTTTAATCTGGGAAGCAGGCACATGTCTTTTGAATTAAGCAGATATCCGCCGTGTTCATCTTCCATGATTTCATAATATTCTCCGGGGCGGAATTCTTCTTCCAACAAAAATTCGAAAGCGTCTTTGTTTTGTTCATTAACTTCTATTTCTTTAATGCTTCCGTCTTTGAGGCGCAGATGCAGCTTATAATGCCAGCGGCAGCAATGGGCGCATTTGCCTTGGTTGGCGCTGCGGTCGGCAAGATAATTTGAAATCAGGCAGCGTCCGGAATAAGACATGCACATGGCGCCGTGAATAAAACATTCCAATAAGATTTCCGGGCATTGTTCCCGAATTTCTTTCATTTCTTCAAAAGTAACTTCTCTTCCCAAAACGCAGAGCTTCGCCCCTTGCTGCTGCCAAAATTTAACGGCTTGGGCGGAGCATATGTTTGCCTGTGTGGAAACAAAACGGTTTAATTCCGGTGCGTTGTCTTTCAGATATTGGAAGACGCCGGGGTCGGCAATCAAAACCCCGTCCGGGTGGAGCTCCCTTAGCGTCTTTGTAAATTGGGGAAGTTTTTCGACATCTCGGTTATGCATAAACAAATTTAGTGTCAGATATATTTTTTTGCCGTTTTTATGGATGAAATCTATTCCTTCCTGCAGGTCTTCCAGAGATATTTTTGACTGGGTGCGGAGGCTCATGTCCGGTGTGCCGGCATATACGGCATCAGCACCGTACAAAACGGCTGTTTTCATCTTGAGCAGAGAGCCGGCGGGCAATAAAAGTTCGGATTTGCGTTGCATTAATTATTCTCCTTAACGGAAATTTTTGTAGTGTAAAGGTTTAATTCGCCAAGCGGCGTGTTTTCAACATAGACTTTAACGATAAAAGGGCGTTTTCCTGACGGTTCTTCCGCAATCCAGAAATATATCGGTTTGTCGGAAGTCAACTGCCAAAGCAAGTCATCGCCGTTGCTGCCTAATTTATCAATGTACATGGAACATTTTTTAGCTTTGACCGACCAAGGTTGCAATTCGTTGCTTTTTAATTCCTCTTCCCCTTCGTCTGCAAAAATGACGTCAAAACGCCTCTTGCCATCGAAAACCTCAAAGCGTGAATTGCAAAAACGCACTTCATTGAATTGCTTGGCCAATTTTGCAAAAACGGTTTGCAGGTCTGTTGTGTCGCCGCTGTTTAATTTTTGGTCAATATCAACTTTTTTTTCTTTGCCGTTTTTGGAACTTAAACGGTATACCGGATTGCCGTTATTGTCATAAACCAATTCTTTGCTGCGTTTTGTAAAACGGGATTTTGACTCATATTTGTAACTGGTTGTTTCCATCTGGTTGTTTTTGATTTTGCCGGTTGTGGCGTATTGGGCATGAAACGGGTATAAAGAATCAAACAGCCCGAAGGTTTTTACGTTTGCGTTTACCTGATAATCCTTATCGCCAAGGCTGTATTCAAATTCTGTCCGGCTGGCATTAAAGGGGCCTAAAAATACATTAAATTCATGGTTGAGGCTGAAAGCCTGCAGCGCGGGGGCATATAGGCATATTGCCGCGGCAATAAAAGAAAGTCTTTTTTTCATATTTTTTATTCTTTGTTTATTTTTTGGCATTATAATAATACGAAATTTAACAAAGGAAAGTAAAATGTCAAAAAAAATTTTGGTAATGATGGGCGGTTTTTCTGCGGAAAGGGAAGTGAGCCTTGTTACGGGAAAGGGCGTGGCAAAAGCTTTGGAACAGCGGGGATATGACGTTTTGCCCTATGATTTGAATAATGTCCGCGACTTTATCGATACGATTGAGCGTTTTCAGCCGGATGCCGTTTTTAACGCTTTGCACGGAAATTTTGGAGAGGATGGAACAATCCAGGGGCTTCTTGATTTGATGCAAGTCCCTTACACCCATTCCGGCTTGTTGGCTTCCGCGGTCGGCATGAATAAGTTTTTAACGAAAATCCTTTGTGAGTTTTTGGGGATTAAGGTCGCGGCAAGCGAGAAAATGACTGTGGCGGAATTTATGAAGAAAGGAACGGTCGTTTCCATGCCTTATGTCATTAAGCCGGTCAGCGACGGTTCAAGCGTGGGCGTGTATATTATCCGCCAGCAGGAAGATTTAAAAAATGTTGTTTATGACGATGAAAACACAGAAGTTTTAATTGAAAAATTTATCCCCGGAAAAGAACTGACCTGTATGGTTCTTGACGGCAGGGCTTACGTTATTACCGAGCTTAAGACCAAAGAAGAATTTTATGATTATAAAGCCAAATATACGGATGGCGTAACATTCCATGAACTGCCGGCGGAAATTCCGGAAGATGCTTCGGAAACCTGCAAACGCTATGCCGTTAAGCTGCATAATAAACTGGGATGCAACACGGTTTCCCGCTGCGATTTCCGTTATAATCCCGATGACGGGGTCGTGCTTCTTGAAATTAACACCCATCCGGGCATGACACCTTTGTCATTGGTTCCCGAGCAGTGTAAATATGCAGGAATCTCTTATGAAGAGCTGTGTGAAAAATTAGTGGAGAACGCGACTTGCCGCAAGCTGCCGAAAATTTGCTGACATCATTGGTGGTGGTTGTTGCCGGGCCGACGGCTTCGGGAAAATCTGCTTTGGCCGTGGATATTGCGCGCGCTTTTGACGGCGAAGTTATTAATGCGGATTCTTGCCAGATTTATCAGGGCGCCCCTATTTTATCAGCTTGCCCCGATGCTGAATCCAAAAAAGCAGTGCCGCACCATTTATATGAAATTTATCCGCCTGAAAAAAATGGCAATGTTGTTGATTGGCTGGATTTGGCAATTGCCCAAATTCAGGATTGCCGTTTGCGCCGGAAACTCCCGGTCGTTGTTGGCGGAACGGGGCTTTATATCAATAATTTGATTTATGGCACAACGCCAATTCCTGCTGTATCTGATGGGGTGCGGGAAGCTGTTGCTCGGCGTTTGGCAGAAGAGGGCCCGGCCGCTATGCATGAAGCTTTGCGGGCTTTTGATGAAAAATCGGCAGAAAGGATTCCGCCTCAGGATATTTGCAGAATCCGGCGGGCTTTCGAGGTTTATCTGGAAACAAAGAAGCCTTTAAGCGAATGGCATAAGCTGCCTATGGTGCAAAAATTGGATAGGGCGCGTTTTTTTGTTGTGAAAATCATGCCGCCGAAAGAAGAGCTTGATTTGCGCTGCGATGAACGCTTTGACAAGATGGTCGAGGCCGGCGCTTTTATGGAAGCACGGCAAATGCTTGCCAAAAATTTGGATAGCGGATGTCCGGCGATGCAGATTATCGGCATTAAAGAACTTGCTGCGGCGGAAAAGGGAAAACTTTCGCTTGAAGATGCCGTAACTGCTGCAAAATTGCGGAGCCGTCAATATGCAAAACGCCAGAAAACCTGGTTTTCTCGGCAATTGCAGGCGGATTTTGAGCTAACATGCTGTTATGGCGGGCAATCTCAGATTTTGGATGTTTTAATAAATTGTGTTAAAAAAACATTATAAGACTTGCACGGAAGCAGATATCGTTATAAAAATTGTTAAAAACATGTTTAATTAACGGGGACTTTTTTTATGTTATCAAAATTAATGGGCTGGCTATCAGCTGATATGGCGATGGATTTGGGAACGGCAAATACCTTGGTTTATGTTAAAGACCGCGGCGTTATCCTTAATGAACCGTCTGTCGTGGCAATTGAAGAATACAAGGGCAAAAAACAGGTTTTGGCTGTTGGCAATGAAGCTAAACAAATGCTTGGCCGTACGCCCGGAAATATCAGCGCTATCCGCCCTCTGCGCGATGGTGTTATTGCTGATTTTGAAATTGCCGAAGAGATGATTAAATATTTCATCCGCAAGGTTCATAACCGCCGCACATTCGCATCCCCAATGGTAATTGTTTGCGTCCCTTCCGGTTCAACAGCCGTGGAAAGGCGCGCTATTCAGGAATCTGCAGAAGCTGCGGGCGCCCGCAAGGTTTGGCTGATTGAAGAGCCGATGGCTGCGGCGATTGGTGCTAATCTCCCGGTTACCGAACCGACCGGCAGCATGGTCGTTGATATTGGCGGCGGCACGACGGAAGTTGCTGTTTTGTCTTTGGGCGGCATTGTTTATTCCCGTTCTGTACGCGTTGGCGGCGATAAAATGGATTCTGCCATTATTTCTTATATCCGCCGTAACCACAACCTTCTGGTTGGCGAAGGCAGTGCTGAAAAAATCAAAAAAGAAATCGGGTCTGCCTGCCCGCCGGATTCCGGCGAAGGCCGTGTTGTTGAAATTAAAGGGCGCGATTTGATGAACGGCGTGCCAAAAGAAATTGTGATTACTGAACGCCAGGTGGCAGAAAGTTTGAGCGAACCTGTTTCTCAGATTGTCGAAGCCGTTAAAGTGGCTTTGGAACATACGGCGCCGGAACTGGCTGCTGATATTGTTGACAAAGGTATCGTATTGACCGGCGGCGGCGCTTTGCTCGCTAATTTAGACCAAGTGCTGCGCATGGCAACCGGACTTCCGGTTTCTATTGCTGAAGATCCTTTGGCTTGCGTGGTTAAAGGAACCGGCCGGGCATTGGAAAATATCGGACAGCTGCGTTCTATCCTTTCTTCAATGTATTAAAAGGCAGTCTGCGGCGTTTTTAGTTAAATTTGGTGCCGGCCGCTTATGTTATGATTTGCGGCCGGCTTTTTATCAGGCTTGATTGATGAAACGGCGGAAAAGTTTATTTGTTCATTTTAGTCATATTCGGCTTTTAGCAAAAAAGTTTGCTATCGTTTTGCTGTTTCTGACGGCTTTTGTCATGATGATGATTAATAAGACGGATACGGTTATTGTTGAAAAAACCTCGTCTATTGCGACTGATGCCATAAGCCCGTTAATTGATGTCTTGTCTATTCCCGCGAAGATGGTTGCCGCCGTCTATGATTATTTTAGCGATTGGAAAAATATTCGCAAAACCAACCTCCTTTTGCTTCAGGAAAACGAGCGCTTGCAGAATTTGTATGCGCGGGCGCGCGGTTTGGAGATTGAAAATAAGCTTTTGGCGGAGCTGATGAATTATGCCACGCCGCCGGAAGCAAAATATACGACGGTCAGGGTTATTGCCGAAGAAGGCGACGCTTTTTCCCATTCTTTGATTGCCTATATCGGGCCGAATTCTCCGATTAAGCGCGGGCAGATTGCCATCAGCGACAAAGGCGTTGTCGGACGCGTGGAAAATGTCGGAAATATTTATGCCAAAATTATTTTGGTCAGCGATATTAACTCGAAAATTCCGGTGGTTGTTGAAAGAAGCCGCGACAGAGGAATACTCAGCGGCGATAATACCCCGACGCCTAAATTGATTTTTGTGCCGAGAGAAGCTGATTTGGTTCCCGGAGATATTGTCGTTACTTCCGGCGTGGCAGGCGTTTTTCCGCCGGGGCTTCCGATTGGGAAGATTGTCTCCACGGCAAAAAATAATATAAAAGTTAAGACCTTCGGAAATTTGGAACAATTGGAATATCTGAAAATCGTCGATTATGATTTGGGCGGTTTGATTGAAAACGACGGGGAGAATCTGCAAGATGGGCGATGAGTTGCAGGAAAATCTCGTTTCAGGGTTTCGGCGTTTGCTGCCCTTGTTGGTTTCCCTTTTTGTTTTGCTGCTGTCTTATATCCCTTTAAACGTGGGATATTTTAACAATATAAGGCCTATGGTCGGTTTGGCTTGCGTTTACTTTTGGATTTTAAATCGTTCGGATATTTTTAATGTTTTTTCAGTTTTTATTTTGGCCTTGGTTAACGATATTATCAGTTCGGGGCCATTTGGCTCGAATTTGTTTGCTTTTTTGCTGATGTATATTCTGACGGCAAATGTCCAAAGGCTCTTAAACGGCAAGCCGTTTTCTTTATGCTGGTATGGCTTTATGGCTTTGTCTTTTGCCGTTTTCTTTGCAAAATGGCTTGTCGTGTCTATTTATTACCGGCAGGCGATGCCTTGGGCTATTTTGTTGTTCAGCTACAGCGTTACGGTTGCCGTTTATCCTTTTATCTCTTTGCTTTTTGCCTTTGTGCAAAATAAGCTGATTGCCGACGAGGTCTAAAATGAACAGAGATAATGACAAAGGCAAAGTTTTAATCCAACGGACGCTCTTTTTGGCGCTGGGCGAGTTTTTGGCTTTTTTACTGATTATCTTCCGCCTTTATTACCTTCAGGTTTATGAGGCTGACAAATACAAAATGCTGGCGGATGAAAACCGGGTCAGCACGCGCCTTTTGATTCCGCCAAGAGGAATTATTTATGACCGGCACCAAAATGTTTTGGCGACGAACCAGCAAAACTTTCAGGCGATGATTGTTGCGGAGCAGACGACGGATGTTCAGGAAACATTGGACGCTTTTAAGAAAATTATGCCGCTGAGCGATGTTGAAGAAGAGCGGATTAAAAAGGATTTAAAGCGCAACAGAAGCTTTGTGCCTATTAAAATCAAAGATAATCTGACTTGGGAAGAGGTTTCCAGAATCCAGCTTAATGCGCCGGATTTGCCGGGGATAATTATTGATGAGGGAATGAGCCGCTATTATCCTTTGGGCGAAAAAACCGCCCATGTTTTGGGATATGTGTCTTCCGTTTCAGACAAGGATGTCAAAGATGACCCCCTCTTGGAAATTCCGGGATTTAAAATCGGAAAATCGGGCATTGAAAAGCTTTATGAGAAAAAACTCAGAGGAAAAAGCGGAAACCTGAAGCTGGAAGTTAATGCTTTGGGGCGGGTTATGAAAGAAATTGAACGCGTTGACGGTATTCCGGGCGAACGTTTGGACTTGACCATTGACGCCCATTTGCAGGAAGTTGCCTATGACGCTTTTGGCGAGGAGGCCGGCGCTGCTGTTTTAATGGATGTCAATACCGGCGAAATTTTAGCTTTTGTTTCTACGCCGTCTTTTGATCCAAACCAAATGGCGCAGGGAATTAATGCCAAAGATTGGAAAGCCTTGTTGGATAATGAAAAAAATCCTCTGACAAACAAAGTTTTGTCTGGTTTGTATTCCCCGGGGTCGACATTTAAGATGATTGTTGCCCTTGCGGCCTTGGAAGGCGATGCCCAAAAGGCGGATGCAAGGAGCTTTTGTGCCGGAAAGATGATGCTGGGCAACCATACTTTTCACTGCTGGAAGCGGATAGGGCATGGCTACATCAATGTTGTGGAGGCTCTGAAGCATTCTTGCGATATTTTCTTTTATGAAACGGCTCAAAAGACAGGGATAGATAAAATTGCCAAGATGGCGCGCAATTTCGGTTTGGGTTCTCCGGTTAATATTGGCTTGGAAAATGAAAAAGCGGGGCTTATTCCGGACAGGGAATGGAAATGGAAAAGGTTTGGCGAGCCTTGGCAGCAAGGTGAAACTTTAATTTCCGGCATTGGGCAGGGATATATTTTAACCACGCCCATACAGCTGGCCGTTATGACAGCGCGTATTGCGAACGGCGGCTATAATGTCCAGCCGACTTTTATTAAGAGAGAGGCGGACACATCGCCTGAATTGTCGCACCTTAATATTAAGCCAAACCATATGAATATGGTTAAGGAAGGAATGTGCCAAGTGGTTAACAGCCCGGGGGGCACGGCTTATGCTTCGCATTTTGACTATAAGGGGCATCAGATGTGCGGGAAAACCGGGTCAACCCAGGTGCGGCGCATTACGATGAAAGAACGGCAGACAAGAATCCTTAAGCAGCATGAACTGCCGTGGCATTTGCGGGATCATGGCTTGTTTGTGGGCTATGCGCCCCACGATAATCCTAAATATGCCGTGGCAGTCTTGGTAGAACATGGCGGCGGCGGTTCTTCCGCGGCAGCGCCTGTGGCGCGTAAAATTCTGTTGGAGGCGCTGATGTCGGATAAGGAGATTAACTCCCAGCAGGAGGGCAAGTAGCGATGTATAATATCTATGAATCCAGTTTAAGCAATAAAAGCCTTACAATCCGCGAAAAATTGGCTAATCTGAGCTGGAGTTATGTTTTGTTTGTGTTCCTGCTGGCTTCTATCGGCGTGGTTATGCTTTATTCTGCGGCAAACGGCAGCTGGACCCCTTGGGCGTTGAACCAGCTTTTGCGTTTTGGGTTGGGATTTTGCGTGATGCTTGCCCTTGCGCTTATAGATATTAAGCTGGTTTTGCGCTACGCGTATATTTTTTATTTTATTGCCCTTGTCCTTTTAATCATTGTTGAGGTCAGCGGGCATATCGGCATGGGAGCGCAGCGCTGGATTAACTTGGGCTTTATGAAATTGCAGCCTTCAGAATTAATGAAAATTGCTTTGGTTTTGGCTTTGGCCAGATATTTTCACGGCGTTTCTTTGCAAACGATTGAAAGCTTCAGCGGAATTGTTACGCCCCTTTTGATGATTGCTTTTCCTGCTTTTTTGGTTATGACTCAGCCGGACTTGGGAACAGCTTTAATGCTTGTTTTTTGCGGCGGCGCTATTTTCTTTGTGGTCGGGGTTCAGCTGTGGAAATTTGCCATCGTGGGAATCGCCGGGCTGATTTCTATGCCGGTTGCCTGGCACTTCCTTCATGAATATCAGCAAGAGCGTGTTTTGACCTTTTTAGACCCGGAAAGGGATCCCTTGGGAACGGGATATCATATTATCCAATCCAAGATTGCTTTGGGCTCCGGCGGCGTTTTTGGCAAGGGCTTTTTAAATGGGACGCAGAGCCATTTGAACTTTTTGCCGGAGAAACACACGGATTTTATTTTTACGATGCTTTCAGAAGAATTTGGCATGGTCGGCGCTTTGATTATTTTATTTATTAATTTTTTGATTTTAGCTTACAGTTTGTCTTTTGCCTTGAGGAGCGCCAGCTATTTTGGAAAGCTTTTGGCAATTGGCTTGTCTGTCAATTACTTCCTTTATGTGTTTATTAATATTGCCATGGTTTTGGGGCTTATTCCCGTTGTGGGAATCCCTCTGGCCCTGATTTCTTATGGCGGAACGGTAATCCTTTCGGTTATGGCTTCTTTTGGGCTTATTTTATGCGTCAGCATTAACCGCAACATTAATCTTGGAAAAGAATAGCCTTATTTTTTTATTGTGAAAATAGTCTTGCGGGGCTGATTGTTCAGCATCCGCTGAATGTGGCGCCCCTGATAAAGGTTTATGCCCAGGCTGTTGCCAATTTTGACGGCTTCCGGGTCGTCTATGCGGCATAAAATCATTCTGGAGCGTTCTGCTTTGTTTACATAATCCGTGAAGTGTTTGTCCTCATTGATAACATCCAAAAATGAGGGGTGCCAGATGATTTTCAGGAAATCGGCGTTGAGCTGCTCCCGGTTTATATATTTTAGCTTGTCAACCGTGATGCCGTCGACACAGATTTTATATCCTCTGGATTGGGCAAAGGTTTTGGCAAGAAAGAATGTTTTGATGTCGCTGAAAATATCGACCAATTGAAGTTCCAGCACAATGGATGAGCGCATTGAAGGATTGATGTTGTCATCAAATTCCAAAAATTCGTCTGAGAGGATTGTTGAAATATTGATGTTGATGCTAAAGTTTCCTGTCAAAGAACCGTCATCATGGCGGCTGATTGTTTCCAGCGTCCGTTTATCCAAGGTTTCGCTTAAGGATAAAAACAGCCAGGGATTTGCCGTCAAATCCACATCCGGAAGCAGCATTTCCCGCAAGTCCGGGATGGAAACATATACTTCTTCAAAAATCATTTGCGGCTGGGAGTTGCCGATAATTGCGCAGATGGCCTGGCGGCGGATGTAGCTTGAAAAATCTGTGATTGCAAGGTTCTTTTTGACTTTTGCCAGAATTGCCGGGGTAAGTTCTCTGCGGAGTTTGCGGACAGGCGCCCGGAAGAAAACATTTCCTGCGGGCTGTTTGTTTTGCTCTGCGGTTTCTTTGTTAAAGCTTGTCTCCTGCATGTCTTCTTCAATTTTTTTACGAAAAAGGCTCAGGTCTGTTGACAAATCATAGCTCTTTGCAAAACCGATTTTTTCCAAATCAAAAGAATCTTTTAGCAGTGGGTCATCATGAAAAATGAACCGGATTTTTATCAGGCTTGCTAAAATTTCTTCATTTGCGCTTTTGTTGAAAAAAACGACAATGTTTTCTGTCGGGAGGGAAAATATTTCTCCGCCTTTTTTGCTGATAATGTTTTCAAAGGTTTCAATCAATGCCTGGCGCCGGACGGAACGCATGCTTTGGTTTTGCAGTTTGCTTGTCCATAAATACAGAACTTTATAGGAATTGATGTCTTTTTCTATTTTTTTTAAATAATCCCATATCAGGATATCTTTTTTTATTATTTTTACAGGTTCTGTTCCGCGCTTAAACACTTTTACAGCTCCTTTTTGCTTTGCATAATGGTTTCCAAACAATTCTTCTGGGTGCATTGGTTACGGTAATAGCCAGAAAGCAGCTTTTTCCGCTTTAGGCAGTCTTTAACGCTGCATTTGGCACTATCAGGGCAGTTGTTTTTAATAAAAGCCGTTTCGATATTGTCGATAACGGGGCCCTGAAAGGCTGATATTCCGTGAGACAACCCCCAGCGCAGCGCCTTTTCGCTGTCGCATTTTGCCAGAATGACATTTTGGGCGCCGATGTCTTCAATGATTTTTCTTAATTCCTGGTCTGTGTTGTCGCTCTCAATCAGGGGTTCCCAAAAGATTTTGACATAGTCTGGTTCTAATTGTTTGATGTTTAGCATTTTTAATGCTGCCGGCGTCATTGAATCAATCAGAATTTTATGCCCGCCGCTTTTGAGAATCTTTTTTGCTTCAAAATAAAGCGGCAGATTGTTTAATGCATCCATGAGCTGGAGCTCGACAATAACCGTTTGCTCTTTTTTTAGGAAATTTTTTGCAAAATTCACAAATTCTTTTGAAAAAACCGAAGACAAGTTTAAGTTCATGCTGATTTGCGCCGGCCAATTTTGCAGCTCAGCGGCAAAAAACGAAGAGATTGTCTTCTTGTCAAGATATTGGGTCAAATATAAAAACAGCCAGCGGTTTTCAACCAAATCAATATTATAGCCGATATGCGCATTCAAATCTTTTACGGCAACAAAAAACTCTTGGAATAAAACTTCAAATTTTCCGGCGCCTTTAATCCTCATCACGCTTTGGCGTTTTACAAGCTCTCCGATATCAATATTATCCAGCGTGTCAAGGACGGAATCTATCTCTGCCGCGTCAACGGGGCGTTTGAGCAACGAAGGGTCTGTTGCTTCCGGCTCTTGTTCCTGCATCCTTTCAATCATTTCGTAAAAATATGGAAAATCTTCGGGAAAATAGTAAACATGGGCGAATCCGGAAGTGTCGTCTACGGATAAGACCGGGTCGCTGGACAATCCCTGGCGCAGCTTTTTAACAGCTTCATTAACCGTTTCATCGGTGATGTTTTTTCCTAAAATAACAAAATCGCTGTTTGACAGGATAAAAAACATTCCGTTTACGGCGCCGATAAGCTTGTCAAACATTCTTGCAAAGATTTTTACGAATTTCGGATGGCGGTTTTTGGGTTTGAGTTTGGAGACATTCACATAGAGGACAGAATAGTCCGCAGAGTTTTTTCCAACCCTGTTTAGAGCATCAAGCAAATATTTTTCAGCCGAAGAGCTTGGCGACTTGCCCATAACTTGTTTTTCTCCATTATCCTCAATATCTGTTTATCATAAGACTGCTTTCATTTTATATCAAGCATCTTGATTTTTTGCTAACATTTAAACAGGCGCTGCAATTCGCCGTAACAGCTGTCAATCGTATATGGTTTGCGGATGAATCCGGTTGCTTTGTCTTTTTTCAATATTTGCAGAAGCTCTGAATCCGCATCTTTGCCGCTGGTGAAAATAACTTTGAGTTTTGGGGAATGTTTGCGCAATTCTTTGTACAGCCCAATTCCTCCTAATCCCGGCATAAGAATGTCTAAGATGGCGCAATCCGGCTTTTTTGCCCGGCCGAAGGCTTTCATGGCTTCGTTCGCAGAGGTTTTTATCGGAGAGGCGCCGAGCAGCGCCAAAATGTCGTGAAGCAATTCTAATAAGACAGGGTCGTCATCTACGATTAATATTGATGCCGGAATTTTTTGCCTTTCATCTGTTTTCTGCGGAAGATTTTTTGTTTGCGGCAGATAGATGTGAAAAGCAGTCCCTTTTTCCGAGCTTTCCAGGAAGAGCGTCCCGCGGTGCTTTTTGATTGTGTCATAAGCGTTTGACAATCCGAATCCGCAGCCGCAGTTTTCTTTGGTCGTGAAGAAGGGCGTAAATATTTTCTTTTGCGTTTTTTTAGAAATGCCGCAGCCGGTATCTTTAACGCAAAGTTCTGCATATTGCCCTTCCGGCGCTTTAATCAGGCATTTTCTTAAATGTTCTTTTTTTAACAGGCGGCTTTGCGTGCTGATTTCGATGTTTCCCTTTCCGGATATGGCATCCTGGGCGTTAAAGGCCAAATTTAAAATCAGGTTTTCTATCATGTCTTTGCAGCCGCAGATGTTTAGGTTTTCTTGTTTTTTTGAGCATGAAACCTTGATTTCTTCCCTTATGAAACAGCGGAGCAGTTCCGTTGTTTCTTCCGCGGTTTGCGAGAGGTTGAACGGGATGAATTTTGTTTGTTTTTTGCGGGTGAAATTTAAAATGCCGCCTATCATTTCGGCGCTTGCGCCGCAGGCATTCAGGATGATGCCGGTGTATTGGCGCTTTTTATCATTTTGCGGGAGCTGTGCGTCTAAAAGTTCTGCGGCGCTGCGGATGCCGGATAATATGTTGTTGAAGTCATGGGCAAAGCTTCCTGCCAAGTAGCCTATGGTTTCCATCTTTTGCCGCTGCAGCCGCTTTTCTTTTTGCGAAAGGCGCTTGGAAAAGAAACAGATTGCGGCAATAACGGCCAAAAAAACGAATAAGGCAAGCGTTTCTACAGATATGCTTATTTGGCCAAAATCCGAAATTTGAAAAAAATCTTTCAAGATGTTTCTCCCTGGTGCTGTATTATTTGTATTTTATCTGAAAGGGAAACAAAAAACAAGCTAAACTATATGATTTGACTTTTGACAGCTTTTTATTATACTTAAGAAAACAGCCGCAGAGGAGGTTATAATGCCAGCCAAAATAAAAGTTTGTATGGGAAGTTCGTGTTTTGCCCGGGGAAATGCTAAAAATTTGCAGCTTATTCAGAAATTTCTTGATGAAAATAATATAACCGCCGATGTGGAGCTTATCGGGCTGCGCTGCTGCGACAATTGCTCAAAAGGCCCGAATATCTGCATTGACGATGCGGAATATAATAATATTGACAGCGGCACTTTGCTTGATATCTTGGAGAAACATTTTCCGAATCTGAAGAATAACGGAGAAACGAATGTCTGAACGCGAATATCCCCTTTATACGGTCAAAAATAATTGCCAGGATTGTTATAAATGCGTGCGGCGCTGTCCGGTAAAAGCGATTAAAATTGAAGATGGCAGCGCAATGATTGTGCCGGAGCTTTGCATTGCCTGCGGAACATGTTACAGCGTTTGCCCGGCAAAGGCTAAGCAATATCGGAATGATTTGCAGCGCGCCAAGCAATTGGTCAAATCAGGCAAGAATGTTTATGTTTCCTTAGCGCCGTCCTGGATTAGCGAGTTTGACAATGTTACCGCCGAACAAATGATTGCGGCAATCCGCCGGTTGGGAATCCGCGGCGTTTCTGAAACAGCGCTCGGCGCGGAGGAGGTTTCCTGCCAGACGGCGCGTTTCTTGGAAAAGGCGCGCCCGGGACTGTACCTTTCCACGGCATGCCCGACGGTTGTCGAATATGTTAACAAATACCTTCCCGAAAGAACCGCCAACCTGGTTCCTGTCCTTTCGCCCCTTTTGACGCATTGCAAAATGCTGAAAAAAGAGTTTGGCGCGGATGCCGAGGTTATCTTTATCGGCCCCTGCATTGCGAAAAAGCTGGAGGCGGACAGGCATTCGGATTTGCTCAGCCTTTCTTTGAGCTTTGCCAATCTGCGCCAGTGGCTTCAGGATGAAAATATTAACCCGCAGGATATAAAAACCAGCGTCTTTGACAAGTTTGTCCCTGAAAAAGCACTTGAGGGTTCTGCCTATCCGATAGAAGGCGGAATGATTGAGACTTTAAAACCCTATCAAAAAGACAATAAGATTTATTTGATGCAGCTGACCGGGATTGAAAATATTAAACGCGAGCTGAAACATTTGGCGGCTATGGATTTTGACCGCCCCGTATTTGTCGAATGCCTGGCATGCAGCGGCGGCTGCGTTAACGGCCCCTGCGCCTCTAATAAAAAATCAGGAATGGAAAAGCGTCTGCAGGTTTTGAAAAACAGCGTCTTTTCTGATGAGATTTCAAAACGGCAGCCGAGAATCGACATTTCATTGGAGTATGCTTCCGAATCCTTAAAACAAGGGGAATTTGAAGAAGCCGAAATTAAAAATGTTTTGGCGCAAATAGGCAAATATACTCTGGAAGACGAAATAAATTGCGGCGGCTGCGGCTATAACACATGCCGCAATTTTGCCAGGGCCCTGCTGGAAGGCAAGGCTGAGCCGGAAATGTGCGTTTCACATATGAAACATCAGGCACAACGCAAGGCAAACGCCCTTATCCGCTGCATTCCTTCGCCGATTGTGATTGCAAATTCGGATTTATATATCATCGAATATAACGACCAATTTGTTGAAGCTTTTTGGAATGAAGAAGAGCATGCGGATATTTACGACAAGCATGATTTGCATGGCGCTAATTTAAGGGATTTTATCAGTTTTACCAACCTTTTTGCCGCCTCTTTGGAACTGGAACAGGACATCCGCAGGGAACATGTGCGCCAGGATGAAAAGCTCTATGATGTGGTTGTGTTTAATGTTGATAAGAAGCAAAGTGTCGGCGGCATTATTGAAGACGTTACCAATGTGGAAATGAAAAAAGAGCAAATTGCCGAGCGTGCCAAAGAGGTTATTCATAAAAATCTGGCGACTGTGCAGCAAATTGCCTGCACGCTGGGCGAGCATATGGCCGAAACAGAGGTATTGCTCCGTTCTATTGCCAAGGATTTTTCTTCAGACCGGGAGGATGAGAATCGGGTAACCATTCGGACAAGCTCCCAAAAGGGGGATTTCTAAATGCCAAATTCGCCGCTGTTTATCGAAATCGGGACGCACCAGCAGCAAAAGCATGGGGAAGACTGTTTCGGGGATACGATCTTTTCTAAAAAAATTCCCGAAGAACAGAGGATTATTTCTATCCTTTCCGATGGTTTGGGAAGCGGCGTTAAGGCGAATATCCTTTCTTCAATGACAACGCGGATGGCGATGAAATTTGTTGAGAGCAATATGGAATTGCTGCGCTCTTCTGAAGTTATGATGGATGCTTTGCCCATTTGCCAGGTGCGCAAAATCAGCTATGCGACTTTTTCGATTGTTGACAGCGAATTGGAAGGCAAAACGCGCATTTTTGAAATGGATAACCCGCCTTTTATTTTTATCCGCGACGGGAAGCCTTTTAATGTGAAAAGCAAAGAGCTCTCCTCTGCAAAATGGAAAGACCGGACAATTAATATTTCACAGCTGACAACGCAGGAAGAAGACCGGATTATCCTGATGTCTGACGGCGTTACGCAGGCCGGCCTTGGCAATAAAAAATATCCCCTTGGCTGGCAAAGGCAGGGCTGCTTGGATTTTGTCCTGGCTGAAATCCGCAAGAATCCACATATCTCCGCCCATGATTTAGCGCAGGCGATTGTTCGGGAGGCGATAGAAAAAGAAGTTGACAAGCAGGCCGGCGATGATATCAGCTGTGTGGTTCTTTATTTTAGAAAGCCGCGCAAGCTTTTGGTGTTGACCGGCCCGCCTTTTGATGAGGACAAAGACAAGGAAATTGCTGAGCTTGTTTCATATTATGATGGAAAAACAGCTATTTGCGGTGGAACAACCTCTAATATTATTGAGCGGGAGCTTTGTCTGAAATGTGAAATTGACAAGACATCTTTTGACCCCAAAATTCCGGCGGCGTCCAAAATGAACGGCATAGATTTGGTTACGGAAGGAATTTTAACCTTGACGGAAGTTTATCGTATGTTAAAAGAGGGGGTAGATGAGAACAGCAATAATGCGGCTGTCCGTTTGGCAAAACTCCTTTTGTCCAGCGATAAGATAGATTTTGTTGTCGGCACAAAAATTAATATTGCCCACCAGGATCCGAATCTGCCGATGGAATTGGAAATCCGCCGCAATATTGTTAAAAAAATCTTCAGGCTCCTGCAAGAAAGGTATCTGAAGGAAATCAGCGTTCGTTATGTTTAGGAAAAGGAATACCCATGGAAAAAGTTAAAGTTAGAATTTGTCTGGGAACGTCATGTTTTGTTATGGGAGCTTCGCAGATTCAGGAACTGGAATTTAATGTTCCCGAAGATATCGCCGGAAAGATTGAACTGGTGGAAGAAAGATGCATGAAGCTTTGCGATAATGTTAAAGATAAATATGTCAAGGGGCCTTTTGTCATGGTTAACGACGAGCTGATTGAAGAGGCCACATATGAGAAAGTTATCAATAAAGTAAGGCAAGTGTTGCAAGACAATTGCCAATAATCAAATAAAGAGGATGATAAATTGCTGATACCAAAGAATAACGCATCGATGATGCGTACGAAAATTTTGATTAAAATCGCCGAAAGCTTTTTGAAAAACAATTTTGAAGAGGCTGACAGAATCCCCTTGGATTTGCGTCCGAAAGAACAAATGCCCAGCCGCTGCTGCATTTATAAAGACCGCGCGGTTTTGAAATACCGCTGTATGGCAGCAATGGGCGCTTGTCCGGAAGAAGAGACAGATGAATTGAAAAGCCTGAAAGAATATGGGCAAGAGGCCCTTGAACGCCGGTCTCTGCCCAAAAGCAAACTTTCAGTTATTGATATTGCTTGTTCGGCATGCATTAAATCCCAATATCTTGTTACCAATGCCTGCCGCGGATGTTTTGCGCAGCCCTGCCGTTTGAATTGTCCGAGAGAAGCAATTTCAATTGTGAACGGAAGAGCATATATCGATCCTGAAAAATGCGTGAATTGCGGCAAGTGCCATGAAGTTTGTCCTTACCATTCGATTATTAAAGTTCCGGTTCCCTGCGAGGAAGCTTGTCCGGTTGGCGCAATTACAAAAGATGAATTTGGAAAAGAGCATATTGATACTGAAAAATGCATTTCCTGCGGCAAATGCCTTGCATCATGCCCGTTCGGCGCAATTGTGGAACGCTCGCAGATGATTGATGTGCTGAATCAAATCCACCATACGAAAAACAGTGTTGTCGCAATGCTGGCGCCTGCGGTTGTCGGGCAGTTTCCGGGGTCGATTAACCAGTTGGTCAGCGCATTGAAAAAGGCTGGTTTTGATGAAGTTGTAGAGGTTGCTGTCGGTGCCGATATCACAACCAGAAAAGAGGCTGCAGAATTTGTTGAGCGCATGGAAAAAGGCGAAAAGCTGATGACAACTTCCTGCTGCCCGGCTTATTACAAGGCTGCAAAAGTGCATGTTCCTGAGATTGCCCCCTTCGTTTCGGATACAAGGACGCCGATGTTTTATACTGCGGAGTTGGCTAAGAAAACATATCCCGGCTATAAAACTGTTTTTGTCGGCCCCTGTCTGGCTAAAAGGGTTGAAGCCGAAAATGACCCGAATGTCGATTATGTTCTTACCTTTGAAGAAGTCGGCGCTATTTTAGTGGCTAAAAAAATTAATGTTGATGAATGCGAACCGCAGGATTTCAGCATGGTTTCCTATGCTCAGGGACGCCAATTCCCCTTGACGGGAGGCGTTGCCGGCGCAGTTGCTTCTTTGGTGGAAGGAAAAGCAGATTTCCGTCCGGAAAGAATCGACGGTTTAACGAAAGAAAACATCAAATTATTGAAACGCTATGCGACAAAAGGCTGTGAAAATAACATGCTTGAAGTTATGTGCTGCGAAGGCGGCTGTGTTTCCGGCCCGGGCTGCATTGCGCTTCCCAAAAAGGCGGCGCGCGCGGTTGGTGAATATGTGGCTCAAGCAGAAAAGCTGCCGAAAGAAGACGAATAGCCTGTTGGCGGATTTTGAGAAAAGAGTGCAAGAATGCACTCTTTTCTTTTTTATATTATCCAATAGTTAACTTCTCTTTGTTATATTTTCCGCGAATATGTTAGAGGGAAAGGTTATGTTTAAGGACTGGCTCAAAAGTATAGAAGTTTATGCGGACAGGCGTATGATTACGATGCTGCTGTTGGGCTTTTCCAGCGGTTTTCCGTTATTGCTTGTTTTCGGAACGCTTAGCCTTTGGCTCAAAAATGCCGGATTGTCTTTGGTGGTTATCGGCTTTTTCTCTTTAACAAAAATTCCATATAGTTTTAAATGGCTGTGGTCGCCGATTGTGGACAGGGTTTCCCTGCCTTTTTTTCATAAATTCGGGCGCCGGCGCGGCTGGGCTTTGTTTTCCCAGTTGCTGCTGCTGTTTGGCATTTTGGGGATGGCTTTGCAGAATCCGGCTTATTGCCCTTATATGATGGCGGTTTTTGCTTTTTTTGTTGCCTTTTTTTCGGCAACGCAGGATATCGTTTTAGATGCTTACCGCATTGAAAGTTTTAATAACCGCGAGCAAGGTGCCGGCGCGGCTATTTTTGTGCTGGGTTACCGTTTTGGTTTGATTTTTTCAGGTGCGGGCGCGTTGTGGCTGGCGTCGGTTTGGACGTGGAATGAAGTTTATTTGCTGATGGCTGCAGGAACTTTTGTCGGCATGGCTGCTGTTTTGCTTTCGCCGGAACCTAAAAAAGTTAAGGAAGATGAGCATCTTCACGGCACTTTCAGGCAAAAAGCGCATGAGTTTTTTTATCGGGCGGTTGTCTGCCCTTTTCAGGATTTTTTAAAACGTCCCGATTGGTGGCTGATTCTGCTTTTTGTTATGTGCTATAAGCTTTGCGATGCTTATATGATGCCGATGACGATGCCTTTTTATGATGATATGGGCTTTACGAAAAAAGAAATTGCGTATGTTACAAAATTTTATGGAATTATTGCCGCGATTGTTGGCGGGCTGATTGGCGGGGTAATTATTAACAGATGCGGCGTTATGCGCAGTTTGGTTTTTTGCGGCGTTATCCAGGGGTTGTCTAATCTGGTTTTTGTTTTGCAAGCGCATGCCGGGCATGATCTTTCCATGCTGATGTTTACCATTTCAGTGGAAAATTTGGCAGGAGGAATGGGAACGGCGGCTTTTGTCGCTTATATCTCCTCCTTATGCAATGTTGCTTATACGGCAACGCAATATGCTTTGCTTTCGTCTTTTATGAGCTTAATCAGGGATGTTTTTGCTGCGACCTCCGGATTTTTGGCGGCGAGCGTTTCTTGGAGCACGTTTTTTATTTTGACTGCGGCTATGGCTTTGCCGGGTTTGATATTGCTTGGTTTTATGCTGAAGCTTTATCCCGGCAAAAAAGATGCTTGAATTTATTTGTGCAGCTTATATACTCTAAGGCAGAAACCAATTAAATATAAATTATATGAAAACTATTCTTTTAACCTTTTTGCTGAGCTTTATGCTGTTGTGGCTCAGCGCTTTAATCGGCCTTATCGCGCCTTTGATGAAATTCAGCTGGAAGGTGGTTGTCGTTTGGGGATTGCATGGACTGCTTGTCATTGGCTGTGCCTGCGGGCTGCTGGCTGTGGTCGAGTGTTTAAATGTTCTGGGCATTTTGGCCGTTTCTGCCATTGTCATCCTGACGGCTTATGCTGCGCATAAGAACAGAGCCAGAGCAAAAAGGCTTATAGACTTGTTAGAACTCTATTTCTAATTTTAGAGCCGGCTTGCCGGCTCTTTTTTTATACCTTGTGCGGCAGCCGGTTATAAATAAAACTGCTGATTCGGTTCGGAAGGGCAGACATTAGCCAGGAAACAAAACGAATCTGCCAGGGAAAAGCAATGAGGCCTAAGTTTTTTTCCAGTCGGGATGCAATGATTTTGGCGGCTTTTTCGGCTTCCATAAAAAAGGGCATGGGACATGTGTTTTTATCTGTTATCCGGCTGCGGACAAATCCGGGGCAAATGACGCTGATGTTGATTTTTTCTTTTCTGAACATTCCGCGCAGCCCTTCGCCCCAGGCTTTGACGCCGGCTTTGCTTCCGGAGTAGGACGGGCAGGTCGGAAGCCCGTGATATCCCGCGATGGAACTTGTGATGGCAATAGAAAGCGGAATGCCGGCATCCTCTTTTCTTGTTTCTTGGAAGAGTTCCAGGGCGGGAAGGACAGTGTTTAAAACTCCGAAAAGATTGATGTTAAAGGTATTGTAGATATTTTCCGGCGTTTCTTCCAGCGTGGCGACGCCGGCGTTTGCAAAGACCAATTGCAAAGGTGCAATTTTATTGCAGTTTTGAAGCCATAATTTTATGGCTTGGCGGTCTGTTACATCCAAAATCTGCCCAAGTGTCCGGCAGCCAAACTTCTCACATTTTTTGCGTACTTCTTCCAGGCGCTGGCTGTTCCTTCCGCAGATGAACAGGTTTGCCGCGCCGTGTTCGGCGTAATATAAGGCAAGGGCTTCTCCGATGCCGCTGGTGGCGCCGGTAATCAAAACGTTTTTATATTTGGATGTCATATAAATTTCTCCGGTAAGTCATTTTTAATCTTTAACTTATATAATTATCAAAAATTGTTCAAGGAGGATTATGTGCCTGTCTGCAGTATGACCGGATTTGCCCGGAAAAATTTGGATTTCAGCATTGGAGAAAACCATTTTTCAGGTTTTTGGGAAATTAAGAGCGTTAACGGAAAATCTTTGGATTTTAAGATAAAACTGCCGCCTGTTTTAGAAGGCTTGTCCAGAGTTCTGAAAGATGAGGCCGCAAAATATTTTAACCGAGGCAATATCAGCATCTTTTTGGATTTGAAAAGCGAATCTGATAAATCTCAGCCGCATATAAATGAGAATTTGCTGCAGGCTCTGGTGCAAAAATCTGCAGAAATTTATGAAAAGCAGCCCGATATTTTTTCTAAACCGCAACCGGCTGCTTTGTTCTCCTGTTTTGGCGTTATTGAACAACCTTTAGAAAATTGGGATGAAGATTTGTTGCAAAAGCTTTCTGGCAAACTGGCGGAAGAGTTTGAGCTTGCATGCAGGGAAATGTTGGATTTTCGCGAACAAGAAGGGGCTAAAATCAGCAAAGCGTTGGTTGATATTATCGGAAAAATAAATATCTTAACCATGAAGGTTGAAAAGATTGCGGAAACAATACCTTCTTTAATGCGGGAGAAATTGCAAAAGCAGCTGGCGGAATGGAAAGACGCAGCCAGCGGAATCAGCGAAGAGAGAATCGCTCAGGAACTTGTGCTTTATGTTACCCGGGCGGATATTCGCGAAGAAGTCGACCGGCTAAAAGCGCATGTCCAGAATTTCTTATCTTTGCTGGAAAGCGGACAGACGGTAGGGAGAAAATTGGATTTCCTTTGCCAGGAGCTTAACCGGGAAGCCAATACGACTTGCTCGAAATCATGCGATGTGGCGCTGACGAATTGCGGCATGGAATTAAAAGCCCTGATTGAACAATTGCGGGAACAAGTGCAGAATATTGAATAGGAGAAAGAAAATGACAGATATTATTGACCGTTTGAAAAAGGTACGCAAGGGCGCGATGTTTATCATTGAAGGCCCTTCCGGAACAGGCAAGGGAACGATTGCAAAAGAATTGCTTAAGCGGGACAGCAATATTAAGTTTTCTGTTTCTGTTACGACCCGGAAGCCGCGTCCGGGCGAACAGGAAGGCGTTGACTATTATTTTGTTACCAATGAACAGTATAATGAATTTATGGCGCAGGATGCCTTTTATGAATTTGTCGATTCACAATATGGCGACAGATACGGGACTTTGCGTTCCGAAGTGGACAGTTTTATCAATGTTGGGCAGGATGTTTTGTTTGACATGGATTGGGCCGGCGCACGCCAGATGAAGGAAAAAGCCAAAGATGACGTGGTTACGATTTATCTCCTTCCCCCTTCCATCAAAGAATTGCGGCACCGCCTGGAAAACCGGGGAACTGATTCTAAAGAGCTTATTGAAAAAAGGATGAATTTGATTTTGGATAAAATAAGCCATTGGGATGAGTTTGATTATGTGATTGTTAATGTCAATATTGAAGAAACGGTTTTGAAAATCCAGAAAATTATTTCAGGAGAAAGGATGAAAAGGGTTCGCCAGGTGGGCCTGAAAGGTTTTGTTAAAGAACTTGTCCGGGAAGCGCAGGATGACTGATATTTTTTATGACAGGTATGGGCGCAAAAGATATGCCGATGACATCGTGCCTGCTGAAAAATATGGCTATTTTGCCGTTTTAATCAAGGATGCGCGAGTTTTGCTGACTTATCCTCTGGGGAAGAAAGCGCCCGAATTTCCCGGCGGCAGCCTTGTGAGAGGCGAAAATTTCAGGGATTGCCTGTTTCGGAAGCTTTATGAAGAAACCGGGATAGAATTTATGCTTGATAAAAGCGAACAATGCTTTGAACAGGTTATCCCTTATTTTGCCGATGATGAAAAGCCTTATGGAACTTTTTATATCTACCATCAGACCTTTTTTGTTTATGATGCAGACAAATATGGTTTTGATGTTGAGCGGGAACGTTGGAAAACTCCTGAAAATTCCTTGGCGGTTTGGGTTTCTTTTCAGGATATTGTTTCAGGAAAAGTAAAAATCAATTATGCGCATTGGCAGGCTTTTAAGCAATTGTTCGGCTACAGCGACGATAATGATGCCCTCTGATCCTTGCTCATGGCCTGGTAGACAAGGGATGCGTTCTTTTTCGCATCTGCCACATTCAGCCGGTCAGCTTCCATATAGTAATGAAAAGCCTGGATTAAGTCTTGTTTGACGCCAACGCCTTTTGCGTTCATCCATGCGTAAATCTCTATGGCTTTGGGGTCTTTTTTTTCTGTGCGGCTGGTTATTATTTTAAGTTCCACAGGCGTTACCCTGTTTTGCTGGACGGCTTTTACCGCATTTTCCCAGTCGCGGATGTTTTGCAGGCGTGCCGCTTCCCTGGCCTTATATTCATTAACCAAATCTATCGGGCGGAGGTCTAATCCCGGCGTGGCTTGAGAGACGGGTTTGGCCGCCGGAATTTCCATTGGCGCTTCAAGCAGGTTTTCAGGTGCGTGGCGGTTTTTTACAAACATGGGCAAATAACCGTCGTTATCTGATTTTACCAAATCCCGGTATAATTCATCCAAACTTGCGCCCTGGGCAGTGGCTGACATAAAGGCAAGGCAGGGCAGAATTATTTTTATTAAATTTTTCATTTTTTGATGTATTGATTAATAAATTTGTGTTAATTATATGCAGAGATATTGTTATTTCAAAGGCTAATTGAGGTTTATAAACATGAAAAAGATATATCATTCGGTTACGGAAATGGTGGGGCACACGCCTTTGCTGGAATTGCACAAATTGGCAGCAAAATATAAAGTGAAAGCCAGAATCCTTGGAAAATGCGAGTTTTATAATCCTCTTTTTTCCGTAAAGGACAGGGTTGCCTTGCGAATGATTGAAAAAGCAGAGGCATCGGGGCTGATTAATCCGGAAACCGTCTTTGTCGAGGCAACAAGCGGCAATACGGGAATTGCTCTGGCGGCTATTTGTGCGGCAAAGGGCTATAAGCTGGTTATTGCCATGCCGGAGAATATGACCAAGGAAAGAATTTTGCTCATGCGGCATTTGGGCGCGGATGTTATTTTGACGCCGGCCGAAGACGGCATGAAGGGCGCTTTGGCAAAAGTTGATATGCTGGCTGAAAAAAATAAGAATGTTATCCTGTTACGCCAGTTTGAGAATGAGGCAAATCCCGAAGCGCACAAACTTAATACGAGCATTGAGATTTTAGAAGATACCGGGGGAGATGTGGATGCCGTGGTTATGGGCGTGGGAACAGGCGGCACGTTAAACGGCGTGGCTTCCGCTTTGAAAACATGTAATCCTGATTTGTTTGTGGCGGCGGTGGAACCGGCTTCCAGCCCCGTGCTTAAAGGCGGCAAACCTTCTGTCCATCATATTTATGGAATTGGTGCCAATTTTGTTCCGAAATTTTTTTCCCCCGAGCTGGTTAACGAAATTTTTGACATTACGGATGAAGAAGCCGTTCAAACGGCTAAAGATGCGGCAGCGTTGGAAGGGCTGCCGGTGGGCATTTCTGCCGGGGCAGCCTTGTCTGCGGCGCTCAAACTCGGAAAACGTCCCGAATTTGCCCGCAAGAATATTGTCGTGATTTTGCCGGACGCTGCGGAAAGATATTTATCAACCGGTTTGTTTTAGCTTGATTTTCCGAAGGGTTTTCTCTAAGCTTGAGATGTTGTATTTTTGAGGAAAACTAATGAATCCGAATTCTATATTAGGAAGATATTTAATCCGCCAGCTGGTGTGGAACTTTTTATTTGTTTTATTGATGGTGCTTGGCGTTGTGTTTATGTTTGAGATGATTGAACTGCTGCGCAAAGCTTCCGGCCGTGATGATGTGGGAATGGTTTTGCTGCTGCAGCTCGCATTTACCAAGCTTCCTAAAACCATAGAGATGGTTTTCCCCTTTGTTATGATGATTGCGGCGATGATTACCTTTTGGAAAGTGAGCAAACTGAATGAATTTGTGATTATCCGCGCAGCAGGCGTTTCTATTTGGGGCTTTTTATGCCCGATATTATTGGCGACTTTTCTTATCGGGGTCATTAATATCACGATTGTTAATCCCATATCGGCAAGGATGTATGCCTATTATGAAGAGCTTGATTATAAGTTTGACACCCGGAATCCGGATGCCGTTCTGTTTTCTGAGCGCGGTTTGTGGATAAGGGAAGCGATTAATGCCGATAATTTTTTGGTGTTGCAGGCAAAATCCGCGCGCCAGGAAAATGAAAAGCTGTTTTTAAGGGATGTTACGATTATTGAAATGGATCGGCGTTCTCAGCAGGAAAAACGTTTGGAAGCCTATGTCGCCGAGCTGGGAAAAGGCTATTTTGATTTGAAAGACGTGCATGTTTTTGTTCCCGGCAAGCCAACGGAAACGCTTTCCAGCCTCCGCTATAAAACCGGATTGACTCTGGAGCGGATTAAAGAAAATTTTGTAAAGCCCGAGGCCATTTCTTTTTGGAGCCTGCCGGACACGATTTCTTTTTATGAACGTTCGGGCTTCTCTGCGCAAAAGCATAAATTGCGTTATATGACGCTGTTGATTTCTCCGTTTTTATTATGCGCGATGGTTTTGGTGGCCGCCGTTTTCGCTTTGCGCCCCAATAACCGCCGGGGCGGCGTTATGTTTTTAATCGTTGGCGGAATTACGACAGGCTTTCTGGTTTATTTTTTGTCGCAGCTGGTTTATGCTTTAGGCAGCAATGGGCAGATTCCTTTGCCTTTGGTTGTCTTCACGCCGACAGCGGTTGTTTCCCTTATCAGCGTTTCAGTCTTATTGCATTTGGAAGACGGCTAGGCCCTTTGCCGGCGCAGCAATATATAAAAAGCGCCGCTGCCGCCGTCTTTGGGTTGCGCCGGGCAGCTCGCCAGAATCAGGGGGCGCAGTTCCGGATGGTTCAGCCAGCGGGGCAATTGCTCTTTTAAAATGCCATGCGCGGCCAATATATCGTCGTTTTCATAAATCCGGTTTCCCTTGCCGGTAATGATAAGCAGGCAGCGCTTGTGCTGCAGATATGCTTTTTTTATAAAATGGCTGACTTCTTCCCATGCCGCTTTTTCAGTATAGCCATGCAAGTCTAAACGCCCTTCAATCGGCAGTTTGCCCTGCTTGAATTTCTGGGCGGTGTTTTTATCAATATCTGCCATTTTTTCCGTTGTCAGGATTGCGGGTTGCAAATTGTTGATTTTTTCATAAGCGATATGCGGGCGGACTTTGATTGCCGGCAGCGGTTTGGAAAGGTGCCCGGAGCGTTTTGCCGGCTTTATCTGCGCCAGTTCTTCCTGCCAGAGCTCTTGGTCTTTTTCATCAGGCTGCGGTTGTCTGTTCATCTTTTGTTTCTTCTTCTGCCGCAGAAGGTTTATCCAGCATTAAATCTGAAAAATTTAAAACCACAAAGTCCTTCCAATCTCCATCAGGGGAGACGCAGCCTTGTTTTTTGTCATCAGCGTTAACGAGCACCAGGCCGCCGAATTTCCAAATTTCTTTGCATTGCTCCAAATCTTTGGTCAGATAGGCCTTTGTCCTTTCGATGATTTTGTGTTCCTGTTTTTTTCTGAAGTAATAATTATAAACCAGAATCATTGCAATGATGAAAGAAAGCCCGAAGATAACGCCGACGGACAGAATCAACAGCAAGCCGATAAGAACGGGAACCAAAATAGGCAAAAGATTTTCCCAAGGGTTGTAAACAGGGGAAGAGGGGCGGTTGATTTTGCCATAATCCAGATATAGGCGCAGCTTGTCTTGGGCGACGGCTTTTTGCAATGCGTTGAATGCCAGTACTTCTGCTCGGTTTTTTTGTGTTTTGCTCATTGGGCGGCCTCCTGGCTGTTGGGTAAAAGAATATAATATTTCCCGGTTGAATTCATGCGTCCGGCAAGGTCTAAAATTTCATCATCGCCGCTGCCCCAAAAATAGTCTCCGCGGACGGCGCCTTTAATCGCGCCGCCAATGTCTTGGGCGATGACGAGCTTATGGATGTTTTCTTTTTTAGGTCCGGATGTTTCCAGCCAGAGAAGCGCGCCTAACGGTATAAACTGCCTGTCGACGGCAAGGCTTCTTCCGGCGGTCAGCGCTACTCCTTGTGCGCCGATTGGCCCTGTTGCATCGTTAAAGCGGTGAAAGACATAACGCTGGTTTTTGTTCATGTGCCGGGCGGCAGCATCAGGGTGCTTTCTGAGCCATTTTTTTATGCCGAGCATTGATGCTTCTCCGGGTTTAAGAAGTTTTTGCTCCAGCAAAATAGAACCGATGCCTTTAAATTCACGGCCGTTTGTGTCTGCAAAAGCTATCCTTTGCCGGCTGCCGTCATCCATTTTTGCAACGGCGGAACCCTGAATCTGCATAATGTAAATGTCGATATAGTCATCGCCCCAAAGAATTACCGGCGCTTGGGCGCCTTTATTATAAATCTCTTCCCTTGTGTCATAGGGAACCAATCTGTTTCCCTCGACTTTTCCGACCAGCCTTTTGGCGGGAAGATTCTTGTCAAATTGCTGCAAGTTTACCTCAATCAGATTATCCGGGCGGCCGTAAATGGGATATTTATATTTTTCGGATTGCGTTTTTGATGCATGCAGCTCGGATTCATAATAAGAGGTGAACTTCCCCTCGGGACTGCCTTTCCAGCTGACCAGCCATGGCGTGAAATTTTGTTCGATGAATTTTTTAAAATCTTGCGGTTTGATTTTTTTAGCTTTTTGGCAAAGGTTCTGATAATCCCGGGTGGAAACTTTTATTTCGGCAATGGGCAGAAAAGGCTTGTTTTCTTTTTCTATTTTGCCGCAAGAGGCTAAAAAGGCTTGGAAGGCTTCTTCCTGATAATCATTATCCCAGTTTTTTAAATCGGAATAAGAGCTCCGGGTTAATGACAAATCCGGCGCCGGCGCGGTTTCTTCCTTCTTTTTGCAAGATGTAAAAAGAAAAGGGAGCGCGAGTATAAACAATAGTCTTTTCATGATTTTTTAGTAGAGGTTAAAAGCCAGTTGGGCGAGGTTGAAGTCAGTGCCCGTTCAAATGTCCAGACATCGGTGATTTTCTGGATGAAATTTTCATCGCCTTGAATGACGGCTCCGTCTTTGTCCCTCAGCAGGTTAACCTGCTCTGAAACAAACCGGACGCTGATTTTGGCCGTTCCTGTTTTGCTGATTTTGGCCTGGGTTATTTCTGCTTCATCAAAGCCGATAAAGTCAGTTTCTGCCTGAACGCCTTCCTTGCGGCGCCCTTCGATGACTTCCTGAAATCTTTTGAACAGTTTCGGGTTGATGAGCATTTCAAGCATCTCCGTGTCGCCCTTGGCAAAGGCCTCGACGATTATTTCAAATGCTTTTTTGGCACTATTTAAAAACTTTTCTTTATTAAAGTTTGGAATTTGGCGCAAGGTTTTATCCGTTTCGGAGAGCTCTTCTTCGGGCTGTTCCGCTGCGGCTTGCGTTTCTTTCATGATAACATTGAAAATATGTGCGGCTTTTTCGCTGCCGGCTTGTATTTCATCCGGGCGGGTGCCTAAAACGGAACGTAGTTTTTGAAAGACAAAAACGACAACAACCACCAAAAAAATTATATCAAAATTTGTCATCATGATTTTTTTGTTTCTCCTTTGTTTTCTTTTTGTAATATATGCGTATTTATACTGATTATCAACTATAATTATTTGACCTTAACAGATTTTAAGTGTATTGCTGATATATTGTTATTAGAGGAGAGAAACATGACAGAAGAAACCCAAAATAAAAATCATCCGCAGATGCCGGCAATTGTTATGAACAGCCAGTATGTGAAGGATTTGTCTCTGGAAATTCCCCATGCGCCGCAGGTTTTTAAAAGAGCTGCCCAAGAGCGTCCGGAAGTTAAAATTGATGTTGAAGTTAAAACAGAAAAGCTTGAAGACAATCTCTTTAATGTTTCGCTGAACTTTCAGATTAACGGGAATTTTTCCAATGAGCCGTTGTTTATTCTGGAATTGTCTTATGCCGGCGTGGCCATGGTCAATGTTCCGGCAGAACATCTGGAACCGGTGTTGATGATTGAAATTCCCCGGCTGCTTTTCCCATTTGCCCGTTCTGTTATTACCAATAACCTGGTTGATGCCGGTTTGCCGCCGTTTATGATTAATCCTATTGATTTTGTCGGGTTGTACCAACAGCGGAAGCAGGCTGCGAACGCTAATTAAAGCTTTTTGTCCGGGCTTTTGCAGAATTTGGAAACCGGACATTTTGCACAATCGGGCTTTTGGGCTTTGCAAATATAGCGCCCGAATAAAACCAGCCAGTGGTTGACATGGTATTTATATTCTTTGAGCAGGGTTTTATCTAAATCCTGCTCGACTTTTACCGGATCATTTCCTCCATCGCTTAATTCGAGCCTTTTGGCAATGCGCAGGACATGGGTGTCGACGGCAATCGTCGGCTGGTTATACCAGACGTTCATTAAGACATTTGCGGTTTTGCGCCCGACACCGGCAAGTTTTACCAAATCTTCCCGGTTATCCGGAACTTCTCCGTTATGGTTTTTTATCAGGCTTTCGGACAGGGCGATAATGCTTTTGGCCTTGTTATTATACAAACCGATTGTTTTTATATATTCTTTGAGCTTTTCAATGCCGAGGCTAAACATTTTTTGCGGCGTATCGGCAACTTTAAACAGGGCTTCTGTCGCTTTGTTAACGCCTTTGTCCGTGCTTTGCGCAGAAAGCACGATAGCGACCAAAAGCGTGAATGCGTTGGTGTAATTAAGTTCTGTGGGCGGGTTGGCGTCCGCTTTTTGAAATACGGACATTATTTCATTAATTTCTTTTGCGCTTCTCATGCTTTAACGCCTCCGGCGCCGGCGGCTTTTGGGGCGTTTTCATCTAAAGGCCAGCGCGGGCGCGGTTTAAAATCCAACTCGTTAAACAGCCCTTTTTGAGCTCTTTCCAATCCTGCCCAGGCAATCATGACGCCGTTGTCCGTGCAAAAACGAATCGGCGGCGCAGAAAAAGTAAAGCCGTTTTTGTCGGCAAAGCTTTGCATGCGGTTGCGAATGTAAGTGTTGGCTGCCACGCCGCCGGAAACAACGATGTCTTTTCCGTCAGGGCACTTTGTTTTAAATATTTTGGCTGCTGTTTCCAGCTTGTGCAGCAGACAGTCGGCAACCGCTTTTTGGAAGCAGGCGCAAATGTCGGCAATGTCTTGTTTGCGCATGACGGCATGTTCGATAATGCCGTCCGTTGAATATGATTCGATTATTTTCCTTACGGCAGTTTTGAGCCCGGAAAAAGACAGATTGCAGTCATGCGAATTGTAAAGGGGACGGGGAAGCACAAACCTTTCAGGGTTTCCAAGTTCAGCCATTTTTTCAATTATCGGCCCGCCGGGATAGCCTAATCCCAGCATCTTTGAAACTTTATCAAAAGCTTCTCCCGCCGCATCGTCGATTGTTGTGCCGAGGCGTTCGAAATTTCCGACCCCGCGGACAATAAGAAGCTGGCAGTGCCCGCCGGAAATGAGCAAGAGCAGATAAGGGTATGCCACGTCAGAGGTAAGCCTTGCTGCAAGGGCATGCCCTTCCAGATGGTTTAGGGCGATGAAAGGTTTGTTCAAAGCCAATGCCAAAGCTTTCGCCGCCATAACGCCGATAACAACCCCGCCAATGAGCCCCGGTCCGGAGGAGGCGGCGACGGCGTCTATTTCCTGCGGTTTGACTTTGGCATCTTTGAATGTGTTTTCTATGATTTCATCAATATATTCCAAATGGGAACGGGCGGCGATTTCAGGAACTACCCCGCCGTAAAGCTTATGCTCTTCAAGGGAGGAGAGCAGGCATTGCCCCAAGATTTCTTTTTTTTCATTCACAATGGCGGCTGCCGTTTCATCGCAGCTGCTTTCAATTCCGAGCACTAGCATTTTTACTTCTTTTTTTTATGTTGCAGTTTTTTGATTATTATATACACTATAAAAAATTATAAGTCTACAGCTATCAAATATGAGGATTTTGAAAATGGCAAAAGAATCGGTGGAAAATAATGTCCGGGAAGCAAAGCCGTCAGGGTTGGCGAAGCTGGCAAAAAAACTTTTATTTTTAATTGTTTTGGCAGGGCTTGTCGTGTTCTTTGTTCAGAATCCCGAATTGCGCCAGAAAATTGCCAGTTGGGCAGAGCCGAAAGAAACTGCGCCGGCTGTTCAAGAAAAAACGCCGCTGCAAAAAGAATTGGATGCCGTTTGGCAGCAAATGGGCGTTTTGCGCGACAAGATGCCCGTTATAGACGCCGCTCAGCTTGAAAGGCTTGGCGAACGCTTTGACGCTTTGGAAAAAAATAATTTGAATATTATTGATTCCAAAGCAGATATTGCCGCTTTGGTCGGATTGACCGGGCGGGTGGACAAGCTTGAGGCTGCCCTTGAAAAAGCGGTTAAGGTTACGGATGAAAGCGCATTGGTCCTTACGGCGGTTATGCTGGTGAAAGACAGTGCCGAACAAGGAGGCGTTTTTGAATATGAGGCTGAGATTTTACAACAGATTACAGCAGATAACGCTTCTTTGAAAGAGCCGGTGGCAAAGATTATCGCTTTGGCAAAATCCGGCATTAACAGCAGGGCTTACCTGCAATATAGTTTTGAAGATGTCTATAAGGCTATTTGCAAAAAACAAAAGAAGGTTATGGAAGAAGGGTTGACCTGGAAAGAACGCCTGAATGCCAAATTAGGCGAATTGGTGCAGGTTAAAAAGACAAATCAGCAAGAAAAAGAAACAGAGGCCGGGCTTGAGGTTATCCGCCGCCTTGTTGCCGCCGGCGAGCTGTCAAAGGCTTTAAGGGAATTGCAGCTTTCGGCAAATGTGCCCTTGCTGGAGAATCCGGCAATGGAAAAATGGTTTAAGCAGGCTCAGGAACGCGAGGCTTTTGACCGTGCCGTTTCCAGAATTGCGGCTTCATCATTAGCCCTTATGAAAATTAATTTTATAAAAAAAGAGCAATAAACAGAATCCTTTATGGAAATTCTGATTTTCAAGATTATTTCTTAAATGGAAAATCTTGGGAATTGGAATATGGTTTGGATTATTAACGGTTTAATTTACGGCTTTTTTATGGCGCTTTATACGCTTGTGAACCAGGAATATAAAATTAACGGATATTTGCTGGGCATTTGGCGCGGTTTTGGCATATCTTTAGTTTTTACGCCGTTTTTATACCTTCTTCCCGTTCCGACAAACGCTTATTATTGGCTGCTGCTTGTTGCCCAGGGATGGATGATGGGCTTTTATGATTCCCATTTGTTTTTTGCTTCTGCCAATTACGGTGCCGGCCCGACTTCCCGGGTAATGGCTTTGACAGCTTTGGTTACAACCGTGCTTTGGTGGGTGATTACGCCTTCTGAATTTTTGCAATTGTTTGAAGACGGAACGGTCTTCCTGACCTTGATACTGGTGCTGTTTGGTTTTACAATCAGCTACTGGTATATGATAAAAGACCAGGTTTCTAAAGCCGTTTTGGATTATATGATTCCGGTTATCTTTGCATTTTCAGGTATGAGCATTATTACCAAGGGGATTGCCGTGCACGGGAATAATGTGTGGGTTTCCGTCGTTTATTATCTGGTGGTGGTTACTTTTATCAGCGGTTGTTATAACACATATTTTTACATTCGGCGGGAAAAGCCGGGCTTTGTAAATTTCTTTAAGAATGTTTTTGCCTGGAATGTTGTCAAGGCCGGCGTTTATATCATTAGCTTCAGCGCGGCACTAATCACGGCAAAGACCTTGGCGCTTCGCGTGGCGCCGAATCCCGGTTATGTGGTTGCTTTGGTTTTGACCTCGCCGATTTTTGTATTCTGGATTAACAAATACCATAAAGTTCCTGATGACGTTTCGGTTAAAGCGGGCTTTTCAATGATTTTCTGCCTGGTGCTTTTGCTGCTGTTGGCCAGCGGCGATTATGGCGTAATCGATTAAGCATAAAGCTCTTCGATGATGTGATTTAAAACCAGCCTTCCTTTTGGGGTGGCTTTTATAAAATCGGGGCTGTCTGCAATGAGGTTTTCTGCCAGCAGCTCTTTTTTGCGCTTTTGATTAATAAAGCTTTCAAAGTCGATTGCGCAAAGTTTCTGAAAATGTTTTTTATTTATGCCGCTGTTTAAGCGCAGTCCCATTAACAACAATTCTGCAGCCCTTTCTTCATTGCTCAGAGGCGTTAGGCAGCGGTGGTGTTCTGTTGCCTGCCATTGCCCGTTAAGGGAAAAGCGTCCATGTGCGCCGGCGCCGATGCCTAAATATTCATCGCCCTGCCAATAGAGCAGGTTATGCCTGCATTCATATCCGGCATGGGCAAAATTTGAGACTTCATATTGCCAGATATTCTGCTCTTGCAATTGTTCGATTGTGAAATTGTACAGCTCTGTCGCTTTTTCGTCATCTAAGGCTTGAACGCCTTTTTTGTAAAACAAGGTTCCCGGTTCAATGGTTAACTGGTATAAAGATATGTGTTTGAAGCCCAAAGACAAGGCTTCTTTTAATTCTTGCGCCCAATCTTTTTGCTGTTGCCCGGGGCGGGCGTAAATTAAGTCTATGGAATGGTTGTTAAAGTTTTTAATGACATCTTCGGCAGCTTTTAGAGCTTCCTGCTTATTATGGGTGCGTCCGAAGAATCTTAAATCTTTGTCATTTAAGGCCTGAATGCCCAAAGACAGCCGGTTGATTCCGGCCAGATGCAGATTTTTGAATAAATCCGGCTGGTTTGTGTTAGGGTTGGCTTCCAGAGATATCTCGACATCTTTTTCAAGATGCCAGAGCTTTGAAATTTTATTGATTATCTTATCAATGTTTGCGGCTTTTATTAAAGAAGGCGTTCCGCCTCCGAAAAAAATGCTGCTGACTTTCCTTTCGGGAATCAGATTATTATAAAATTCCAAATCTTTTAAATATTCTTCAATCAAAACATCTTGGTCAACGTTTTTTACTTTGGAGAAAAAATCGCAGTAAGGGCATTTTGACAGGCAATAGGGCCAATGGATATATATTCCGAAACACATGTTACAGGATGAATTTTGATAAATCTGTCGCTGCGGTATATTTGGAAAGCTTTTGGTCAACCATTTCTGCGCTGATTGTTACCTGCCCGCCGCTTTTATCCGATGCTTCAAAACTGATGTCTTCAAGCAGGATTTCCAATACGGTGTGCAGCCTTCTGGCACCGATATTTTCGATGTTTTCATTGATTTCAACGGAAATCTCTGCAATCTTGTCAATTGCTTCGGGTGAGAAGTCCAGCGTGAAATTTTCCGTTTGCAGCAAAGCTTTATACTGTTTAATCAAATTTCCTTCCGGTTCGGTCAGAATCCTGACAAAGTCGTTATGGGTCAATGCTTTTAATTCAACCCGGATGGGAAGCCTTCCTTGCAGTTCGGGCAGCAAATCGGATGGTTTTGCCAAGTGGAAGGCGCCGGAGCAAATAAACAGGATGTGGTCTGTTTTAACCATGCCGTATTTTGTGGAAACTGTCGTTCCCTCAATTAAAGGAAGCAAATCCCTCTGAACGCCTTCTCGGGAAATATCGCCCCTTGATGAATCGCTTTTGCCGGTAATCTTGTCAATCTCGTCAATGAATACGATGCCGTTGTTTTCTACGGACAGGATGGCTTCTTTAACGACTGCGTCATTATCCAGCAGTTTGTCGCTTTCCTCCACCAGCAGAATATCGAGTGCTTCTTTGACGGTCATTTTTTTGTTTTTATATTTTGTCGGCGCGCCGCCCAGAATATCGCCAAGACTTATCATGCCCATTGATGCGCCGGGCATTCCGGGAATGTCAACCGTGGGCATGGAAAGCGATGAATTGTCTATCATGGCAATCTCAATTTCTTTGTCATTGATTTGCCCTTCACGCAGCATTTTGCGAAATTTTTGGCGTGTATCTTCGCCGGCGTTTTCGCCGACAAGCGCGTCGAGTACCCGGTTTTCTGCGGCGATTTCCGCTTTTGACGAAACGTTTTTGCGCATTTCTGCTTTTTGGGTATTGATGGCGATTTCCAGCAAGTCGCGGACAATGCTTTCGACATCTCTGCCGACATAGCCGATTTCTGTGAATTTTGTTGCTTCAACTTTGACAAAAGGCGCTTTGGCAAGCTTTGCCAGCCTTCGGGAAATTTCTGTTTTGCCCACGCCGGTCGGCCCGACCATCAGGATGTTTTTGGGGACAATTTCTTCCCTTAACGGTTCTGCGACCTGCATTCGGCGCCAACGGTTGCGCAAAGCAATGGCGACAGCTTTTTTCGCGTCATGTTGTCCGATAATATGGCGGTCTAATTCAGAAACAATCTCTCTTGGGGAAAAATTTGCAATCATTTGCTTACCTTTTCGATAATAACGTTGTGGTTGGTGTAAATATCAATATCGCCGGCGATTTTCATCGATTTTTCAGCAATATCCTCCAAACTTAATCCGGGGATGTCATAGAGGGCTTTTGCCGCAGCCATGGCGTAGTTCCCGCCGCTGCCAATGCCGATAATGCCGTCATCGGGTTCCATAACCTCTCCGGTGCCTGAAATGACCAAGGATGTGTCCTTGTCTGCCACAATCATGTAGGCCTGGAGCTGGCGCAGATATTTATCCATCCGCCAGTCTTTGGCGAGTTCGACAGCAGCCCTTTTTAGCTGGTTGGCGTGCTTTTCAAGCTTTTCTTCCAAACGTTCGATTAAAGTCATTCCGTCTGCGGCGGCGCCGGCGAATCCGGCAATGATTTTGCCGTTGCCAATGCGGCGGACTTTAACGGATTTTGACTTGAATACGATTGCTTGTCCCAAGGTGGCTTGTCCGTCTCCGGCCAAAATTACCTCGCCGCCCTTTCTAATGCATAAGATTGTGGTCATGTTTTAATCCTTGTTTTGTTGATATCTTATATGTAGTTCTTAAAATGGCTTTTCGCAAGCATGAAAAAACCGCCTTTTTTGCAAAAGGCGGTTTTTTGTTCAGAACAACGGTTCATAGGTCGTTTCTGTTTCCAGCTTAAGGAAAAGCGGCACATGAACACCATATTTCTGCGGGTATTGTACATGATACTTATCGCCGATATAGCTGTATTCGACCTTGGAAATGTTTAACTTAGCGCGGCAGTCAAACCAGAAAATATCTCCTGTCTTGTCTGTCCTTAGCTTTTTCCGGGTTGTTTTTAAAACTTTTTCCCCTATCTGAATACCCATGAAAGCCGTATTGCTTTTCGTGGAAGCTTTAATGATTTTGCCATCGCTCAGATAAATAACGCAGAATTTTTCTTTTTCGGCGCCTTTTCCTTCTTCTGAGATGATATTTCCTGCGTAGTTTTTCTTATAATACGCCGGTGCCATCATTATATGGCTTGCCGCAATCCTTTGAACATAAACAATTTCTCTTTTCTCCGGGGATTTTTTTAAGGAATCTTCCAGAGCCAGCCACTGCTCGGCAATTTGTTTTTGCCAGTCGAGCCTGCTTTGCAGCTTTTGCTTTTTTTCTTCTGCAAAAGAGCATTGCAGTAGGAGTTCTTGGGCGGAGAAATCTTCTAAATCTGACTTTACAAAGATGTAATTTATCGGATTTAGTTCAAATGTTTCGCTTTCCCTGTATTTTTGCCCGATGGTTTCGCGAAAGCCGAAAAAGCATCCGAAAGCCAAGGCAATGGCTAGAATAATATGCAGGTACTTCATAATTTTTTATTTAAATAATGGAACGTATTTTGTTGTGAACAAGATGTCGAAATCTTCTTTAAAAAAGATGTTGTTTAAAGAAAGATCCGGCTTTTGCTCTACGTAGAGGCGTTTTACGCTTTCTCCTTCGCGGACAAGAAGCCACTCCGGATTGTCTTTAATCAGATAGCGCAGATAAGTGTTGTCTGACAAGACAATATTGACATAGTTAAGGTCATTATTGCCGATGTATGATGCATTGCCTCTTTCATCCGGCGTAATGTTTCCTGTGATAGATGCTGATCGGCTGCCGATCCATCTGCTGCCATAGATTTCAGCGTGCAAATTGACATTATAATTAACGCTTTTCCAGGCGCTATATGTCCAGGGCAGGGCTTCCCCGTTCATCCAGATGCGTTTGATGCGCAGCGTTTCGCTTTTCCCTTTGTACTTTGCAATCACTTCAGGGAAGTTGGCGCTTTTTATCTGTTCAAGCTGTTTAAAAGTGCTGTCGCCTTCCTGTTGATACTTTTGGCTGTCTGTATCTTTTGCTGAAATTTTCATTTCAAGGACAGGACACATTGCAAAAGGATTTTTAAGCAACTCATCTTTTTCAGCGTTGGAGAGTTTTGTTTCCTTCACTTGTTTTTGCAGATCTTGGCAGCTTTTTTTTGCATCATCATAGTTGGTTCCGAGCATGAAATAAAGCAAGAGGCCGAAACCTAGCATGGAAGTTAAGTTTAGGATTGCGATTCCTAAATTTTTTTTTGCAATTCCAAGGGCGCTCATAATCAATATAAATGTCGCAAGAGCACCTGATACTGCTCCAAAAAGAGACAAAAACACTCCGTTGCATAAGAGCAGAATGCCAATCAAAAAGCTATTTTCCTTTCGATCATATTTGGGCTTATCCATATTGTCCAAATAGATACAAAAAGCCACAGCGCCGATGGCAAGCACAAGATATGTCCAGCCTGTAAGCAGTCCTCCCCAAATGAGGAAAACCGCAGCCAGAAACCATATGACGGCTTCAAGAGTTGTTTTAAATTTTTCCATAATTTAAAAGATTTAGAATATTAATTAATAATTTTGTTTGTCTTTTTTATAGAAAAATTCATGTTTTTTGTCAATAAAAAACCGCCTTCTTCGGAAGGCGGTTTAATTTTGCAATAGCCGTTTGCCCATTATTTCCTTTCTTTTACGGGAAGCGTTTCAGGCGTGTAAACGGTTGTTGTTTCAATGACTTCCGTTAATGGTTTGTCTACGACTTTCAATTCAACAACTTTTTCCGAAACGGTTGTTGCCGGTACGGCGATTTGCTGGTATTTCCGTCCGCAAATACTTATGCCTAAGCTTTTGAGAGCCGTATCCAACGGAAGGAAGAGGTCTTGTTCGCCTTCCACTTTCTGTTCGGTGTGCCCCAGGCCCAGGATGTTGCCCTGGCGGTCAATAAGCGTGCTGCCCAGCGTGTAATTCTGAACAAAGGTGTTAACGATAATTTCAGCACCGCGTTCTTCGGAATAACGGTATCCGGTAACTTTTGCTTCATTATCCAGGTAGCCTTCGCCGCCGTCATCCGGAGAGAGCAGCCCGAGGGTCATATAAGTGTCTTTATTGACTTCCGGCAGTTTAATGCTGATGGGCAGCGGGTTGTATTGAACCGGCGTTTCCAAAGACAGGACGGCAACGTTTTTCTTAGGATTGACGCGGAAGGCGCTTCCTTTGAATTTGAGGCCGTTAATTGTGGAAATGTCAAAATCGTTGCTGCCTTTGACAATCATGTCCGCAGAGGTTAAAACAAGTTTGTCCGAGATAACCAAGCCGGCGCCTTTTTTGCCGTTCGGGTTAACGACTTCCACAACGGCGGCACGCAGCCTGTAGAGGTTGTCCGGGCTCATTTCGGCATAAGGCGCCTGTGCCTGAATGCAGAAATTGTTGCTTGTGGAGCTGAATTCTTTTTCAACAGTTTTGCGAACTTCTTCAGTCTTTTCCGTGCTGACAACGTCCAGCGGAACTTCCAGCCAATAGTCATCGGCAACGGTTACGCCCACGCCCAAGTTTTGAATGGTGGTGCATTTGTCAACTTCAACGGCGCGGCATTTGTCTGCCAGGCTTAAGCCTTTTGTTTGGCGTTCGGGCATTGCCGTTTGGTATTGGTTGTTGGCATAGCCTGCCGTCCGAATATTGGTTTCGCTTGCCGCATATCCGGAAGCTGAGCTGCCGCCGCGTTCTTCAATGGCAAAGAGTTCGCCGTTGGGGCCATAAGCGGCTTTGGCGTAAGGCACGCCATTAGCGTCTAAGATATATCCGTCGCTGTTAATGCGGACAGTTTCTTTGGTTGCGAATCCGGAAGCGGAGCTGCCGCCATGTTCGTCAACAGCGTAGAGACGCCCGTCAGATCCGTAAACGGCTCTTGCGATTGGACGTCCGCCCTCATCCAAAACAGCGGGCTCGTTGCTGGCATATCCTGTTGCGGTAATGCCGCCTCTTTCATTAACAACAGTCGTGGTGGAGACGGTTGTTGCCGTTTGTCCGTTTTGAGAGAGACCCGAGCCGCATTCTTGCAAAAGGGCAACGCCTTTTAACTCTTTGTCATATTGCCCTTTAAAGGTGCGGTTACGGATTTCGGTTTCTTCAACTGCGGCAATCTGGCGTTCAATTTCAACCGGAGAAACGCGCTGTGCCAGCTGCCTGTTATAACATTCTATTTGGGGAACTTTGTTCAGAGCATCGCGAAAAGCCCTTTCAACAAGCAAAGTTTCGCCGTTTGTTTCGCCTTCCTGGATTTCGCCGTAACCGGTCGTAACGCCTTTGCAGTAAACATTTTCTTTAGCCAAATCCATCAAGCGCCAGGTAATTGTGATTTCCGAAGAACCGGAGCGGGCGTCTTTTCCTTTGACGCTGTTCCAGTCAAATTCATCACAGATATTCATAAAATAATCGGTAATTTCTGCGGTCAGGAGGTATTCCGGAACCATCATCGGGTCTGTTTCCGGATAATAACGGTTGTTCGGCGCAACGACAACCGGATAAAAATCGTTCATTTGTTCATAAAAAATATCAAAGAAGCGCATATCTTTTTCCATAGCCCGGCCTTGGTTCAGATAAACATTTTTTGCTTCTCTGCGGCAGCCGAAAATCCGGAAACGGTAATTGCCAAGCTTTTGGTCATATTCTTCATAGCCGCGCCCTTTTAAGATGCGGAAATCTACGTTTGACAATTCTACAGGGGCAAAATTTCCCTTGCTTTTATGGAGGTAGAAATAAGCGTCCTGCTGTTCGCTGTCTGGCGTTATGCCGTAGCGGCTGATATTTTCCTGACGGTTGTCGTTTTCAATATAAGAAATCTTTTTGACCGGTTTTTTTGTTGCCGGTTCGCACATGCAGTTAAAAATCCCCAGGCTTTCTTTATCATAGGGGTCGCACATGCAGGGAAAAAGCTCGGAACTTTCCGTTTTGCAAGATGCCAGCAGAACGGTTGTCAACAGCAAAGAGAGGTTTTTGAGCTTGTTCATTTTTTTCTCCTTATATTTACTTGGCCGGCAGCCTTCTTCTGTAAGATAAAGCTTCCGCAATATGCAGTTTAGAGACATTTTCCGCTTTTTGCAAGTCTGCAATTGTTCTTGCTAACCGCAAACTGCGGTGAAATGCCCGCGCAGATATATGATTTTTATCTGCGAAAAAGATTAACAATTGCTTAGCATCTTCATCTAAATTCACAACTTTTTCCAATAATTTGCCTTTGAGTTGGGAATTTGTCTGCAAAGCGGGTTCCCCAAGCTTTAAAAAACGCTGTTTTTGAATTTCTCTTGCTGCCTCAACCCTTTTTAGGATTTCGGCGGAGGATTCTCCGGACGGCGCGTTTGCCAACTCCCAAGGGCTGACCGCCGGCACTTCCACAAACAAATCAATACGGTCTAAAAGCGGTCCGGAAATTTTTGCCTGATATTCTTCTGCGCAGCGCGGCGCTTTGCTGCACGCCAAATCTGGACTCCCCAGGTAACCGCAGCGGCAGGGGTTCATGGCGGCAACAAGCTGGAATTTTGCCGGATAGGATGTGTGGGCGTTTACCCGGGAAATGCTGACTGTGCCGTTTTCTAAAGGCTGGCGCAGGGCTTCCAAAGCCGCGCGGGCAAATTCGGGAAGCTCGTCCAAAAACAAAATGCCGTTGTTTGCAAGAGATATTTCTCCGGGGCTGCCTTTGCGCCCGCCGCCGATAAGCGCCGGGGTCGAGGCATTATGGTGAGGGTCGCGGAAAGGGCGTTCAAAACATATTTTTCCGTCTTTTAGTTCACCGGCAATGGAATGTATCATGCTGGTTTCTAAAGCTTCTGCCGGTGAAAGCGGCGGCAGGATGGACGGCAGCCGGGCGGCAAGCATCGATTTTCCGGAACCGGGCGGCCCGATCATGAGGATGTTGTGTCCGCCGGCCGCGGCAATTTCCAATGCTTTCTTTGCTGTTTCCTGCCCTTTGACATCTGCCATGTCCAGCAGTTTTTTTACGGGATGGCTTTTTTCCGTCTGCGGCTGGGGCAGCAATTGTATCCCTTTAAAATGGTTAATAAGCTCTAAAAGGGAGGCGGGAGCTAAGATGTCTTTATTTCCGGACCAGGCGGCTTCGCTGCCTTGGGCTTTGGGGCAGATGATGCCCATTTCTTTTTCTACGGCCTTCATTGCCACGGGCAATACGCCGCTGACGCCGATGATAGAACCATCGAGCCCGAGTTCGCCAAGAACCAGGTAATGGGCGAGTTCTTCAGAAGGGATTATGCCCATGGCTGAAAGCAGGCTCAGGGCAACCGGCAGGTCAAAATGCGAACCTTCTTTGAGGACGTCTGCCGGGGCAAGATTTATAATGATTTTTTTTGCGGGAAGGCTCAGCCCCAAGGCATGCAACGCAGCGCGGACCCTTTCGCGGCTTTCGCCGACGGCTTTGTCCGGCAGTCCGACAATTGTAAAAGCGGGGAGCCCGGCATTAATAGAAATCTGCAAATCAACATCTAAGACTTCCAGCCCGTTGAATGCGATTGTATTTATGCGGGAAACAGACATTTACCACCTTGGCGTGAGTTCGGAATCTCTCCAGCGCCGGGAAGGATAAGAGTCTACTTTAAGAAAGTCGTAATTGGCGGTTTTGTAGGGAATGTCCCTAAAACGCGTGTAGCCGTTTGCTTCATAACGGCGGGCGCAGCTTTCTGCCGAAACAAACATATTGTCATAACAGCGGACAATGTCGCGCGTGCTCAAGTTTTGCAGGCCGATTGTTTCGCCATGCCCGGCATAAACGCTGTTATCATTGTTATAATGCATCGGCGTGTCTGCATCAACAATGGCTGTGCGCTGCATTTCCGGCGCGTTTGGGTTCCAAAGGGATGCCCAAATGTTTGACGGCGATGAGCAGGCATTTGTCAGCAGCAAAAAAGGCAACATGTAAAATATCTTTTTTATCAATGCCTAAATCCTCCTTTATCATTATAAATCTAAGCTTAAAAGATTAATTTTTAATAAATGTTCTTGCTTTTTAAAGTTTTTGTGCTAAATTGCCTGCTGTCCTTGCCGGAACGACATGTTTTCGGCTATACTTTTCCGATTGGCGGAAAAGTTGAATTTAATCCATAAGGAGTTTATTAAAAAATGGCTAACTATGAAAGCGTGCTGATTGCACGTCAGGATTTAGGCGCTTCTCAGGTCAGTAATATCGTTTCTGATTTGACCAACGTCATTACTTCAAATGGCGGCGAAGTGGTTAAAGTTGATAACTGGGGTTTGAAAAACCTGGCTTATCGCATTAAGAAAAACCGTAAAGGAAATTATGTTTTGTTAAATATTTCTGCCCCTGCTCAGGCAATTGCCGAGTATGAAAGAATTATGCGCTTTAACGAAGACATTATCCGTTACATGACAATTAAAGTAGATGAATTCTGCAATGAAACTTCATCTGATGATGACAGCGTTGAAAACGCTGTTGAAGAATAGGAGAAGAATTATGGCTAAACAAGTATTCTTTAGAAGAAAAAAAGCATGCCCCTTCTCTGGTGAAGACGGTTTGCGGATTGACTATAAGGATGTTAAGCTTTTGTCCCGTTACATTTCGGAAAAAGGCAAAATTATCCCCAGCCGGATTACTTCCGTGTCTGCTAAAAAACAACGCGAATTGGCTAAGGCGATTAAACGTGCGCGTTATATCGGCCTGTTGCCTTATGTGGCTGCATAGGAGAGAAAATTATGGAAATCATTCTTCTTGAACATGTAGAAAAATTAGGGAAAATGGGCGATAAAGTTACCGTTAAGAACGGTTATGCCCGTAACTACCTTTTGCCGCAAAAGAAAGCTCTCCGCGCTAACGAAGCTAACCTGGCTTTTTATGAAAAGCAAAAAGAAGCTTTGGAAGCCCACAATAAAGAGCTTTTGAGCAAGGCTCAGGAAAAGGCTGAATCTTTGAAAGGCTTTAACGCCGTATTGATTCGCCAGGCTGCCGAAACAGGCCAGCTTTATGGTTCTGTAACCATTCGCGATATCGCTGCAGCGATTAAGGATGCCGGATTTGATGTTGAACGCCGCTGTGTCTATTTGGAAAATTCCATTAAAGATTTGGGCGTTTACCAAGTTAAATTGAACCTGCACCCGGAAGTGAGCCAGACAATTTTGGTTAATGTTGCCCGTACAGACGACGAAGCCAAAAAGCAGGCTAAAGCTTTTTCTCAGGAATAAGTTCTGAGCTAAAAAATAAAAATGCGCTTGTTGAAAAACAGGCGCATTTTTTGTTTAAACCGATTCGGAAAATAACCATAAAAATCATCTTTAATAAAAATAAATAAAAACAATAAGATATCTGTTTTCTTATCCGTAAATTTGACATTTGAAACAATAAATGTTAATATTATAATAATTGTTTGTGATATTATATGTGAGGTGGATGATGGTAACGAATAGAATATTTGTTGCGGCTTCTCTTTTTTCCTTTGCTTTATTTCCTTTTGCCGCAAGGGCAGATGTTCATGTCTCAACTTGGGTTGAACTTAAAGATGCTGTTGAAAATGGCGATGGCGGTACAATTTATCTTGATAATAACATTACTGCGGATTTAAATGCCCCGATTACGACGTATGTTGCTGGCACCGTGATTGACGGACAGGGCTTTAAGCTTGTTGGTCCAGAACAAACTGGCGATACCAAGGTTAATGCAAACTTTTTTAATTTCTCAACAAATTTTTCTAAAGATTTTACTGAAGAACAAAGGTTGAAAATCCAGAACCTTAATTTTGAAAATGGTTCTGCTTCCTATGGCGGCGCTATTTATAATTCTGGTGGCATGACTGGTGATATAACAGGAAGTTTTTCAGGAAATTATTTGGATGATAATGGTTTTTCTCGTCCTAGCTTTTGTGGTGGTGCTATCTATAATAGTGGTACAATGGGAGATATTAAGGGGAATTTTTCTGACAACCATATATCAGCTGCAGGATCTTATGGGGGGGCGATTTATAATAGTGGCACAATAGGAAACATAAATGGTAACTTTTTGAATAATTATGCTAAAATTACATATGCTGTTGGTCATGGTGGCGCCATTGATAATAATGGTGTAATTGGGGACATAAAAGCAAACTTTTCTGGTAATTATGTGGAATCTAATTTGGTTTATCTTGATAGAGCTTATGGCGGTGCTATTGAGAATTATGGCTATGCTCACATGATTGGGGATATTATAGGCAATTTTTCGGGTAACTATGTTTCAGGTAAGATTTCTGCCTATGGTGGTGCTATTTCTAATTGGGAGAATAGCTCAATTGGGAATATTACAGGTAATTTCTCTGGAAACTATGCAAAATCTGTTACAGGTGAAGCCTATGGCGGTGCTATTTATAATAGTTACGACGCTAGAATTTCTAACATTCTTAATAGCAGCTTTTATAATAACTATGCGCAAACAGGTTCAACAGACATCAATAATGTTGCCGGCGGTGCTATTTATAATTCATATCTGGATTTGTTTATCACAGCAGATAATGGCAAATCCGAGTTTAGTGGCAATAAAATTATCTACAAAGATGACAAAGGCAACGACATTGAAAAATCCGAAGCCATTTATTTAGGAGAAGAGACTAATTTAAAACTTAATTCTATTAATAACGGTTTAATCAAATTTGATGATGGTATCCGTGCTTATAATGAACAAGAGGAAATCCCTGAAGACGATTTTTTAGCAATGTTACAGGAAGCTGAAGCAATGGGGCTAAATATTGAGCAAAATGGTAATAAATATGCAATTACCGGAAACGTTGATGGAGTGGATATTATCTATATAGCCGAACCAACGGCGTCTAATACGTATCTTGTAAAAATCTATGCCGGTGGCACAATCATCATCACGGGCGACGCGTCTTCCCGCGTAGAGTTCAATGAGCAGATTGAGGGCGTGGGGTCGATTGATGTTTCTGGCACGAATGTTGATGTCAATAAAGGCGTGTTCTATCGCTCGATTACCCATGATGGCGGGGTGCTGAACATTAATTCTGCCGCCGAAG
>CAJUAK010000007.1 GCA_910584385.1 uncultured Alphaproteobacteria bacterium | reverse complement strand
GGCACCTAAAAGGTGCCTTTCCGTAGAACCACGGGTTTACCCGTGGATATCTATGCGGCGTTATAAAATTGTTAGCGTATAATTTTTTTGCTTGGATGAAAGCGAATTTGGATGTATTTTGCAAAACAAAGAAGCAATTTGATAAAGGCAGGGAAAATGAGTGAAGAACAAAAAGTGCAGCCTGTTGTGCTGCAGGTGCTTCCTGAATTGGAACAAGGCGGGGTTGAGCGCGGCACGATAGAAATAGCGGCAGAGCTGCAAAAACGCGGAATTAAAAATTTTGTGGCGTCAAAAGGCGGGCGCATGTCTTATAATCTGGACAGGATAAAAGTGCCGCAGCTGGTTTTGCCGCTCAAAAGCAAAAATCCGTTTACAATCATGCGCAATGCCAAAAAAATGGAAAAATTCATAAAAGAAAACGGCGTAAATGTCGTTCATGCCCGTTCCCGTGCGCCGGCATGGAGCGCCTATTTTGCGGCAAAGCGGTGCGGCGTCCATTTTGTTACGACTTTCCATGGCACATACGGACTGGGCTTCCTGGGGCTGAAAAAGCTTTATAACCGGGTAATGACTTATGGCGAAAAAGTGATTGCCATATCAGAACATATCCGCAAACATATTTTGAAAAACTATAAGAAAACGCCGGAAAATAACCTGGTGCTGATACACCGCTGCGTAAATATTGAAAGTTTTGCGCCGGAAGCCGTTACGCCGGAAAGAATGATAAACATCATTAAAGAATATAACCTGCCGGAAGACAAGCCGATAATTTTGCTTATCGGCCGGCTGACTTCCTGGAAAGGCCAAAGACTTTTGATTGAAGCGGCGGCAAAGTTGAAGGAAAAGGAATTCCATTGCGTCTTTGTCGGCGATGACCAGGGAAGGGTAAAATATACGGACAGCCTGCGCAAATTGATTAAAGACCGCGGCCTGGCCGGACGTTTTACTTTTATTAAAAACATTTTTGATGTTCCGGCAATGATGATGATTTCCGATATTGTGGTTTCAGCTTCAACCGAGCCGGAAGCCTTCGGGCGCATTGCCATTGAAGGGCAGGCAATGGGAAAAATCGTTGCGGCGTCGAATATCGGCGGTTCTTTAGAGACGGTTATTGATGGCGAAACGGGACGCTTGTTTGAAAGCGGCAATGCTGAATCTTTGGCAGAAGTTTTGGATTGGGCTTTGTCTTTAAATGTCGGCGAGCGCAAAAAAATCTCTGCCGCAGCCATAAAAAATGTAAGAGAACATTTTACAAAACAAATAATGTGTGATAAAACCATTAAGGTTTACGAGGAACTCGCAAACAAAAGACAATAAATTTACGAAGAAAAGGATAGATTAATATGGTTGCAATTAAACTTCCTGACGGAAGTGTTCTTGATATGGAAAGTGGTGTCAAAGGTATGGACATTGCTAAAAAAATTAGTGCGAATTTAGCCCGTGTGGCATTGGCCGCAAAAGTAAATGGCAAACTTCAGGATTTAAGCACTCCTATCACAACCGATGCAACCGTAACTATCATTACCGGTAAAGATAAGGAAGGCTTGGAAATCCTGCGCCACTCATGTTCACATGTAATGGCTGAAGCTGTTAAAGAGCTTTGGCCGGATGTGCAGGTAACAATCGGACCCGCGATTGATAACGGCTTTTATTATGATTTCTCCCGCAAAACGCCGTTTACACTGGAAGATTTGGAAAAAATCGAAGCCAAAATGCATGAAATCATCAAGCGCGATGAAAAGGTCGAAAGATTGGTTATGCCGCGCAATGAGGCAATCAAGTTCTTTAAGGCTGTGGGGGAAAATTATAAGGCCGAGATTATTGAAGACTTGCCTGAAACAGAAACGATTTCTTTATACCGTCAGGGAAATTTCACGGATTTGTGCAGAGGCCCCCATGTTCCTTCTACCGGGCGCATTGGAGATGCCTTTAAGCTGATGAAAGTTGCCGGCGCTTATTGGCGCGGCGATTCAACCAAAGAAATGCTGCAACGCATTTATGCGACGGCCTGGGCCGATAAAAAAGATTTGAAAGCGCATTTAACGATGCTTGAAGAAGCCGCCAAAAGAGACCATCGCAAACTGGGGCGCGAAATGGATTTGTTCCATTTTGAACCGGAATATGCGCCCGGTGCCGTATTTTGGCATGACAAAGGGTATAAAATTTACCGCCGCCTGATTGAATATATGCGCAACCGCCAAGAACACAACGGCTATATTGAAATCTGCACGCCGCAGGTTATGGACAGATGCTTGTGGGAAACCTCCGGGCACTGGGATAAGTATGGCGCGCATAACTATTCCGGGCAAACTGAAGATAAGAAATGGTTTTGCATTAAGCCGATGAACTGCCCGGGCGGATTACTGGTTTACAAACAGGGAATTAAATCATACCGCGACCTGCCGCTGCGCGTAGCAGAATTTGGCAAGGTAAACCGTTATGAAGCTTCCGGAGCCTTGATGGGGTTAATGCGCGTGCGCGAGTTTACGCAGGATGATGCGCATATTTTCTGCACGCCGGAACAAATGGAAGAGGAATGCATCACAACCTTAAAGCTGATTCTGGATATTTATAAAGATTTTGGCTTTGACAATGTCAAAATTTATCTTTCCACCCGTCCGGACAGCATTTACCGCATCGGTTCCGATGAAATTTGGGATTTGTGCGAACAGTCTTTGGCAAATGCATTGGAAAGCCATGGCTATGCTTATGAAATTAACGAAGGCGAGGGCGCATTTTATGGTCCGAAACTGGAATTTATTTTGAAGGATGCAATTGGCCGCGAATGGCAATGCGGAACAATCCAGGTAGATATGAACCTGCCGGAGCGTTTTGATATTTCCTATATCGGCGAAGATGGCGAAAAGCACCGGCCGGTTATGTTGCACCGCGCCTTGTTTGGTTCGATTGAAAGATTTTTAGGCATTTTGATTGAAAACCATGCCGGGCGTTTGCCTTTGTGGCTTTCGCCGGAACAAGTCGTGGTTGCGCCGATTGTCAGCGAATTTGACGATTATGCCAAAGATGTTGCGGCAAAGCTCCGCGCAGCGGGAATCAGTGCCAAAACAGATTTACGCAATGAAAAGATTAATTATAAGATTCGTGAACATTCTGTTGCAAAAATTCCGGTTATCGCCGTTGTTGGCGCTAAGGAAAAGGAAAACGGCACGGTAACTGTCCGCCGTATCGGCTCTGAAAAGCAGGAAGTCATGGCGCTTGATGATTTTATTAAGGCGCTTGTGGCCGAAGCTGAAATGCCTCATAAAAACGGATAAAGAAAAAGCCCGGGTTTTTCCCGGGCTTTTTTTCACAAAGATATCATTCTTTGGCAAGGATTAACTCTCTTGCTGCATTTTCCTTTTGGCATAGCTGGCGATAATCCGGCTGCGTATGCCGCGTAAATAAAGTTCGTAACTAAGCAGGATAACCCCGGAAATAACCAAAGGAAGCAGATAATAAATAATCCGGTAAGCGATTAAGGCGCCAAAGACATATATCTGATTGTTATCTCCCGGCAAAATATAAAGGAACAAACCTTCAAAAACGCCGAGGCCTCCGGGAACCTGGCTGAAAACGCCTAAAACCTGAGCGATAATAAAGACGCCGATAAAGGTGTCAAAATTAATTTCCACAAAGGGAATAAGCGAAAAATACAAGACAAGCGAGGCCAGCAAAATATCTGCTCCGCCTATAAATACCTGTGCCAGAGCCATTCTGAAAGAAGGCAGGTCGAAAGCAATTCCCTTAATCATTAAAGGTTTTTTATAAAAAATGCTGGCGGCAAAGTAAATAAGCAAGCCGATTGCGGATATGATTGTCGTTACAACGGTGGTCAAATGCGAAACGGCGCCGTCTCCAAAAGCGTGGCTGGGCGTTAAGAAGTAACCGACAATAATTAAAAAGAAGCAGGCAACCAAATATGTAAAACCGGAAAACGTAACCATTTTTACAATTTCAGAAGCGTGAAAACGCCAACGAGTGTAAAGACGGTAGCGGATTGCCCCGCCGGAGACAATGGCGTGCCCTGCATTATTGCTGATTGAAAAGCCGATAAACCCGGCAAATATCCATTTCCAAGCGGCAAGTTTCCGTCGGACATAGCGCAAGGCCAGATAATCGTACGATGACAAAGCAACGTAGCCAAACAAAGATGCCATGCAGGCATAAAAAAGGTTTTCCCGAGGGATGGACAGAAGGGCATCTTTAATATCTTCCAGATTATATTTTGAAAGCTGGTGGTAAATCATGTAAGCTGCCAAAATAAAAAAGAATAACCCTGCCCAGGAAACGAGTTTTTTGAGTAATCTTTTTGTTTGAAATGCCATTTTTTCACCTTTAAAATACAATTCTTCGCCTATGATAACATCTAATCATTAAATAGGACTTAAAAAGTAAAAAAATAAGCCCTTATATTTATAAAAATAAAAGGGCTTTTCGGAAACCGAAAATTATTTTTTGCGGCTTTCCATAAATTTCTCCAGCCAGTGGATGTTATATTGCCCGTCAATAAACTCGGCTTGGGAGATTATTTCCTGATGCAGCGGAATTGTTGTTTTCACGCCGTCAATCACAAATTCTTCCAAAGCGCGGCGCAAACGCATTAAGCAGGCGTTGCGGCTTTTGCCGGAAACAATAAGCTTTGCCACCATACTGTCATAAAATGGCGGAATGCTGTACCCTGAATAAATTCCGGAATCTACGCGAACGCCCAAACCGCCCGGCGCGTGCCATTCCGTAATTTTGCCGGGAAAAGGCACAAATGTTTCGGGGTCTTCGGCGTTAATGCGGCACTCGATGGCATGTCCGCTGAATTTAATGTCATCTTGCGTATAACCAAGGCGCGCGCCGGAAGCGATGCGTATTTGTTCGCGGACGATATCTATGCCGCTGATGGCTTCGGTAATCGGGTGTTCCACTTGCAAGCGCGTGTTCATCTCCAGAAAATAGAATTTTCCGTCTTCAAAAAGGAATTCCATCGTGCCGGCATTGTTATAGCCCAAAACTTCAGCCGCATGGCGCGCAATTTCGCCGATTTCTTCGCGCTGCTGTTGGTTAAGCGCCGGAGAAGGCGTCTCCTCGATAACTTTTTGGTGATTGCGCTGGATGGAGCAATCTCTTTCGCCCAAATGGACAACATTGCCATAGTTGTCTGCCAAAACCTGCATTTCAATATGGCGGGGTTTTTGCAGATATTTTTCCATGTAAACCACATCGCTGGGAAAAGCCGCTTTTGCTTCTGCTTTTGCCATGGTGTAGGCTTCTTTCATTTCCTCATCGTTGAAGGCTGTTTTCATGCCTTTGCCGCCGCCGCCGTCTTTGGCTTTGACAATAACGGGATAGCCGATTTTATTAGCCCATTCGATTGCGTGTTCAACGCTTTCCAAAGCCGGAGATCCGGGAACAACCGGCAAGCCTGCTTTGATGGAAGCCTCGCGGGCGGTAATCTTATCGCCCATCAGGCGCATTTTTTCAGGCTTGGGACCGATAAAAGTAATGCCGTGTTCTTCGACCATTTCCGCAAAATCAGCATTCTCAGATAAAAAACCATAACCGGGATGGATGGCATCTGCGCCGGTAATCACGGCAGCGGAGATAATCGCGGATTTATTTAAATAAGAATCAGACGAGCGAGCCGGGCCGATGCAAACAGATTCGTCAGCCAGGCGCACATGCATGGCATTGGCATCTGCTTCTGAATGGACGGCAACGGTTTTAATGCCCAATTCGCGGCAGGCGCGGTGAATACGTAAAGCGATTTCGCCGCGGTTTGCAATTAAAACTTTTTCAAACATGAGATTTTCCTCAACGTTTATTCAATGATAATCAATGGTTCGCCATATTCGACAGGATCTCCGCCGGCAACCAGGATTTTTGTAACTTTTCCGGCTTTGTGCGCCTTAACGGGATTAAAAGTTTTCATTGCTTCAATTAAGCATACGGTATCGCCTTCGGAAACGCTGTCGCCGGTCTTTACATAATTCGGGCTGTTAGGATCCGCAGACAGGTAAACGACACCCACCATCGGAGATTTTACAGCGTTCGGGCTGTTTGCATAGTCTTCGCTGCTTTCGGCTGCCGGGGCAGAAACAGCGGGGGCAGCAGCAGGGGCGGCGGGAACAGCCGCAGCAAGAGCCGGCGCGGGGGCAGCATAAACGGGTGCTGCCGGGGCATTGTTATTTCCGCGTGTTAAGCAAATGCGGCAGCCCTCATCTTCATATTCAAGTTCTGTTAAATTAGTCTTATCCAGAATTTCAGCCAACTTGCTGATAATTTTTGTATCTAACTGACTAGACATCAGATAAATTCCCTTCTCAAAATTAAAACAAACTGCTCCAAGCTATAGCCTATTTTTGCCCAAATGACAACAGAAATTTAAATTTTTGAGCAAAAAAACATTAAAAACGGGCAAAAAAAGGCAAAAAATAAGCATTTTTAAAAAATTACACAACCCGTCGTAAAATGGGTTGTGTAAACGAATAAATAAAACTTAAAGTTTATTGCTCTGCCTCGTTGACAGGATTGATATCTATAGAATACCCAGTCGCGCGCACTGTCCGGATATAATCGGGGCCGTGTTCGTTAAGCGATTTGCGCAGGCGGCGGATATGAACGTCAACCGTGCGGGATTCTACATAGATATTATCGCCCCAAACCGTTTTGAGAAGGTAATCGCGCGATAAGACTTTGCCGGGAACCTGCATTAATGTTTTCAGCAGCCGGAATTCTGTCGGGCCTAAATGAATATAAGTGTCGCCGCGGAAAACTTTTTTCTCTGACAAATCCATGCGGATATCTTCAAAACGGTATTCTTTTTCCTGATGCGGTTCCGGAACGCGCCGGAGCTGGCTTTTGACCCGTGCCATTAATTCCGGAATGGAAAACGGTTTTGTAACATAATCGTCAGCGCCGGCGGATAAGCCTTTTATCTTGTCTTCCTCCTGGCCTTTGGCGGTAAGCATAATTACCGGAATTGTTTTAAGCTCGGGATTGCTGCGCAGCAATTTGCATATTTCTACGCCGGAAATTTCCGGAAGCATCCAGTCTAATAAAATTACGGAAGGATGATGTCGCCCGATTTCGGCCAGAGCCTTATTGCCGCGGCTTTCAATAAGAACGTCGTAGCCTTCTTTTTCAAGGTTATACTTCAGCATGAGTGCCAAGGCTTCTTCATCTTCAATAACCATAATCAGGTGTTTCATAATCCTTCTCCTTGCGTTATCTTAACGAGGTAATGTTTTTGGCATAATCGCCGCCTTCAAACACAGATGTTCCCGCCACCAGAATATCTGCGCCGCGCGCATTGCATTGCGCCGCGGTCATCGGGTTAATGCCGCCGTCAACTTCGATGGAGATATTGCGTTTGCCGATTAATTCTTTAACGCGCGAAATTTTTTCCAATTGGGTTTCAATAAAGCACTGTCCGCCAAATCCTGGATTGACGCTCATGATGAGAACCATGTTCAGTTTGTCCCAAACATATTCCAAAACTTGTTCGGATGTGGCAGGGTTAAGAGAGACGCCAGCCTTTAAGCCGAAGCTGTGAATGCTGTCCAATGTCTTATCCAGATGCGGGCAGGTTTCGGCGTGGACGGTAATGATATCTGCGCCGGCATTTGCAAACCAGGGAATCATTTCATCCGGATTCTGCACCATCAAATGCACGTCAAACGGCAGGCTGGTATAAGGGCGCAGCGCTTTGACCACTTGCGGGCCAAAAGTCAAATTAGGCACATAATGCCCGTCCATAATATCCCAATGCAACATATCTGCGCCAGCTTTATTCAGTTTAACAATTTCGTCAGCCAAATGCGCAAAATCAGAAGCAAGCAGGCTGGGGGCAATTTTTACCATAGTTTTTCTCCCTGTTTTATTGCTTTATTATAAATCATATAAATTTTAAAAACTAGTAAATTCAATTTTGCCCTCTTGTTTTTGAAAGGCGGGGGATTATCTAAAATAATGATGGATTTTTAATTTTATGGAGAAAAACAATGGGACAAATGGCTCAAAAAATCAGCAAAGTTGACCACAAGGAATTATTGGATATTTTAAATGTTGCATATTCTGAAGAATGGCTGGCATATTATCAATATTGGGTTGGCGCAAGAGTGGCTGCCGGACCGATGCGGGAAGCAATTGCCGCTGAATTTGAAAAACATGCGAAAGAGGAACTGGAACATGCTGAAATGTTGTCCACCCGCATTATTGAGTTGGGCGGCACGCCGGTTTTAGATCCCAAAGATTGGGAAAAATATGCCAAATGCAAATATGAAGCGCCGACAGACGAGTATGTTATGACGTTGGTTGCGCAGAATTTGGAAGCGGAAAGATGTGCCATCGGGCGCTACCAGCAGATTTGCGACATGACATTCGGCAAAGATTACCAAACTTTCAAAATTGCGGCGCACATCTTGGAAGAAGAGTTGGATCATGAACAAGATATGGAAGATTACCAGCAAGATATGGAAGAAGCCAGAAAGCACATGGGCAAATAAATTTCTGCTGTTGCGTTAAAAACAAAAAACGGGGATAAACTCCCCGTTTTTTTATTTGTTAAGGCTTATTCTCCGCATCCTTTCGTATTCTCTGAAAAATACTTGGTATTGGGGCACTTTTTTAAGCTCTTCCCATTTTTCGGATTCCGGCTGCCGCTTTAACAGCCCATCAAAGTTGTAGTCTTCAATGAAAGGTTCATAAACCTCCATATCCAGAAGGAATTTTCTGCCTTGTTCCGATTTATACAACGTCTTGGAGCCCGCTTCCATGAGGACTTTTTGGCGGAAAGCTTCCGCGTTTAAACCTAAAGCCCGGACCGTGTCATCTTCATGAGCGTTGACAAGATACTCCCAGAAGCCCCTTTTGGCTAAGAACTTGATGCCTTTCACATGAAAAGCCAGTTCATAGTTTTCGCCAAGGCGGTAGGCCAGGTCAGGGTGGTGTTCGCAAATGAAGCTCTTTGTCAGAATGCCGTTGTAATCCAGCAATTGAATATTCTTTGCAATGTATTCAAACGGCGCTGTCCAGCAGTACAGGTGCTTCCCTTCGTCTCCGCGTTCCAGCAGGATATCCCAAAGCTGGTGTTGTGCAAGTTCTTCACAGGTAAATTTCTTCCTGATAAGTTGTTTGTCATTGTGCTTGAGAAGAAACGCGTTGGCTTTTTTCCTGTCCCAGTGGATTGCGATAAAGTCGTAGACATCCGGCGTATAAGACACACAGGTATCCACAGCTTCCTGTAGAGAGTAGTATACCAGCGAAGAATCAACCATGCAGTTAAGGATAAATGCCGAAAGCGTGTATCCATTTTCTAAAAACTGTAACAGCCGGTTAATTTGTTTGGCTTTCAACACATCATACAAAACTAAGTTGTTCTGTTCGATGGTGTTAAGCTGTAGTTCTCTTCTGCGTTGTTCTTTTTTGTCATCCATAAAAATAAAATTTAAGTTAATAATTCGTTTTATAAAGCGCCGGACCAGGAAAGCAGAAGGTTATCCCTTCTGCTTTCGAAAAGTCCGCCGCCATCGGCAGAAACGGAAATGCCAAAATAGTTTTTTCCGGCATTTGTATTTCTCCAGAATGTCCCATTTCTTGGCTTTTTCCGCATGGCGGAGAAAGCTGCGGTTGCTAAAATGGCTGCAATCATAAGCTTCCCAATCCACAAGCTGGAACAAACCGGCATCAGCCAATGTATACCATTTTCCCAGTTCGGCTAAAACATCGGCTTTGCCGATGCGGATAAGGTATTCCGCGCCGCGGTAGAATTTTGCGACGGCCTCTTCGCCTGATTGTTTTAAGACGAAGCTGAAGAAATCATCTATTGATTTTAGTCCCAGAGCGGTAAGAATCAATATTTCCCTTCTCCAGAAATCATGGCTTAAGACATCCCATTCTTTATGCGCTGCCAAGCATCTGATTCCTTCAAGCAACTCGAGGAAGTCATTGAGGCAGTCAAGCCCGTTTGACTTGGCAAGATTGTAAAAGAATTCAAACCCGAGCTTTGAAAATAAAGATTGTTTATCTTTTGCGTTAAGGAGCTTATATGCCTTTTGCTTATAAGGAAAAGGCGCATAAGCGATAAGCTCGGGATATGACTTTTTCTTTTCCAGCCCATCCCACATTTCGTATTTGACAAGCTCGTCCACTGTGAACTTGCGCATAGCCACGTCGAAGAAACTGCCGCGTTTTTTTGCAAAAAGCACAACGGTTTTTTCTCGCCCCCAGACAGCCGCCAGATAAGCAAAGCCGTCGTCTGTGCAGTTTATGCAGCAGTCCATGGTTTCCTCGAGCTTATCGGAAAAGCCAAAGAAGCTTAAGCTGTTGAGAATGCTTCCGGAAACCGGGCAGCCGCACCTGACCAGTTCCAAAAATTTGGCGTAGTCCTTGTCGGCAAGCGCTTTGTGCATGAACATAACGTTCTGCTCCGGCGTATTAAATTCCGGGAGAATGATACGCTTTGTTGCTTTGTGATTTTTTTCCATAAGTAAAGTTTTTAATTTGCTAATAATATTTATTTGGCTGAAACATATGTCATTTTCTCTATTTTGTCAATAAGAAGCAGTGGCATGAAAATTGCATTAATTTGAATAAATGGATTTTATTGGAGCAGAAAAATGGCCTTAAGCATTTTTATCCCTTGTGTTACCGGTATGGAAGCGCAGTCGCATGCCATGGAACAAGTGAGTACGAATATTGCAAACATGCGTACGGTTGGCTATAAGACAAACGAAACCATGTTTTACACGCTGTTGGGTTCGAACCCCGTGGTTCGCAGCCATAACAGCGGCATAGCTTCTTCCCGGGCGGATATCAACGGCGTTGGCTATTATGACCGCACTTATGTAACCAATCCGGGGCTGGTCAGCACGACAGGGCAGAATTTTGATGTTGCGATTAACGGCAACGGCAATGCTTTCTTTACGCTGAAAGATTCTGCCGGCGATTTGTATTATAGCCGCGCCGGCGATTTCAGGACAATCAGCCAAGATGGCAAAACATATCTTGTTTCCAGCGGCGGTTTGCGGGTTCAGGGATTTCCCGCCTTATCTAACGGCGAATACGGAGCTGCTTTGGAAGATATTGAAATATTGGATATCGGAACAATTTCATCTATTCCGACCAAAGAGATGACCGTATCGGCAAATGTGCCGGCTGAAGGCGTGGAAAGCAGCAGTTACGGCTTAACCGTCTATGGGCCTAATAATGACGGCCGCACAATGAACATGGTCTTTTCAAAAGTTGAAGGAAAATTAAACACCTGGACGGTTAATTTTAACATAGACGGCGCCGCGGTTGAAGGCGGCGGTTTCGAAGCGGTTTTTGACACAAACGGCGAATTGCTTTCGCCTAAAAATGTTAATCTGAGTGTTAACTGGGATGACGGCAGCAATAACCAGATTGCGTTAAATATTGAAAACATGACACAGTTTGACGGGAGCAGCGGTTTGGTTAACGTCAAGCAAAACGGTATGCCGAGCGGCACGCTGATTAAGAATTTTATCGACGGGGACGGCGTTGTAAAGGCTGTTTACAGCAATGGGCGCGAAATAGAATACGCCAAATTGGGCGTTACATCATTCACAGCCCCGGATAATCTGACCCCGATTAACGGCACCCTGTTTGAAGCAAATGCCGCTTGCGGCGATACGTCTTATGTTGAAGAGCTAAAGCCGATTATTTCAGCAGGCGCCTTAGAACAGTCAACGGTTAATGTTGAGCAGGAATTCGGGCGCATGATTCAGGTGCAGAGGGCTTATACTTTGAATACCAGCAGCTTCACGGCAAATAACGAGATGTTGCAGACAGTGGTTAATTTGAAGACGTAACAAGAAACTTGACAAAATTTCATTTTATGTTTATATTTTGTCTCAATAACAATTGGGGCAAATTCCATGAACATCAAATATACAGATTACATTAAAACGTTTTTTGAGCTTGTTGCGCAGTCATGCAAAGCCGAAGATCTTGAAACCGCAAAACAAGCAGGAATTTGCGAATATTGCGAACAATTTGCCAATGCATATCCATCCCTTAAAAATTTAGCATTAGAATTAAATTGCCTCCATGGCAGAGACATTTCCCTGCCGCAAAACGAGCCCCAGGGGATATATGAAAAATCTGGAGCTTTTTTTGAATTATATCAGAGCATTAAGCAGGTTTTAGAAAAAAACGCTTCTTACCAAAACGCCAAAGATATTTCTACCGAAGGGACAAAAGGCTACCTTGAACTTTTTCGCGGTTTAAAAAAGGCAGACGGCGAAATCCGGAAAAAAAGCAGCGAAGCGTTTTTAATAAATATACTTAAGTTTCAGGTTAGAAAAAATCTTTTGGAAGAAAGACAGCGTTTTGACGATTTCTGGTCAGACATAAAGAATTCAGATATTGCAAGAAACCTTATCCCGTTAATCCGCCAGCCGGATGTTCAAAATGGAAAAGACAGCGTTCAGACAATTGTTAACAACACCTTGTATGATTCTTTAATGAAATATCTGAGCACGCGCAAAGGCGTTTCTGAAGAAATCGTTTGCCTGAAGGCGTCAAAGGCACTGGCAAAGAGATTTGGCCAGCAGGATATCAATATAGGCAATGAGGCTGCGGGACAAATTTACGGGCTGATAAAAAAATACAGGAATATGCACCAGCTAAGGCAAAATCAAAACAAGGAAATATATAAAATTCTGATACAGTTAAAGCAAGATGTGCCGCCCGAAAGGATAAGCGCGCTCATTTTGCAGGAAAGCGCAAAAAAAGATATAAATGCTTTTTCGCCCGTTGCGGCTCCTAAAAATCGAAATAAAATCATTAAAGCAAATGTAAAAAATATCGGTGATGTATTTTATTGGGATGAACAAGAGGAAAAACTTCCGAAAAATTTCAAAAGGCATTTTAACCGGCTGGTAAAATTCTGGGTAAACGCAGAAATAGACAGCATCTATACAATTCTGAACCGTTTAGATAAATATCTGGCTTCGGGGGCGGAAGGGCTTGAAAATTCTCCGATGGATAAAACCGTTATTTTAGAGGGTTTTTCCAGTTTGGTAGCATCCTCTGAAGCCGCTGAAAAATATTTGGAAATACCGCTAAACAAAGTGCAAATACGCCAAAGCCATATTGATGCGATGGGCAGGCAGATGGATGAGGATGACGCCGAATTGTTGTCTTATTTGAAATTCAGCTATGAAGAACAATATGATCTGTATGCCGATTCTTTTGAAAAACCCGGAAAAGCTCCCGTCAGCGGGAATTTTGCGTCGCTTTTGGAGGCGCTGCCGCAATCTTTGGAAAAATATCGTGTGTCCCGATATTCGAGCATGGCGCTGAACAGCATTTACCAGTCTTTGCAGCGGAGCGAAACCTCATATCGGGCAAACGCCATTGACGGAATATTGGCAGAGGTGCCGGATTGGCAAAACGACAGTTACGAATTTATGAAAGGCAAGTTTGGCGCAACCCTTTTGTCAGACCAGTTAAGCAGTGAAATGAATAAGCATATTGTCGAAGTTTACATTTTGCCGATGTATGAAGGCGAGAAAGTCGGCGATGATGAGTTTTTTATGCTGAAGATGATGATGCATAAGAACAAATTATCCAAAGAAGATAACGATTTTTTATTTGGCCTGGCCAAATATCAAACGCAGAAGGCCATGGAGTTTTTTGAAAAGAAGCTTCAGGATGAAAGCATTCCGGAAGATATTGGCAATAATTTGTGTGATATGGAGGATATACAAGGGATGATACTTGCTGTGTCCAAACAGCTGGATAAGGTAGAGGGAATTTATGCAAAACAGAAAAAATATTATTTAGGCGGCGAGAAGCAGCAGGCAAAAGAGTTCCCGGATTTTATTCTTCAAAAAGGTATCTCCCGGCAGAATTAAAAAAATTATCCCAAACATAAATTTTTACTGGACAATCGTTTTTTTATGCATTATAAAACACATCGTTACCGGCTGCTCAGGTAGCTCAGTCGGTAGAGCAGAGGACTGAAAATCCTCGTGTCGGCGGTTCGATCCCGTCCCTGAGCACCATTAAAAAACCCTCCCTTGTGGAGGGTTTTTTAATGGTTGCAAAGGGCAGATTGAACTGCCGGCACGATGTCGGCGGCTGTAGGCAGAAAAAATCTCCAGTGGAGATTTTTTCAACGGAAGGCGAGAAGTTTGTTAGCTTGCGCGCAAGCGGCAGCGAAGCAAGGCAAGCGTTACAAACCGAGTGCCCGAAGCGGAGTTGTTAAGCTTATGAAATAAGCGCAATTTACGCAGCAAGACGATCCCGTGCTAAAGCACCATTAAAAAACCCTCCCTTGCGGAGGTTTTTTAATGGTTGCAAAGGGCAGCTTGAACGGCCGGCATGATGTCTTTTTTTCAATGCTTACAGCTTGAATTGGCAATGTTTCTGATTATTTAAATTTTAAGTTTAAACGCATTATATCGGGAACAAAAATGTCAGACACAAAACATTCTGAAAAAACAAGCGGCTCTTTTTTATTCTGGATGATTGTCATTATCCTGTTAGGGAGCATAGCATATTACTGGTTTAACCATGTCCGCACATCGCCAAAAGGAAGCCGGGAACCGGCGGAAACGGTTGTTAATGCTTTTCCGGCAAAAATGTCAAGCAATCTGGTAAAGCACAGCTATATCGGTTATGTTACGCCGATTCACGAGGTTTCCGTAACGCCTTATATTAACGGCTATTTAGAGGATATTTTGGTGGAAGGCGGCGCGGAAGTAGATGCCGATGATGTCCTGGTCGTTATCCGCCAGGGCGAATACCAGGCCAATCTGGAAGCGGCCAAAGCGGCGCAAATGCAAGCTCAAGCGGATTACAACAACGCTTCATTATATTATAAAAGAGTAAAATCAGCCGGCTCTAAAGCCATTTCCAAAACGGAATTTGATAACGCCAAAGCCCGTTTCCTGTCTGCCCAGGCCGCAATAGCCAAGGCGAAAGCAGATTACGATTTGGCAAAAATTAATTATGATTATACATTGATTAAAGCGCCGATATCAGGGATTGTCGGCAATGTCAGCCTTACAAAGGGAAATTATGTTTCTCCGGCGGGGGCGCCGTTATTTACCATTGTCCAATATAATCCGATAAGGGTAGTTTTTTCGATTGCAGATAAAGAATACCAGGAATTTTTGCAAACTGGCGGACAGAAGCCGTTTGCCGAGGAGAAAATCCAAATCCGCCTGGCTGACGGAAGCCTTTATAAACATGCCGGAGAATTTAAATATTTGGACAACAGCCTGAAACGCAGCACAAGTTCAATAGCCGTTTATGCCGATTTTGAAAATGCCCAAAAGGAACTTCTGCCTAATGCCTATGTAACTGTTGAGATTGAAAAGAATATTCCAAACTCCGTTTCTATCCGGCAAAACATGGTTACAATGAAAAATAACGGCAATTTTATTAATATTATCCGCGGCGGAAAGGTTAAAGAAATTCCGGTTAAAATTATGGCGGTCTCCGGCAATGATTATATTATTGCCGACAGCTTTGAAAAAGGGGATTTGATTGTTTTGGACAAGATTGGTTCCCTGCGCAAAGATGCGCCGATAAAGGTTAATGTCGTAAAAGGGGATGGTGAATAATGTTTTCAGAGTATTTTATTGACCGCCCCCGTTTTGCCGGCGTTGTTTCCATTATCATGATTTTGCTGGGTGTGCTGGCGATTGCCGTTTTGCCCATTTCCCAATATCCGCAGATAACGCCGCCGCAAATTGTGGTTAAAGCGACCTATCCCGGCGCCAATGCCCAGGTATTGGTCGATACGGTAGCTATTCCGATTGAAAATGAGTTAAACGGCGTTGAAAACATGCTTTATATGTCTTCAACTTCGGATGATAACGGTTCTTATACGCTGACAATCACTTTTAATATCGGGACAGATCCGGACACCGCGCAGGTTAAGGTCGAAAACCGTTTGCAGCAGGTAACGTCCCAGCTGCCGCAAATTGTAAACGAGCAGGGGCTGGAGATATCCACGCAATCGGCAAACATGCTGGCGATGCTGGTTTTCCGTTCGCCGAATAAAACTTATGACGATTTGTATTTGAGCAATTATGCATACAATAATATTAAAAATACTTTGGCGCGTGTTCCGGGTGTGAGCGACGTAAATATTTATGCGCCGCAATATTCGATGCGCATTTGGTTAAACAGCGAAAAACTGGCGTCTTTGGGGTTAGACAGCAGCGATGTTGTCAAGGCGGTGCAGAGCCAAAATATTCAGGCTTCTATCGGTGAAATAGGTTCGGCGCCGAGCCGTCCGGACACGGCAGTTGTTTTGTCTTTGACCGCAAAGGGATTGTTAAATTCGGTGGAAGATTTCCAAGACATTGTATTGTCAACTTCTTCAGATGGCGGAATCATCAGGCTTAAAGACGTGGCGCGCATAGAAATCGGGGCGGATACCTACAGCATGAATGCGGATTTTGACAATGCCCCTGCCGTGATTATTTCTTTAAGCCAAACGCCAAATTCCAATTCTTTGGAAATCATGAAAAATATAAACAAAGAGATAGAGGCAATGCAGCAGTCCTTCCCTGAAGATATGGAATTTGCCATTGCTTACGATTCTACGAGTTTTGTCCGGGCTTCTATTGAAAGCATTTTGGAAACGCTGGTCATTACTTTCGCTTTGGTGGTTTTGGTAACTTACGTCTTTTTGCAAAAAGTAAAAACCACGTTAATTCCGCTGATTACCATTCCGGTGTCATTGGTTGCAACATTTGCCGTCATCTATCTTTTAGGCTTTGATATTAATATTTTAACCCTTTTTGCCATGATTCTGGCAATCGGCCTTGTGGTTGATGATGCAATTATCGTGGTGGAGCGCGTGGAATATTTAATGAGTGTTAATAAGGAAAACGCCTATAATGCATCGGTAAAAGCCATGCAGCAGATTGGCTCGGCAATTGTGGCGACAACCTTTGTGCTGCTTTCCATTTTTGTGCCTGTCGGGTTAATGGCGGGCATTACCGGAAAAATCTATCAGCAGTTTGCGGTAACCATCGCCACGGCTGTTGTCTTTTCGGCGTTTAATGCCTTAACGCTCAGCCCGGCCTTGTGTGCCATATTTTTGAGAAATGACAAGCAGGAAGCGGCAAAAGGATTTTTCAAAAAATTCAATGATACCGTGGATTATTTCAAAGAAAAATACTTGTCTGTCGTGGGTGTTTTTTCAGACAAACTGAAGCTGACAACCATTGTGGTCTTGGGAACAATCTTTTTGGTGTTTATCGGTTTTAAATATACGCCGACGTCATTTCTGCCCGAGGAAGACCAGGGGATTATCTTTGCCAATATTCAGCTTTCCAATACTTCCACAATAAACCAGACAAATGAGCTGCTGCATGAGATGGGTGAAAAAATCCTAAAAATGGATGGCGTGGCATATTACATTTCTGTTGCCGGATACAGCATTTTAGGCGGTGGCGGCGAAAATGTGGCCTTGGGAGTAATCGGGCTTGAAGATTGGGCAAAGCGAAAAAGCAAAGCACTGTCTTTGCAAAGCATTAACCAGAAGTTGAGTGCCGAATTAGGCAGCAATCCCCGTGCGCAGATACAATTTTTTGCGCCGCCGGCAATTCCGGGCATTGGCAACAGCGACGGGTTATCTTTGGAATTATTGGCCAAAAGCGGCGATATAACGCCCAACCAGCTGTTTGAAACAATGAGCGGATTTTTGGAAAAGCTAAATAAAGCGCCGGAACTTTCCTATGCCTTCAGCACTTTCACCGCAGATACGCCGCACGTTTACCTAGATATCGACCGGACAAAGCTTGAAGCCTATGATGTTCCCGTGTCTTCATTGTTTACCGCCTTGCAAAATAATTTGGGTTCGCGCTATATCAACAACATCACGTTAAGCGGACAGGTAAATAAAGTGATTGTCCAGGCGGATTTTGATTATCGCCACAATTTAAGCGATGTTGAAAATTTATATGTGCGGGCAAATAACGGTGCTTTGGTGCAGGTAAAATCCTTCGCTTCCGTAAAAACGGTTGTTTCGCCTAAAATTATATACCGCTATAACCAATATACAAATGCTTCCATTGTGGCGCAGACGGCGGCGAACATCAGTACCGGAACGGCGATTGATACAATTATTGAAACCGCAAAAGACAGCCTTTCGGCAGATTATGGAATTGCATGGACGGGCCTGTCTTTGCAGGAAGTGGAGGCCGCCGGGCTTGCCGCCTTCCTGATTGCCCTGGCTTTAGTCTTCTGCTATCTGTTTTTGGTTGCGCTCTATGAGAGCTGGATGCTGGCTTTTGCCGTGATGTTTTCGACCGTGTTTGCCATTTTGGGTGCTTTGGCCGGATTGTACTTCATGGGCCAGTCGCTGAGTATTTACGCACAGCTGGGGTTAATCATGCTTATCGGGCTTGCGGCAAAAAATGCGATTCTTATTGTTGAATTTACCAAAGCCTACCGTGATGACGGCGCCTCTATTCTCGAAGCTTCTGTCAAAGGGGCGGGGGAGCGGTTCCGTGCGGTTTTGATGACGGCGCTTACCTTCATTTTGGGCGTGTTCCCGATGATTGTCGCCACGGGAGCCGGTGCAGCTTCGCAGATTGCCATCGGAAGTTCGGTCTTTTACGGCATGATTGCAGCAACCTTTGTTGGAATTATTTTCATTCCGGCGCTTTTTGCCCTGTTTGAAACAATAAAAGAAAAAGCCGGGCACGGGAAGGAAGAGCAGGAAATAATTGAAAAAACAAAAAAACAGGGAAATCCTTTAGGAATCAGCCTGAATGCTTCAAAGGGGGATGAAAATGCCAAGAAATAGTTGGATTGCCATTTTTTCAGCAATATTGATGTCATCCTGCACTTTAGGTCCGGATTATCACCGCCCGCAGGTCTATAAAGATGAAAGTTTTGCCAAAAGCCTGAATCTTCAAACCCAGGCGCCGAAAATGGAAATAAAAAAGGATTGGTATAAGCAGTTTCAGGATGATTCGTTAAATAAGCTTATTGAAATATCTCTGCATTCCAGCCCGAATGTGAATGTTGCCGTTCAGCGGCTTCATGAGGCGAGGGCATCATTAAATATCGCCCAGGTTAAAATGCTGCCAAAAGTTAACGCCAACGGAAGCTATAATTATGTAAAAGATTCCCAAAGCTACGGCATACCTTTAAGTACGGACTATTATCAAACCGGCCTTGACGCCAGTTGGGAGATAGATATATGGGGCAGCGGGCGCCGTTTGAGCGAAAGCCAGGAAGCCTTATATAAAGGCGCTGCCGCAAACTTGGACAATGTGTTGCTGTCGCTGACGGCAGAGGTTGCAAATAATTATATTTCAATGCGCAGCCTGCAAGACCAGCTTGCTTTTATGCAGGATAATTTAAATTTGCAGCAAGATATTTATGAAATGGTTGAGGCAAAACATAAGGCCGGTCTGGCGGATGATATTGCCCTGAACCAGGCGCGCTATGCGTTGGAGGATGTAAATTCCCAAATTCCGGTATTGAAAACGGGCATTGAAAATTATAAAAATGCCTTATCCGTTTTAAGCGGAAAACTTCCCGGGGAGTTGGAAACATGGCTGCAGCCGCAGAAAAGCCTGATAAGGAAGAAAATAAATTATCCTTTGGCGCAGATTTATAACCTTCCGGTTTCTGTTGTGCGCAACCGCCCGGATGTGCGCGCTGTTGAACAAAACCTGATTGCGCAGAATGCATTGGTCGGGCAAGCCATGGCACAGCTGTTCCCAAGTGTTTCCTTAAGCGGATTCTTCGGTTTTCAGTTTTCTAAAATCCACGGGCTGGTTGACAGCTCCAACAGGACATACAGCTATTCTCCCGCCATATCCCTGCCGCTTCTTAACTGGGGCGAGCTGAGCAATAATGTGGAGCTGCAAAAATATAAGACGCTGGAAAATTTCTATTTATATCAAAGCAGCCTGTTGAATGCCGCAGCGGATATCAAAAACGCCTTTACAAATATTGAAGAGGAATATAAGCATAATGACAGTTTGCGCCGGCAGGTTATTTCCCAAAAAGAAGTTGCCGCGCTGACTTTGGAAAAATACCGCCAGGGGCTGGTAGCTTTTGACGATGTCTTAACATCGCGGCAAAACCTCATTTCATCCCAACGGGCGCTGATTGCCAGCAACGGAGATATTTATGCGGGAATAACCGCCTTTTACAAAGCTATAGGCGGCGGATATGAAGCGCCGGTTGAAAAAACAAAAGAAAAAACTTGCGCCGCCTGCTCAGTCGCCGCTGATTAACGGTGCGCCAAACGGGCGGTATGGCAGGCGCTGTTTTTCTTTATGCAGGTTAATATTGGTAATTTCCGGGATGTCGTGTTCTCTGCGCCAATAGCCCTTGCTCTCCATGCATTTGCGATATTTGGGCGGATTAATGTCTTCGTCTTTTGTCCGCGAATTGACCAAGATAGGCTGGGCGCCGGCATAAGGAATGTAGCTTGCCCAGATTCCCTTGTCCGATTTCCCGTCAAAACGGGTGTTAAGTTTTGTTTCTTCGGTATAAAACCACATGCGAAAATCAGGAATAAAGCTGAACTCCTTTGCTTCAATCAGGCATTCGGCATGGTCTCTTGAAAATTTTTCGACGCCGGTGTTATCTTTTTCCCAATGATACACAACCTGTCCGCTGCCTTTTGTCAGATAAGTGCAGGAAGACAGCGCGAAGGCAAAAATAACGGGAAACAAAAGTTTTTTTTTCATATTTTTCCTCAAAAATCCAAATTAGCATAATGCTTGGCCGGAAGGATGCCCCGGATATTATCTTTTAAAATGTCTTTGAAGCAAGGGCGCGATTTAACCTTTGCATACCATAATTTTGCATTTCGGTAACCTTCCCAGGGAACATCGCCGAGATAATCGACAACGGAGAATTGGGCGGCTGCTGCAATATCGGCCAAAGAAAATTCTTCTCCGGCAAGATAAGTGCGCCTCTCTAAAATCCAGTCAAGATATTCCAAATGAAAGTTTAAATTATTCAGCCCGACTTTTAATATTCTGGAATCCGGCGCTTGTCCCGTAGCAAAACGTTTATGGACTTTTTCATAAACAATGTTGCGATGGACTTCTTTATAAAATTTGCCGTCAAACCAACCGCACAAACGGCGTATTTCCGCCTTATGGAGGGCATCTCCGAAAATAAGGGAAATTTCGGGGCTGGTCTCTTCCAAATATTCGCAAATGGCATAATCCCCGCATAAGACTTTCCCATCATTGACAAAAATGGGAAGTTCTGCGGCGGGGTTAAGCTTAAGCGCTTCTTGGGACATATTCCAGGGTTCCTCTTCGCGCAAAGCAAAAAGCATGCGCTTTTCGCTCATGAGCGCGCGTATTTTTCTTGCCTGCGGCACCGTTGGATGATGGATAAGCAATACCATAAATTAGCCCCTTATAAAGATTTTATAACAGTTTATCTGATTTTGCGCAAAGGTCAAGGACGGGATAAAAGTTATTCTGCAGATGCTTTTTCATCTTTGGCAGGCTGTTCTTGAGCCTCTTCCCCTTCGCCCCCTTTAGCCTCTTCAGAGGTTTTGTTTTCTTTTTCAGCTTGTTGGCTGGCCGTGAGGTCGTCTTCCTTTTGAACGCGGATATACGGAGGCGGAACAACGCCTTTGTTATCGTCTTGGATTTTTTTGATATAGGCCGCCAATTCATTTTGGAAGGAAGAAATTGTTGTTTTGTTCTGCATAAAGGCATTCAGCTTATAGATAAGGAATTTGCGCCAAACGGATAATTTTGAAACGCCGATGAACAAGGGCATGTTCCAAAAAGTTTGCTTGGCAATGCCGACTTGGTCGGTAATGCCGAGTTTTGCGGTTTCGGCCAGAAGGTAATAATGGCTGCCCAGCACATAATCCACCTCTCCTGTGAAAAGCTTTTCAAATAAAACATAGGCATTAGGCTCTTTTTGGATGTTAAAGCGTGTCAATTGCTCTTCTACATAATCGGAGAAATGTTCTTCGCTGCTGATGGCGCCTTTCAGTTTTTCGAAATCTTTCAGCGTTGCGATTTCAGAAACCCTGTCCGGCATCATCATGGCGGTTACCGGGTTGGAGACCGCAGCGGGATAAATATATTCAATTCCCTTATATAATTTGCTTTCATGATACATGCCAAGCACCAAATCAACCTCGCCGCGGCGCACTTTTTGGATGGATTCTTCATAAGTGCCTTCTTCTGTGGCGTAAGAGAGAAAAAGGGAATTTTCTTTGGCAAAGTTTTGCAGGGGCACTTTAAATATGCTGTAAAATTCGCCGTGTTTTTTTCTTTCGGGATATTGTACCGCGCCAAAAGGCGGATAGTCAAAGAAGCCCGTTGCACGGATGTATTTGTCTTTTTTAGGCATCAGCGCTTCATATTTTTCAATGGCGGTAGCAGAAAATGTCAAAAGGGCAAGACTAATCGCAGCGATTAAGCCAAAATAAATTTTTTTCATTTTTGAGCCTTTATAAACAAATTGAAATTAACTATTTATTATCATAATATTGTTAAAAACATTTTAATATCGTGATAAAACAGGAAGAATAATGAATATTTCTCAAACCTACACTCAAAATGACCTCTCGGGGATGAATCAAGTGGATTTGGAAAGCCGTGCGCTGATTCGGGCAGCTGCACAGTTAAATTCCATAAAAGAGCACTGGGACGAGGAAAAAGAAAATTTATCCGAGGTTTTGGAAAAGAACCGCCTTTTGTGGACGGTTATTGCCAGCGCCGTTAGTGAGGATACCTGCCAACAGCCGTTGGAAGTGCGCAATAATATTGCAAATCTGGCGGTGTTTATTTTTAAACGCACAATGGCACTGCTGCTTGAACCCAAACCCGAAGGGCTGGATATCCTGATTAATATTAATTTGAATATTGCCAAAGGCTTGGCTTTGCACGAAGAATCACAAAAATAAATTTCGTTTTTTTATTTTGGCACATAAATTGCATTTATTCTGTTAAAGAAAATTGCAAGATAAAAGGTGCACAAAATGGAAGTTCAAGATATCAATACAAATTCTGCAGCCGCTATTTTTAATAAAGTTGGTGCCGTAAGCGCATCGGCTGAAGCATTGGGCGGCGGTTTTGCTAATCTGCTTGGGCAGCTGGGGCAAAATCTCGGCACTGTCCAAAAGGATGCTGCGCCGGTAGAAAACAAGCTGCAGGCCAAGCCGGAAAAGGATGTTAAGACGCCTGAGGCTAAGAAGGATATCAAAAAAACAGAAAAACCGGATGCTGAGGCATCTCAGCCTGTTAAAGAAAATAAAGCTGTTAAAGAAAAGAAAAAAACGGCAGAGCCGTCTGCGGCTTATGCGGAGGCTTCCGAACCTGTCCAAACCCGTCCGGAAGCGCAAGGCGCGCCATCGGAAGCGGCGGTGCCGGGTGCTGTTGGCGAGGGTGCTGTTGTGCCTGCTGAAAATTCCGCCGAACCGGAAGCTGTTCCGGGAACGGATTTGAAGATAAGCTTGATGACAACTTTGCAGCCCCAGCTGTTGGATAAGATGGAATTGGTCATCGATGGCGAGACTTTTACCCTCGGCGATCTGTTGCAGGCTCCTGAAAAGTTGGCGTCATTAGGAACTTTGGAACTGCGCAATACCTTAAAAAACACCGTTTATGAAGTTTCCGGAAGCGAGCTGGCTTCGGCTTTGAAACAAATTTCTTCGGGCGATGTCCCTGAAAGCGGCGTGGAGCTGGCCGTGCAGACGGCAACGGCCTATGCTGATTTTGCGGAGCCGGAAGAAAGTGCTGTGAAAATACAGCTTCCGAATGTGGCAAGCCGTGCGGAAGAGAATGTCTTGGACGCCGGCGCAGTTAAAGATATGCCCAAAGAGCGCATTCAGGCTCTTGAGGAAAAATTTGACGTGAAAGTATCTGTTGACGTTAAGGAAGAAAAAGTGGCAGATTCTGCAACAGGGCTGTTGAAAGGCAAAACCGCGCTGGATACCCAGATGTTTAGCCGGGGTGAAGCGGAAGTTTCTGCAAAGCCTCAAACGGTGTTGCAGGGGGAAAGTGTTGCGCAGGCGCCTGTTCAGGCGGCAAATAAAAATATGCCCGCCGAAGGGATTGCTGCCGTGTCTCTGGCGGAAACGGCAAATGCTTCAACAATGGCGTCATCGGCTTCTGAAAATGTTTCAGCCATTTCTTCCAATGTATCCGGCAGCGGATTCGTTGCGGCGGCAAAAGCGGAGGCGGCGGCTTCCAAAAATGACGTTTCCTTTAAAGATGTTTATAAAGGGTTGGAAAAGGAAGCTGTTGAACAAGTAAAAGTAAATATTACAAAATCCGCCGTGAAAGGCGTTGATAAGATAGACATACAGCTGAAGCCGAAAGAGCTTGGGCATATTGAAGTGAAAATGGAACTTTCTAAAGATGGAAAACTCCAGGCGCATATTATTGCGACGCGCCCGGAAACAATGGAGCTTTTGCAAAAGGAAACGGAGGCTTTGGAACAGGCCTTTCGTGAGGCGGGGCTTCAAACAGAAGACGGCTTTTTGAATTTCAGCCTTCGCGATGAAAACCAGGCCGGAGCCCGGCAGGAGGAAAATTCTTCCCTGCGCGACTTCTTGGGGCAGGCTTTGGAAAATGAAGAAGAAACGCTGCCTTTGGCGTCGGGGGACGTTTGGGGCGGCAACGGGTTGAATATCCGTGTATAATAGGGGAGAAAAACAATGGCAGTAGATTTTAGCGCAATAACGGGGTATACGGCAAATAATTCCGCCACGACAAAAGCATCGCAAACGCTGTCTGCGGATATGAATACGTTTTTAACATTGCTGACAACGCAGCTTAAATATCAGGATCCGCTTGATCCGATGGATACGGCGGAATTTACCAACCAGCTCGTTCAGTATTCGAGTGTTGAGCAAGCTATTCAGACCAATGAAAAGCTGGATAACCTGCTTTCTTTGAATATTGCCAACCTTGGAGCGCAGGCGGTTTCATATATCGGCAAAACGGCGCAGGTGCTGGGCGATGTTATGCCGCTGGAAGATGGAAAAGCCAAAGCGACTTACACGCTGAATAAAGATGTGTCTTCGGCAACAATTACCATTAAGAACATGAATGGCGAAGTTGTTTATACGGAAACGGCGGAAAGAACGGCCGGAACGCACGAATTTACATGGGATGGCAAGGATAAAGACGGCAACCAGCTTGAAGATGGCGCCTATCAGATCGTTGTTGGCACGAAAGTTGCAAGTGGAGAAGCAAGTGCAACAGTAACAACAACTGTCTTTGGAAAAGTTACTGGCGTCGCCAATGACGAAAATACGGTTTACGTAGGCTTGGGCGAAGCGGTAACAGCCAAACTTGGAGACATCCTTACTATTCGCAATGACGACTATTTTGATAAAAAAGGCGCCGCGAGCGGAGATGAGACGGGAAATGGCTCAGAAGGCGAAAAAGTAGAAGAGACAGTTTAAGGAAAGCGCTGAGCTTTTTAGAAAAGGAGAAGGACAATGAGTATATTTGGTGCAATGCAGTCGGGCATTTCAGGGCTTGCCGCCCAGTCCAGCGCAATGGGAGCTATTTCGGACAATATCTCCAATATTGGCACAATTGGCTACAAAAACACCAATGTGGCTTTTCAAACATTGGTAACAAAGCAGACTTCAACAAATTCATATTCGCCGGGTGGCGTTCAGCCGGTAACCAAACAAGGCGTAAATTTGCAGGGCTTGCTGTCTTCAAATGCCTCTTCCACGGCATTGGGCATCAGCGGCAACGGATATTTTGTTGTTAATCAGGCGGCCAATCCTGGCGACGGCGACTTATGGGCTTATACCCGCGCCGGAGATTTTGACATCGATCAAAACGGCTATTTGAAAAATACCGGCGGATTTTATGCCCAGGGATGGTCTTTGCTCCCTTGGGACGGAAATGCATCGGCGGCTGTTGTAAACATTAACGGCATTAACTACATGAAGGCTTATTATGATACGGCAGGGAACGTGGTTTATATTAATGACAATATTGTAGATAACCGCAATCTGCGCCCGGTTAATCTGTCCACAATCGGCGGCACGGCCACGGCAACCAAACAAATCAGCTTTGGCGCAAACTTGCCGTTTACAGATGAAATCGGCACAACGCAGCACGTTTCTGCACTTATTTACGATAGCCTTGGCGGCGCCAGCAATATCAGCTTGGATTATACAAAAACCTCTTCAAATACATGGGGCTTGTCAACATCCGTTCCTTCCGGATCAGCCTCTGTAACCTTGAGCGGAAAAATCGATTCGGCTAATGCAAGCCTTAATGATATTTATGCAGCAGCCGGACATCTGGAATTTTCAGAAATCCCGGCAAACGGTTCTACAATCAAAATCAATGGCGTAACCTTCGAATTTTTAACTTCGCAGGGCGCAACGGCACAGGCGGGAAATGTCGCGGTGGATTTGCGCACGGATGTTGTTTCAACGGCGGATTTTGTTAAGAAATTTGCTGAAGTTATTCAAAATAATATCCCTGACGGCGGACGTTTTGTTGCCAGCGGCGACACGCTGAAAATTACGCAGTCGACAACCGGCGAAGCGATTACGATTGATGCAAGCAAAACGCTTTCCTGCATCCAAAGGGCCGTTAACCCGAATGAAACAAACGGCATTCCGACCGGTGTATTTACGATTGATGCTATTACAGACAGCATTAAGAACGGTGCCGCATTGAATTTTGTCGGAGCAACTGTTGCAGATTATGACGAAACTTTTCAAATTGACGGTAAAACTTTTGAATTTACCACGGCAGACCCTTATGCCGGAACAAATATCCCGATTTCTCTGCATAATGTAACGGCAACCGGGGGCGAACTTTCCAATATCGTCGTTGAGCAGGTTATTGCAGCCATTCAGGTGAGCGGCGTTAACGAACCGGGGCGTTTCGTTGCCAGCGGAAGCACAATTCAGATTTTGCCGAGCGTAACTGGAGACGACATCACATTAAATACCGCAAATCTTGGCGGTGTTGTCGAAGGGCGCATCCGCACCGCGGCGCCAAACGCCGACGGGGAAAATATTGCCGGCGCATGGAGCGATAATGTTATCGGAACAAAATTGGTTATCAGCTCTAAATTCATCATCAGCTATGACCAAATTCAGCAAGGGTCTCTGGTGCCTGCCGTAACTTTTAACGCGGACGGAACACCGAAAAGATTTAGCGTTGATGAAATGTCTGTTGTCTGGGCAAACGGCTCTGAAAATATGACGGCCGATTCGAAAAAAGGAACGCCGATTTCCATCCAGCAGGGCAATGTCGGAACAAACGACGGCTTAACAAGTTTGTCGGGCAGCTTTACCACCAACTACATTAAGCAGGATGGTGCAAAATTCGGAAGCTATGCCGGCGTATCTGTTGATGAATCCGGTGTTGTAACGGCTTTGTTTGATAACGGCGAAACCCGTCCGATAGCTATCCTGCCCTTGGCAACATTCTCTAACCCGAACGGCATGACAGCTCTGACCGGAAACGCATGGATTGAAACAGACTACTCCGGGCAGGCTTTGCTGAAACGCGCTGGTACGCATGGTGCCGGAGAGATTTCATCTAACTCTCTTGAAGCTTCTACCGTTGATCTGGCAACAGAGTTCTCAAATATGATTGTAACCCAGAGAGCTTATTCTGCAGCGACCAAGATTATTACGACCGCAGATGAAATGCTGGATGAACTGACCAGAATGACTTAGTAGATTTGCACAAAGAAAGAAGTTCATGTGCATGCGCTGCCCCGCCTTAGAAAGCGGGGCTTTGCGCTTTTTAAAGAAGGAATAAAAAATGCCCCGGCTGTTAATATTTAAAAATATCGTTTTAATAAAATAAAAATTAAGGTAATGAATAAGAAAGGGGATATTTTTATAGAAATTGGGGAATTTCGTGAATAATTTTATACAAACCATTAAAAATTTATCGCCGGGGCGTTTGATATCTATCGCCGCGATAGTTATTTTTTTGATAAGCTTTTTTGTTTATATCATAACGCAAATAAGCTCTACGGAATATGGCGTTTTATATACTGATTTGGAATTGGAAGATGCCAAACAGATTGTTGACCGCCTTGAAAACGACCGGATAAAATATAAATTGGCAAAAAACGGAACCGAAGTTCAGGTTCCTGTGAATGAGGTCAACCGGCTGCGCGTTTCGACGGCGGAGCTGGCTTTGTCTTCAAAAGGGTCAAATGTCGGTTATGAATTGTTTGACAATACGGATGCTTTAGGTTCTACCAATTTCGTTCAAAATGTAAATTTGGTTCGCGCCCTGGAAGGGGAACTTGCTCGGACGATTCGTTCTGTCGATAACATAAAAAGCGCCAGGGTTCACCTGGTTCTTCCCAAAAGGGAAATGTTTTCGCGTGAGGAACAGCAGCCGACGGCTTCTGTCGTGATAAAAACCATTGACGGCACTTTGGCGGCAAAAAATATCCAGTCCATTCAAAAGCTTGTTGCGGCGGCAGTTCCCAAGCTGGATGTCAAAAATGTGGCAATTGTCGATTCGAGCGGAAAATTATTGACCGAAGACGGTGATAACCGGCAGGAAATTATTAACGCCGATAATGAATTGCTGCGCATTGAGCAAGAGCAAAAGCTGACCCGAAAGCTGCAAAACCTGCTGGAATATACGGTCGGCAAAGGAAAAGCGCAGGCTCAGGTTAACCTTGAAATGGATTTTGACCAGGTTGTAACCAATGAAGAGATTTTCGACCCGGACAGCAAGGTTGTCCGGTCGCAGTCCAATATTACGGAAGAAGGAATGTCCGGAGAGCGGGAAGACCCTGTAACCGTTGCGCAGAATATTCCCAATGGCGATGTTGTAACGTCGTCTTCCGGGATTGTGTCTCAAAATTCGCGTTCGGAAGAAACTGTTAATTATGAAATTTCAAAAGTTGTCCGCAATAAGGTAAAAAATTCCGGGGTCATTAAGCGGCTGACGGTTGCCGTTGCCGTAGACGGCATTTATGAATATAATGAAAATGGCGAAGAAACCTACCGCCCGCGCACCAGCGAGGAAATGGAACAGCTGACGGCATTGGTGCGTTCGGCAGTCGGATATGACGCAAATCGCGGCGACAGCGTTGAAGTTGAAAACTTTAAATTCTTTAATGAAGAAGCATTCCGCCCGAAAGTTGAAGAAATTTTGATTTTAGGCTTTACCAAAGACGAGTTGATTCGCATTGCGGAAGGTTTGGGTGTTGCAATCGTGGCAATACTGGTTATCTTGCTTGTTATCCGCCCGCTGATTAACAATGCCTTTGATACCGCATCTTCGGTTAACGATAATAAGCTTCTTGGCGAAAACGGCGAAGATAACCTGCTCTTGTCCAATTTCTTGAATGAAGATAATCCGGATATGGATGATTTGATTAACATGAATAAAGTTGACGGGCGCGTGAAGGTTTCTTCTCTGAAGAAGGTTAACGATTTGGTCGATAAGAAACCCGATGCGGCTGTCAGCGTCATTCGCGGCTGGCTGTACAATGATAATTAAACGGAGTTACGTTAAATGAAACAGAATATAATCGATGATTTTAATGTCATTTCCGGCCAGCAGAAAGCGGCTATTCTGATGCTGTCGTTAGACGAGCAGCGTTCCGCGGCGCTGTTTTCTCTGATGGATGATGAGGAAATCAAAGAGCTGTCCGTCATTATGGCGAGCTTAGGCAAGATTAATTCAACCGTTGTAGAACAGCTTTTTGCCGAATTTACGGAAAGAATGTCTTCAAACGGCACGCTGATCGGAACTTATGAAAGTACGGAAAGGCTGTTAGCCAAGGCCTTGGATAAAGACAGGGTTTCGATTATTATGGAAGAAATCAGAGGCCCTGCCGGCCGCACGATGTGGGATAAGCTTGGAAACGTGAATGAGCATGTTTTGGCCAATTACCTTAAAAACGAATATCCGCAGACCATTGCCGTAATCCTTTCAAAGATTAAGGCCGACCATGCGGCAAAAGTTTTGGCGCTGTTTCCCGAGAATTTTGCCATGGAAATTGTCATGCGCATGCTGCGTATGGATTCTGTGCAGAAAGAAGTTTTAGACGGCCTTGAAAAGACGCTGCGCAAAGAGTTTATGACCAACCTTTCCAAAGCTACCCGCCGTGATTCTCATGAATTGATTGCCGATATTTTCAATTCGTTGGATCGTGGAACCGAAGGGCGCTTTATGGAAGCTTTGGAAGAACGCAACAGAGAATCTGCAGAACGCGTCAAGTCTTTGATGTTTACGTTTGAAGATTTGATTTGCGTCGATTCTCAGGGAATTCAGATTTTGCTGCGCAATATTGATAAAGATAAATTGGCGATTGCTCTTAAAGGCGCTTCTGAAACAATTAAAGAACTCTTCTTCAGCAATATGTCTTCCCGTGCCGGAAAAATTATCAAGGAAGATATGGAGGCGATGGGTCCGGTTCGGTTGCGCGATGTGGAAGAGGCGCAGCAATATGTGGTTACGGCAACTAAGGAATTGTCAAATTCTGGTGAAATCGTCATCAGCGAAGGCAAGGAAAATGATGAACTTATCTACTAAGGCATAAAGATGGGCAAGTTTCAAAAATTTATGTTTGATAATTTCATTATTAAGGCAAATGACGAACCAGCAGAAGAAACTGTTCCGGAAACAGAACCGCTGCAAGAAGAAACAATTGCCGAATGGGTGGAAGAAAAAGCGCCGGAATTTGTTCCTGAGCCGGAAATAATAGATGTGCCGGTTGAAGAAGTGCATGAACCCGTTCCCGAAACGGTCTCTTACAGCGAAGACGAGCTTAAATCAGCGGTTGAGGCAGCTCATCAGGAAGGATATGCAAAAGGGCGCGAAAGCGCTTTGGATGAACAACAAAACGCGCTTGCGGCACTGGAAGAAAATATCGGAAACCGCCTTTCTGTCCTTCTGGCAGATAAAGACGGCGAGGAAAAGCGCAGCGAGCAAAAATTATTATCCTTATGCAAAGATATGTTGCAAAAGCTTTTTCCGGTTATGGAAGAAAAATATGCGCTGGATACGGTGAAAGATTTTCTGGGGCATAATTTTTCAAATTTTGCAGGTTCGTCCAAATTGGCTTTTTATTTTAACCCGGCAATTATTCAGGATATACAGGAAACAATTGCCAGATTGGCTAAAAGTTATGATTTTGAAGGAAAAATTTCTTTGCATAAAGATGCTTCGCTGGCATTGTCGGACTGCAGGGTAGAATGGGAAAACGGCGGCGTTGAAAAAAAACAAGATAAAGTCCTTGCCAAAATGAATGAATTGATTGAAAATAGCGGCACAGCCGAAAACACGGAGGAATAACATGGAAAACAACCTAGAGCTTGATGAATTGAAAGAAAGCCTGTTAACGGAAGATGAGCCGGTTTTAAGAAAAGAAAACATGGAAGACGATTTCAGCATTCCAAATTCTACCGCTGATTTGGAAGCTGTTTACGACATTCCCGTAAAAGTATCGGCAATTCTGGGCAAAACGAATATGAAAGTCAGCCAGTTAATGAAGCTGAACAAAGGGGCGATTATAGAGCTGGATAAAAAAGTCGGCGAAGCGATAGACATTTATGTAAATAACAGCCTGGTCGCTAGGGGAGAGGTTGTCGTTGTTGATGAAAAGCTTGGCATTACAATGACGGAAATTGTAAAATCTGTAGGGAAATAAGGTAAGAAGATGGAGTTGTTAATTGTTGGAACCTTAGACGGGCAAATCGGCGCGGCCAGTAAAATAGCCATTGCGCAGGGCGGCCATGTGTCTTTGGCCGGCAATGTCGAAGAAGCCCTGTCAGTTTTGCGCTCGGGAAAAAATATTGAGCTTGTAATGATTGATGTTAAGCTTGATATCTATAAATTTATTTCTTCCCTTAATTCAGAGCGCATGAATGTTTTGGTTGTGGCTTGCGGCGTAGCAAACGACCCGGCTTTGGCCGTGCGGGCGATTCGCGCCGGTGCCAAAGAATACATCCCGCTGCCGCCTGACCCTGAGCTGATCGGAGCTGTTTTGGCTGCGGCCACCCGCGAAAACCACGCCCTTATTTATGCAGATAAAAAGACGGAAGCCTTGTTGAAAATGGCAAAGCAGATAGCCCCTTCCGAAGCGAGCGTCCTGCTGACAGGAGAGTCCGGCACGGGTAAAGAAATTTTTTCCCGGTTTATTCATGACAATTCCAAGCGCGCCAATAAAAAATTTGTGGCGGTTAACTGTGCCGCAATACCGGAAACATTGTTGGAATCAGAACTTTTCGGCTATGAAAAAGGCGCCTTTACCGGAGCCGTTGCCCGGCGCATCGGCAAATTTGAAGAAGCTTCGGACGGCACCTTGCTACTGGATGAAATTTCTGAAATGGATATCCGCATCCAGGCTAAATTGCTAAGAGCTATCCAGGAAAAGGAAATCGACCGCATCGGCGGCAAAGCGCCGATTAAAGTCAATACGAGAATTATTGCCACTTCAAACCGCAACTTGGATGAGGCGGTTAAGAACGGCACCTTCCGCCAGGATTTATATTACCGCTTAAATGTTGTCAATTTGCACATTCCCTCGTTAAAGGAACGCCCGGACGATATTGTGGTTTTATCTAAGCATTTTGTAAAAAAATATTCCGAATTGAATGATTTGCCAATGAAAGAATTGGCGCCGGCAGCTGAAAAAAAGCTGCTGAATTACCTATGGCCGGGAAATGTCCGCGAGTTGGAAAACACAATCCATCGGGCGGTTTTGCTGTCAACCGGCGAAAAGATTGAAGAAGATGCCGTTATCTTGGATGACGCATCTGCGGTGATTGTTCCGGAACCGGAAAAGCCCGCCGCGCCGTCTGCCGTCGGCAAGACGCTGGCCGGCATGGAGCGCGAATTGATTATTGACACGTTAAAGCACACTCTGGGCAACCGGAATACGGCAGCGAATTTATTGGGAATTTCAATCCGTACGCTGCGCAATAAATTAAAACAATATCAGGAAGAAGGATTCGATATTCCGGATTAAGATAAATGGCAAAGCAACCAGAGAAAATAACATCACAGGCTTTTGGCGGCAAAAGTTTTAAGGATTTAATCGTCGGGGCGACCAAACGCGGCGATATCTTTTTCGCCCTTGCCATTATCCTGATGTTGGTTATTTTGATTATGCCTTTGCCGGCTTGGCTTTTGGATATTGCGTTGGCGCTTTCCATCACGATATCATGCCTCGTTTTGATGACGGCGATTTTTATTGAAAAGCCAAACGAGTTTAGCGCTTTCCCGCTGGTTTTGCTTATTACCACCATGTATCGGCTGTCGCTGAATTTGGCATCGACGCGTTTGATTCTTGCCAAAGGCTACCAGGGGCCTGATGCCGCCGGTGAAGTAATTAAGGCTTTTGGCGGTTTTATTATGGGCAATAATTTTGTCATCGGCGTTATTGTTTTTGCGATTTTGGTTATCGTAAATTTTGTGGTCATTACCAAAGGTTCCGGACGTATTGCCGAAGTTGCCGCGCGTTTTGCATTGGATGCCATGCCCGGTAAACAAATGGCGATTGACGCGGATTTGTCTTCAGGGTTAATTACCGAAGACGAAGCCCGCGCACGAAGGGAAGATTTGGCAAAAGAAAGTTCTTTTTACGGAGCGATGGATGGTGCCTCAAAATTTGTACGCGGCGATGCCATTGCCGGATTAATCATTACTTTTATTAACATTGTTGCCGGTATTATTATCGGCATGGTACAAAACCATATGAGCTTTTCCGCAGCAGCGGAAGCGTACACCCGCCTGACGGTCGGCGATGGATTGGTCAGCCAGGTTCCGGCGCTGATTATTTCCGTTGCTGCCGGTATTTTGGTTTCCAAAGCGGGAATGACCGATTCGACGGATAAAGTATTGTTTGAACAGGTTGCCAATTATCCCAAAGCTCTTGGAATGAGCTCTTTCCTGGCTTTGTCGCTGGGCATGCTTCCCGGCACGCCGGCAATTCCGTTCATCCTTTTGGCGGCATTGACCGGAGCGACGGCCTACTATCTGGATAAGCAGCAAAAACAGGCGCTGGAGCAGGCGCAGGCCGTCTTGGAGGAAGAACAAAAGCAGGGTAAAATTGCCAAAGCTGCCGATGAACCGATTGCCAATGCGCTGCGGGTGGATTTAATCCGTTTGGAAATCGGTTATGGCTTATTGCCGCTGATTAATGAAGAGACAAACAAGAAATTGACAGATCAGATAAAAGCTTTGCGCCGTGCGCTGGCATCCGAGCTCGGATTCGTCATGCCGTCCATCCGCATTCAGGATAATATGCAGCTGGAGGCAAACGAATATAATATTTATATTAAAGAAGTCAAATCCGGCAAAGGCGAGCTGCGCCCGACGCAGTTGTTGGTTATGGATCCGCGCGGCGAACCGATAACCTTGCCCGGCGAAGCAACTTATGAACCGACTTTTGGCTTAAAAGCAATGTGGATTGACCAGTCTTACCGCGAAGAAGCATTGTTCAGAGGCTATACCGTGGTTGATCCGTCCACGGTGGTTACCACGCATATTACGGAGCTTGTCAAAGATAATATGCCAGAGCTCCTTTCTTACGCCGAAACGCAAAAGCTGCTTGATGAGCTTGACAAAGAACACCAGAAGCTTATCAAAGAGCTTATTCCCGGAAAAATCAGCCTTGGCGCCGTACAGCGCATTTTGCAGAATCTGTTGCAGGAACGCGTATCTATCCGGGACTTGCCGACCATTTTGGAAGGCATTTCGGAAGCCGTTACCACAACCCGTTCCTTGATGATGATAACCGAACATGTCCGTACGCGCTTGTCCCGCCAGTTGTCAAATGCCTATGCCAATGAATTCGGGGTTATCTCATTGGTTACACTGTCTCCGGAATGGGAACACGCTTTTGCCGAAGCAATTGTCGGAGATGGCGATGAACGCCAATTGGCAATGGCGCCCAGCGCTTTGCAGAATTTTATCACAAAGGTGCGCAATGTTTTGGAAGAACTGGCTGTTAAGGGTGAAAATGCCGTCTTGTTAACCAGTCCCGGGATTCGCCCCTTTGTCCGTTCTATTATCGAAAGGTTCCGCCCGTTGACAGTTGTCATGTCGCAAAATGAGATTCATCCCAAAGCAAAGATAAAAACCGTTGGGCAGATATAGCGGAGAGCCAAAATGAGGGTCAAGCAGTTTGTTGCCAATGATATGTCGGAAATCATGCGCCAAATCAAAGATTATTTGGGCCCGGATGCGGTGATTTTGAATACGGAAAACAATGATGGAAAATTTGTTGTAACCGCGGCTTTGGAAGATGACGAAGAATATGATTTTTCAACAGAAACGCCGCAGGTTTCGGCAAGCCTTGGCGCCTTTAACGACAGCCGCGTCCGGGGATGTTTGGCCTATCATGAGGTTTCTGAAGGGTTAAGCGGAAAAATTTTAGCTTTTATGCGCCAAATCAGCCGTGAAAAAAATATATTTGATGATAAAAAATTATTGGTTGAAGCCCTAAAACAGCTGTTTGTGTTTAAGGATATTTTAGACCGGAAGCATTTTTGCAAATTATTTATGGGAACGCCGGGAGCCGGAAAATCGACGGCAATTGCAAAAACGGCGGCACTCGCCAGGTTTAATAAGATGACTCCTTTAATTATCAGCACGGACAATATGCGGGCAGGAGCCAATAAACAGCTGCAGGCCTTTGCTGAAATTCTGGAAGTGCCGTTCTTTTTTGCCGAGGGCGGCAGGAGGCTTTACGGACTATATAAAGATTGTGCGCCGCAGGCGGATGTCGTATTGGTCGACACCCCGGGAATTAACCCTTTTAAAAATGAAGAAGCCGAAAAGGTTTGCGGGCTGTGCGATGTGGTAAAATGCGACTGTTTTATAACGATGGATGCCGGACGCAATATCAGCGATGCAATCGAGATTTCAGGAATATTTAAAGAAATGGGCGCCGGTTTTTTGTTGCCGACCAGGTTAGATTTAACCAGGCGCATTGGTGCGGTTTTATCCGCGGCCTATGAAAACAGGCTGGCATTTTGCGCGGCAAGCGTAAGCGCGTCAATCGCAAAGGGGCTGACTCCGATAACGGCGGAAACTTTGGCGGAACTCATATTAGCGTAAAGGAATGAAAAGATGGAAAATCAGGAAGAATTAAAATTGGCACCGGCCTCTTCGCGTTATTCCCGCCGAAGCAACAGCTTGATTGCTGTGGCTTCAGGCAAAGGCGGCGTCGGCAAAACTTGGTTTTCCATTACTTTGGCGCATGCTTTAAGCGGGCTGCGCCAGAAAACGCTGCTATTTGACGGCGATTTGGGATTGGCGAATATTGACATCCAGCTTGGCTTAATGGTGCCTCATGATTTGGGAAGCGTTGTGTCTGGCGCCAAAACGCTGAATCAGATTGTGCATCATTATGATAAAGGGCGCTTTGACGTTATCGCCGGGCGTTCAGGTTCGGCAGGCCTGGCTTCAATGCCTATTGGGCGCCTTCAGATATTGGGCGAGGATTTGTCTTTGCTTTCAGCTTCTTACCATAAGGTTATTTTGGATATGGGCGCCGGGGTTGAAAAACCGATACGCATTCTATCGGGCATGTCCGGAAAAATCATTGTCCTTTGTACCGATGAACCGACCTCCCTGACCGATGCTTATGCATTCATTAAGATAATGACGCTGCAATATCCGAAAGCGGAAATTAATATCGTTGTTAACCAGGCAAATTCTTTAAGGGAAGGGCAACGGACCTATGATACATTGCTGAAAGCCTGCCGAAATTTCTTAAAGATTTCTCCTGAACTTTTAGGGATAATCCGCCGCGATACCAGGGTGCGCGACGCTATTCGCAACCAAACCTCGTTAATCAGCCGCTATCCGACCTCTGAAGCTGCTTCCGACGTGATTGCCATAGCCAGAAAGTTGGTTGAAAATGGATAATTTGGTCATTTTGCCGCCTAATTCTTCCCTTCAAATTCCCGAGGGCGAAAAAAACATTGCAACGGTTATTGATGCGCTGCCGCCTGTTTTGCAAAATATTAAGGTTGGCGACAATCTGCTCTTAAACATTTTATTGGCAACCGGTGAAAATAAGACGCTGTCTTTGGTTGCCGAAAAAGGCGGGGAGGCGGCTTTGGAAAAGGCGGAATTCCCTTTAACTTTTACGCTTCCCAAAGAGCTTCCCGAAAAACTGCCGATAAGCCAAATCGTTGTAAAAGTAACGGAAAAAATGCCAGATAAAGCAGCAGTTAAATTGCTGAGCATTAATAACGAGACGCCTGATAAATTTTTTAAACTTTTGCAGGCCGGGCCGCAAGAAAAAGCTCCTGTTGTATTTCCGGCGGCAGATTCTCCAAAGCCTCTGCCGGTGTTGCTGCCGGTCAGGATAACGGCGCAGCAGCTTCCTCTGCCGGAGAATGTTGAAAATATTAAGATAAATGCTGTTTTGGAAGATATAAATATTCCATTGTCTGAAGCCCAAAAGATAGAGGCGGAGTTTCATGAAGCCATACAAAATATTGTGAACGTTCTGAAACCGGAAAATATGCAGACGGCAAAAATGCCGGAAGACACCCTTCTGAAAATATTAGAGCCTTTGCAAAATCGGCAAATCGCAGGCGTTGTTAAAACCGATGGAAATATCCGTTTTATTGAAACGCCCATCGGCAAAATATTTCCTGAAGATGTCTCAGCCAAGCTTCCCGTAGAAGCAAGGGTTGCGGTAAAATTGCAAAACATTTTTCAAGAAGGGGCGAAGTTAAAACTATCAGATATCCTTCCGGATTTTGCCACAATTGCAAAACATGGCGAAAGCCAGCTCCCGACATTTTCGAAGCTGGAGGAAACGCCGCTGCTGCAAAAGATTTTGCAGCCATTGGCAGGCAAACCGCAGCAAGCCGTGCAGATTTTGCAGAAATTTCCGGCTTTGAATGAAAACATGTTGCCGAATTTGGTTAATTTTATGAAGGCCGCCGTTCACGAGGATATCAGCCTGTGGCTGGGCAAAAAATTTGTGCAAGAGCTGGATGATATGGGTAAGCAGGGCAAAGAGGCAATGAATATCTTAAACGATTTGGTTGCTCCGCCAACGGGAAGAAACCTGCAAAGCTGGCGCGTGATTGAAATTCCTTTTTATAACGGGGAGAACATCAGCAAGATAAAAGTATCGGTCCGCCGCCAGGAAGCTGATGATGAAAATGAGCCGTCTAAAAGGGGCAAGTCCGGCGGGACAAGATTTGTTGTGGATACGGCATTTTCAAAATTGGGCGCTTTTCAATTTGATGGTTTTGCCGTGGCCAATGAGCGGCGTTTTGATTTAATCATCCGCACGTCCAAACCTGTAGATGATGACTTATATGCCAATATCATCAGGCTGTTTAAAACATCCCTGCACCAAGTGGATTACCATGGCAATGTTAACATAAATGTTAAAGAAAATTTTATAAAAATATGCGATACTGACTCACAAATGCAAATGTTGCCGGAAGGAGTTTACATATAATGCGGGATGCTTTGGGATATTACGCCATTTTGGAGGTTGCGCCACAGGCCGGGGACGAAGAGATTAAACAGCATTACCGCGATTTGGCAAAAATATGGCACCCGGATCATAGCACGCGGGAAAATGCACTGGATATGTTTCAAAAAATCTCCAATGCCTATGAAATTTTAAAAGATGAAAAAAAGCGCCTGACATACGATTTGTTATGCGCTGCTTATCCCAAAGAAAAATTTCCGGATATGTTTACGCTGAAAATATTAAAAAGCAAAAAATTTCCGGATGAGCTTAACCTCAGAATGCTCAGGCAGATCAGCGTGAGAGGGTGGGGCTTTGGCTATAAGGTTCAGGAAAATAAAGAGGTTTGTTCTTACAAGGAAGCTTTGGGCAAAACGGCTGAAAATTCAATTTTAAACTGGCTGCTCGGCTGGTGGCATCCGAAAGCCTGCGTTAAAAATATTGAGGCTCTGGCAAAAAATTTAAAAAGCCCTTTAGGCAAAGATGATGATTTGACTTTGCATATTCATAATGCCCTGGCTTGCTGGCAGGAAAACAAGCTTCCTTCGGCGGCGGTTTTTGCAAATATGGCAATGGCAGAAGCAGATGTGGAAACGAAAGCCAGCCTCCAAAAGTTTTTAAATCTGGTCGGGCAGCCCCATACGAATTTGCCAAAAAAATGGAATGAAAGCGCTCTGCGCCATGTCCAATTCATTTTTCCGGCGGCTTTGCTTATTTTGGCAGCCTTTCCTTTTTCGGCACAGGTTGTCAGCGAAGCCGATTTAATGCATTATTTTAATAAGAAACAGGAAATCGGCTACTATCAGCAGGTAAATTTTCGCAACGGGCAGGGCGTAGATGACGTTGTTGTCGGAAAAGTGTTAAATATCCCGGTTGATATTGAAGATGAAAGCAAACTGTACCATGTGATAAAGGAAGTGCCGGTTATGTACGGGCCTTCTGATAATTTTGATGAAATAAGAAAGCTGCCGTCTCGGACGACCGTGCGCATAACAGGCATCACGCCGGATGAATTATGGTTCCGGGTTATGCTGGATAACGGGGAAATGGGCTTTATCCGCAAAGAATATTTAAGCCAGGGGCGTGGAAAGGGCATCCCGGCAAAAAGCAAGATTATCGCTCATCCGGCACGGGCGGATTAAACTGTAAACAGGACTATTGCTCATCCGGCACGGGCGGATTAAGCTGTAAACAGGAGTATCGTTCATCCGGCACGGGTGGATTAAGCTGTTTGTGCGGGGATTTTAATAATGTGGATGGCTTCGGCCAAACCGGTCTTATCATTTGTTTCAATTAAAACGCCGCTGACAATTCCTGCCGCTTTTCCGGGAATAAGGCGTCCGCCGGTATATTTGCGCGCAAGGCGGGCAACAGGTTCTGTCTTGTCAAAGCCGATAACGCCGTTATCATCGCCGCACATTCCGGCATCAGTCATATAGGCGGTGCCGTTTGGCAGAATTTTGGCGTCATTGGTCTGGACATGCGTGTGCGAACCGATAACCGCGGAAACGCGTCCGTCAAAATAATGTCCGAGAGACATTTTTTCGGCAGTAGCCTCGGCGTGAAAATCAATAAAGACAGCGTCAATATTGCGCCCCAGGTTATAGCCTTTCAACAATTGTTCAATTTTTTGAACCGGGCAGTCCACGGCTTCCATAAACAGGCGTCCGACAGCTTCGATAACCAGAAGTTTTTTCTCATTGGCAAGGGTGATTTCTGCAAAGCCTCTGCCGGGACAGGAATCAAGATAATTTATAGGGCGTGCGATTTTTTTGCATTCGTCAAGGAAGGGGAGTATTTCTTTTTGGTTCCAAACATGGTCTCCGGTAACCAGAGCATCGGCGCCGGCTTCAAAAAAGTCGCGGCAGATGCCTGGGGTAACGCCAAAGCCGTGTGCGGCATTATCCACATTAAGAATGACAGCATCGGGAGCGTGCTTTTCCCTGATTTCAGGCAAAGCTTTCATAACGGCATCCCGTCCGGATCTTGCAACAATATCTCCGCAATAAAAAATCTTCAAAAGAAACTCCATTTATAAAAAAAGCCCCCGAAGGGGTGTTAAAGCGAGGGGGCCGTATAACCGTATATATTACATTCTAAAACGAACCGCGTTTCACAAAGTGGGCACCGTATATTTAAACCACGATTTAAATAGGAACAGCTCCCTAAAATATAATGTTGGCTCGGAAGAACTGCGGAAAATACGCATTAGACAGCTCGCCCTCCATGATTCTAGGCTACAACAGATTTAGCTTGGATGCAACAGAATTTATCGCTTGACACAAAGATTTTATCTGCCCGGAAATTTCCTCATCGATTTCGCGGATTCGCGCTTCATCAGCCCCGTTATTTTCCTGAACGGGCGCGGCGCCTTTTTTGAGTTCGGAAAGCTCGTCGGCAAGCAAAAGCCCGACCAAAGCAAGGAGCATATTTTCATTAACCTGCCCGGAAGCCTTGGTCAGCATTTTTGCTTTTTCATCAAGCATCCTGGCAAGCAGAATCAAACGCCCTTCCTGCCCGTCTTCGCAGGCAACGGCATATTCGCGATTGTTAATTGTGATCGTTACCTGAGCCATTTTCCAACACCTTGTCAATATTGTGCATAATGCTGTTTACGCCGCTGATTGTTTGCTGAGCCGCAGCAAAGAGCAAATTTTTTTCTTCTTGCAGCCTGTTTATTTCATCAAGGGATTTTTTTTCATTAGCCTTCACTTCCGAAGCCTTGGCATCAAGGGCAGCCTCCAGGTTAGATAAGGCAAGGCTGAGTTCGCCAAGCGCCGCGGCCGTTTGCGGGAGCGTAATTTTTTTTGCGGTATCCATAAATTTTTCTTTTCTATTTGCGAATATTCATTTATATTTTCCCCATCATACTGATAGAAAAGAGTTTTTCAAGCCTCAAGAGAAAATTATGCAAAAGATTATCCAAAAATTTGAAAACGCCGAAGATAATGTTTTAAGCGGAGAAAATGTCTGCTGCTATTTGATATCGGAGCGCACGGAGGGAGCCCTTGCCCGCCTGCCGGAGACAGATGCTTTGAAACTGGCATGGGGAGAAGGGGCGGCGGCACTATGCCAAAAGCATAATCTGGATGGCGCCGTCTTGAGAATAGATTCGGAAAAAAATATCAAAAAGCAGGTTTCGGCATTTCAAAAAGAAATCGGCAAAAAATTTTTCGGGCTGGTTTGCCCGCCGCGCCGGCATGAAGCGATGCTGTGCAGCGAATGTGAGCCTGATTTTTTGGTGTTTTGCGCAGACGGCGAAAGCCTGCCGGCGTTAGGGGAACTGGTGCCCTGGTACCACGAGCTGTTTTTAATCCAAACGGCGCTTGATGTCTGTGCAGACAGCGGGGCCTGCAAGGCGCTTGATACGGATTTTATAATCATAAATGCGTCTCAAGGCGAAAATTTTGGTTGCTAAAAAACAAATCTTATATTAATTTGCACATAAAATCAGACAATAACTATTGGAGAAAAATAATGAAACAACAAGCAGGGGCCATCCGTATCGGCTGGGTAATCGAATATAAAGGCAAACCATGGACGGTTATTAAGACAAATTTTGTAAAACCGGGCAAAGGCGGAGCTTTTATGCAGGTTGAAATGAAATCTGTCGAAGAAGGCACAAAAACCAACGAACGTTTCAGAACGGAAGATATGGTTGAAAAGCTGATGGTTGAAACCAGAGACTGCCAATTTTTGTTTGAAGACAACACCGGCTTGACCTTTATGGAAAGCGATACCTTTGAACAATTCTCAATGCCGGCTGATATTCTGGGTGATTCCCGCCCGTTTATGACGGACGGCATGGAAGTTAAAATCAGCGTTATCGATGGCAAGCCGATTTCTGTTGAACTTCCCCTTCAGGTTATTTGTGAAGTTGCCGAGACAGAACCTGTCATCAAAGGGCAGACGGTTTCTTCATCATACAAGCCGGCAATTTTGGATAACGGCGTCCGTACGGCTGTTCCGCCATTTGTGGGCGTTGGCGATAAGATTGTTGTTGCCACGGCTGATGCGTCTTATGTTGAGAGAGCTAAATAATGTCTTATGTATCAACATCATTAAGTTTTGTTATTGCCGCAGTTAAAAAGGCCGGGCAGGCTTTAACCAGGGATTTTAACGAACTGGAGCGCCTGCAGTCTTCCATAAAAGGCAATAAGGAATTTGTCGGCGCGGCTTACCAGCGCGCGGCCTCGACCCTTAAGGCAGAACTTGCGAAAATCCGCCCGGATTACGCAATAGTCCTGCCCGGGGATAAAATGCCGAAGGCATCCCATTTTCTCGTTTCCCCGATAGACGGGATTGTAAATTTTGCGCATGCGCTGCCTCATTTTGCAATCAACGTTGCCCTTGTCGAAAATGGCGTTTTGACGGCGGCGGTTGTCTATAATCCGGCGGCGGACGAATTGTTTTTTGCTGAAAAAGGCAAAGGCGCTTTTAAGGAAGGCTACCGCAATCAGGAACGCCTGCGCGTTTCGGCGCTGAAAGACATGCCGGCTGCGGTGGTTGCTTCGGATATTGAGAGCCTGCCTCTGATAAAGGATTGTGAAAATATCCGCGTTTCCGGCGCTGTCTCTCTGGATATGGCCGGAATTGCCGCCGGAAGAATGGACGGCTTGGTTGCCAAGGGGCGTTCTGCGGCGGAAATCGGCGCGGGAATGCTGCTGGTCAAAGAAGCGGGCGGTTACATTTTGGAAATGAACCAAAAGGATATCCGGACGGAAGATTTGGAAGCTGTTTTTGCCAGCGGCGATTTGATAGCCGTTAATGCAAATTTAAGCAGTCGGCTGTATAATTTCGTTCATTAAACAGGCATAGAAAAGAGGGGAGAAGCCATGAAACGTAAAAGTTTATACGCATTGTTGCTGGCTGGGGCGATGTTTGTTCCGGCGAATGTAAAAGCGGAAGACGATGTTTATGTAGATTTGTCTGTATTGGATTCTTTAGGAAGTGCCAATTCTCCCCGAATCAACAACCAGCTCCTTTTTCCGGAAGTTGTAAAAACGGCGCCCAAGGCCAAAGCGCCAAAAGCAAAAAAAGCCGTTAAAAAGGCCAAAGCCAAGCCGGCTGAGAAAAAAGAAATTGCCGCTAAACCGGTTCAGCCTGAATATGTGCCGATTGCAGAATCTGCACCCGTAATTGCAGCTCAGGAACCGGAGGACGCGATTGAGCCAAAAGTTGAAGCGGCGCCGGTTGTCGCGGTTGTGGCCGAACCGCAGCCTGAAAATGCGGCTTTGCCGGCTCAGGAAGAAACCTCGAAAACTGTTGAAGCACCGGTTTTGGCTCCTGAAAGCAAGACAGTTTCCGAAGAAGTTCCCGCCGCGCCAGCGGAAGCCCCGAAAAATGACGCGCCGGCAGAAGCTCCGAAAAATGAAATGCCGCAGCCTTTAGTTTCGGCGGAAACCGTTCCGGCTGCAGCGCCTGCCGCGTCTCCGGCTTTTGGGCAAATCCGCTTTGACAGCGAAGAAACGGGATTAACCGAAGGGCAACAGCGCCAGCTTGATGAAATTGTATCCGGCATTGAAAATGTTCCGGGAAAGCGCATAGCGATTTACGCATATAATTTTGATGACGGCACAGACAGCTTTAAGAAAAAGCGCCAAAGCCTGAACCGGGCGATGGAAGTGCGTTCTTATCTGATGGATAAAGGCTACCGTGCATTTAGCGTTAAGGTTGTTAATACGACAGACGATTCTTCAAAGAAAAATTTGGTAACGGTTGAAGAGCTGAATTAAAAAATTTAAAAAAATGTAAAATTATGCTTGCCAAATTCGTATGTCTAATGTATAAGAGCCCTAACTTAACAGAATTTAACAAGAGTTTTTAGGAGTTTTTAAGATGAAAAAAGGTATTCATCCGGATTATCATGAAATTACATATGTCATGACAGACGGCACAGAATGCAAAGTCCGCAGCACATGGGGCAAAGCCGGTGATGTTATGCGTTTGGAAATTGATCCGAAGTCTCACCCGGTATGGACGGGCGTTCGTCGTTTGGTAGACACAGGCGGCCAGTTGTCTAAGTTCAAGAACAAATACGGCAACTTTGGTTTGAAGTCTGAAGAAGCCTAAGGCTTTAGCTATTTGTTAACCTGCTTTCAATTATATTGAAAGCAGGTTTTTTTTATTTCAGGATAAAGGGCAATGATAAGCATCACGCATTATGAAGTATATACGGACAAAGGCGACGGCTGGAAGCTTGAAGAACGCTTTTCAAGCGAACAGCGTTATGAAGCGATAAATCTTGCCAAAGAAAAAGAAACTGAAAAATTTAAAGTAAAAATCATTAAAGAGATTTTTGACGTCCAGGACAACACCTACCAGGAGAGCGTTGAATATATAAGCAATCCGAACAAAAAAAAGCAGGAGAAGGAAAAAGAAAACATAATTTCTTCTGTTGACATAAAAGAAATGGCCGGAATTAAAAACGGGCAGGAGCAGCAAAAAAGCCTGCACCTTCCAAATGTGTTCAAGGCTTTGCTGAAACTCATCGCCATTATCATCCTCTGCCTGGTCATTGCCAATGTTCTGATTACGCTGCTGGTGCCGATAATTAAAGAAATTGTTCCCGAAGAAATTTTACGCCCGATTCTTTTTGGCGCCTTCTTTATTTTATTTTTAAGCACGGCGCTGCCGCTGGTCTTAAAGAAAGTTCCCTGGAATGTTTTTGTTGAAAAGCGCGAAGTGCTTGGGGCTTCTGACGAGCGCCGCTTTTTGTCGCGTGCGGAAGCAATTTATAAGCTTTATAACCTGAACGACGATTTTGACCCGGATGTAACGCCGGTATACCCCGAAGCGCCGTTTGAATATAAGCAGTATATCATCTCTTTTTTGCGCCAGCTTTTGGCGCAGCTCGAATCAAAATCAGCTTTTCAGGACAGTTTTTCAAAGCTGGGCGTTAAGTTAATCGTTTATGGCGGCTGTTTGGAACTGTCCCGGTTTTGCGGGCTGCGGATTTCAGAGGCAAATTCTTTGCTTTACGAAGCATTCAAAGTCTTGGAAGGCGAAAATGTCGACCTGGCGTCCTTTTATGAAGCCAAGAGGGGCTATAAAGATAACAAACTCGCCATTTTTTTGAGCGGGATTGGCGCCTGCCTGATGTATGAAGTCATTAACGACCAGCCTTTGGATACGGATGCGCTCCAGGCGGGTTTTGCCAAATGGGAGGCGTTAAATTCTTCGTTAGAGGAGAACGAAGCCCCGGAACTCAAAACCGATTCTGCGATTATTTTTTCTTCTGTCGTCAACATCAAAAGCAGCCTGCGTTTTCTTGATGAATCCAGTCCGGAGCAAGAAGAATTTTCCCAAAAGGTCAGCGGCGACATCCATAACATTATTTCCGGCCTGCTTGGAAAGTATAACGGAACGCAGATTATGGAAGAAGGCGGCATAACAAGCGCCCGCTTTTTGAGGCTAAACGAGGCGGTAAAATTTTCGGTTGGCTTTTTGAAAGATATTTCCCTTTACCAGGATGAAGTCAACGATGATACCGTAAACTTAAAAAACATGTGCGCATTGGTTGAAGATGACGGGGAGGCGCGCCAGAATCCGGAATATTTAAATTCTTTGCTTGAGCACGCCTATGATGGCGAAATCATAATGACTGCCGGCGTGATGGAACATTTGGGCGCTGATTCCTATACTGTAGAATTTTTAGGCGAAAAGCGCCTTGAAAGCACGGGAGCGAGCGAAGAAATATATAAATTAATATATTAGGAATTATATATTGTTTTAAGCTTTTAATTATGTTAAAATATAAAACAGGATTTGCTTTAGTGGAGAAAATAGATGGCTGATATCACGTTAAACGCGGTTCTAGGTGAAACCTCTGCCAAATATTGGGAAAAAAATGTTACGGATGTCAACGACGTTGATGAAAAATTCGCCAACGCCAGAGACTTAGGCTACACCCGTTTGAACTACTCCCGTTTGACCGCGATTGGCAAACTGGCCAATAACGACTCGGTAGACATTTACAAAACGCAGGTTCAGTCCAACGGCAAACTGTCTATTTCCCTGCGTAATGCTTCCAGCGATGATGACAAGGTTTTGAACCTTTCAAAATATGATGCTTATCTTGATGAACTGAAAAGGAAAAACGACCCCGCCGGCTGGATGGAAGAGCAGCAAAAAAAGAAAGAAGAGGAAGCGAATCAGAATCCTCTGGAATTAACCGCGCCGGGCATGCGCATTGAAGTTTACATGAAAAAAGGCGGACGGGATGTCTTAGTCGGAGACAGCGCCGCCGAGAAGGGAACCAAAACCCGCGAGGCGATGGACCAGATTTTAAGCGGCGAATACCGTGCTAAAAAAGGCGAATATTACATCAAAGTAACCCGTGCGGAAGACGCCGATCAAAAAGATGATGTTGCCTATGCGCTGCAGATACAAATGGGAAACAGCTATAAGCACGATTATGTCGCAATGGAAGCCTCGTCGTCTGATACAAAGAACAAGAAAACGTCAATCGTCCCTTCGACCACGGATTATGCCAGCAACACCTTATCTGCCGTGAATGCGCTGCAAATCCAGGCGACGCGCTATCAGGCAACGGCGCAAATGCTGCAGGTCGGTTATCTGAATATGGCGAGCATTTACAATAAAAACAGCGGTTATTAAGAAAAAATATTAAATTTCTGTATATTAATTAAAAATCCCCTATTCCCATAGGGGATTTTTTGTTATATCTTACAGCAAATAATATAAAACAAGAAAGGATAAAAACATGACAGCACCTTTAATGCCTCGCGCCACAGCTGTTTGGCTGGTTGAAAACACAACTTTGACATTCCGCCAGATTGCCAATTTTTGTGAATTGCACGAGCTCGAAATCCAGGCGATTGCCGATGGGGATGTCTCCGGAAACATTATGGGCTTAAGCCCTCTGGACAATAACCAGTTGACAATGGAAGAAATCCGCCGCTGCGAAGCGGACGCGAAAGCCGAACTTCAGGCAAATCCGCTGGAAAGAAACGTCAAGGCTCGCAATGCCAAAGCCAAGAAGGTTTTGTCTCCTTCCCAGCGCAGTGATAAGCCTGCCGCCATCTTGTGGATTGTTAAGAATTATCCGGAGTTAAAAGATTCCCAAATCTGCAAATTAATCGGCACCACCAAGCCGACAATTGAAGCAATCCGCGAAGGCAGCCATAAGGACAGCGCCGTTTTGAAACCCAAAAATCCGGTAACCATCGGTCTCTGCTCTGAAAAAGATTTGGATAAGGCGATTGCCAAAGCCAAAACAGCAGCCGAACCCAAAGCAAAACCGGCAAAGAAAAAAGCTGCAAAACCCAAAAAGAAAGCAGCCGCAAAAAAGAAAACTGAAAAAAAGAAAGCTGAAAAGTAGCAAAAAACCGGGGAAAGCCCCGGTTTTTTATTATCCTTAACGATATGTTAAGGAATAGGAGATAGGCTGGTTTCATAAAAGATTTTGCAAAAGCAAACTTTTGTAAAAAAGGATTGCAGCAGAAGAACAGTGGCTGCATGAATTAATTTAATTAACCATAGTATTGGGAGTAAAAACTATGTCAGATATTACATTAACAGCAAGTATGCGCACGAACCTTCTGTCTTTGCAGAACACACAGTCTTTGATGGACACCACTCAAGAGAGATTGTCTACCGGATTGAAAGTTAACTCTGCAATCGACAATCCGTCTTCTTACTACACGGCTCAGTCTTTGAATAACCGCGCTAATGACTTGTCTTCTTTGTTGGACAGCATGGGCCAGGGCATTCAGACCATTAAAGCCGCTAACGAAGGCATCGAATCAATGACTTCCTTCTTGGAACAGGCAAAAGCTGTTGCCAGCTCTGCAGCTGATTCTACAGATGCTAAAGAAGTTGAAAACTATGCAAAACAGTTCGATTCAATTTTGGATCAAATTCAATCTTTGGCAAAAGACTCCAGCTACAAAGGTGTAAACCTTTTGGCTGGCGGTGATAAATTGACTGTTAAATTCAACGAAAAAACCGGTGATGACAGAAACTTCATTGAAATTCAAGGTAAAGATTATTCTGACCTTACGAATTTGAATGAAAACTTGGCTGAAGTTAAAGGCAAATGGGCAACCGAAGGTACTAAAGCAACGGAAACATCTTCTGCTTATGCAAAAGGAGCTGCCGTAGATTCTTATGTTAAAGAAGGTGACAAATATTACAAAGTTACCACAGCGACAACAAAAGATACCTTCGCAGAATCTTTGGCAGCCAATGAAATGACAGAGGTAACAGATCCGGCTGCTGCAGGTTTGGTTGATACAGCCGGTACTGTAGACAAAGAAGCTATCAATAAGTCTATTGATGCTGTTACCGGTGCGATTTCTGAACTGCGTGATGCAGCTTCTGAATTCGGTAACAACTACTCTATCGTTGAAACACGTCAGAACTTCACTGAAAATCTGATTAACGTATTGACAGAAGGTGCAGACAAACTGACCTTGGCTGACATGAACGAAGAATCTGCAAACATGCTCGCTCTGCAAACCAGACAGCAGTTGGCTATTAATTCTTTGTCTTTGGCTTCTCAGGCAGCTCAGTCTGTTTTGAAACTGTTCTAATATTGCCAAAAGCAATAAACGAAAAAGGCGGGATTTATCCCGCCTTTTTTGCGTAATCATCCACGCGCCTCCAGCCGCTATAGCACCCACGCACCGCTCACACACCGCCCACCCATCGCCAGTCATGAGCGTGCCGTCATAGTTCCCAGCTAATCCCCACGCACCGCCGTCAATGTCCGCCATCATGGCTCTCAGCCAGTCGCTTATCCAACGCCTCTGCACCGCCCGCACCACCTCCCAGCGGTGATAACTCCCACCAACCACCCGCGCACCGTTAGTCGCCATGAGCCTCAGCCAGTCGCTTACCCAACGCCTCTGCACCGCCCGCACCACCTCCCAGCGGTGATAACACCCACCAACCACCCGCTTATCGTCAGCCATTGCCGTCTCCCGGCACTTTGCCTTTCGTCTCGCCGCTGAGCAGCGGCTGCAAAATTAACCGCCGCCGGCGAATACAAAAAATCCTGCCCAAAGCAGGATAAAATATCACATGATTTTTTTAAGAATCTGAGGGAAACCTCTTATGAAATCCGCTTTTGCAGCCCATGCCCCAGGAAAGCGTCAGCTTTTCTTCCTTTGTTTCATCATCGCAGGAAACAGAAACAAGCTTAAAGCCGCTTTTCTGATAAAAACGCAAAGCGTGCAGATTTTTTGAATAAACCTCCAGAGTCAGGTTTGGGCGCCTTCTGCGGACATATTCCAAAAGTTTTTTCCCGATTTTCTGCCTTTGAAATTTGGGAGCGACAAACAGCGCGCCGATATAATTATCCATAAGGCTGATAAATCCTTTAATCTGCTTTCTGTCTTCAAAAACAAATGTTTGCGCCCGGGGAAGGTATTCGTCCTTCACGGTTTGGATATTCTTTGCCCAATAAAGTTTATCAATAAAAGGATGCCCTTGGCAGACGGAATCAAACCAAAGGTTCAATAATTTATCCGTATCTTGCAGGCGGTAGGAACGAATCATCTTATCCGCCCTTATTTGCTGTAAGAAGCTTCGATAATGCGGGCGCGGCGCAGTTCGTCTAAATCGTAATTTGCTTTCAGGTTAAGCTGTGGCGCAATTGCCGTTAAGATTTTTCCGGCGGTTGGCACGGTGTTCCAGCCGGCAGTAACAAAGCCCCAGGTTTCTTTGGTGGCTTTAGGCTCGTCCATCATCATTAAAAAGGCATATTTAGGATCGCTCGCTGGGAAGGTTGAAACAAAGGTCGTGCGAACTTTCTTGTCAACATATTTTCCGTTGTCAGAAAGCTTGTTGGCTGTTCCCGTTTTGCCGGCAATCTCATAGCCGGCAATATTTGCACGCTTTCCGGAACCGTCCGTTACGACCAAACGCAGCAATTTTCTCATGGCTTTGGATGTGTTATATGAAATAACCCGGTGCCCTTCTTCTTTTTTATCGGTTTTAACAAGTGTCGGGTTGTGATATATGCCGCCATTAACCACAGCGGAAAAGCCGGTAATGACATGCAGCGGCGAAACGGCAATGCCATATCCAAACGCAACCGTGGCAATGGTTCCGTCGCCCCAGCGTTTGGGAACCAGAGGCGTGCCCCTTTCGGCAACTTCGACATTCAACTCATGGAAAAAGCCGATTTTTTCCAAAAAGTTGCGCTGTTCGGTGCCGCCGGCTTTCAAAGCCATGCGCGCAGAGCCGATATTTGATGAATAAACCAGAATTTCTGGAACGCTCAGCCAGCGGTTTTCGCCGCGGTAGTCTTTAATCACGTTATATTTGAGCTTCAAAGGCTGCGTGGCGTCAAATTTTTCATTAACCTTTACTTTGCCGCTTTCCAAAGACATAGCCGTGTTAAAAACTTTTAAAACCGAACCCGGCTCATAAACGCCTTTAGTTGCCATGTTAAATAAGGCGCGTTCGCTTTCCACCTTGATATTGTTTGGATCATAATCAGGAACAGAAACCATGGCGATGATTTCACTGGTCTGAACATCCATTAAAATAGCCGTGGCGCCGAGGGCACTGTACTTTTTGCAGCCTTCAATCAAAAATTCCCGGATTGTATCCTGAATGCCGGCATCAACCGTCAACTGCAGGGGAATGTCCGATTGTACCAAACGTTCGTTTAGTTCCCGTTCAATACCCGAAACGCCGTTATTGTCAATATCCGTGCTGCCTAAAACCTGGGCAAAAAGATTCTGATGGGGGTATACGCGTTTTTCGCCGTTTTCAAAATCAAGCCCGGGAATGCCCAAAGCATTAATCTGATATTGCTGGGAAGGCGTGAGGTTGCGCTTGAGGTATACAAATTTGCCTTTGTGGGTCAATTTGTCGTAAAGCGATTCTTCGCTCAGTTCGGGCAAAATCTTGTGTAATTCGCGCGCCGCTTTTTTAGGGGCAAAAACTTTTTTAGGGTTGGCATAAAGGTTGACCGTGGGAAGGGATGTCGCCAAAATCGTGCCGTTTCGGTCGACAATATCTGCGCGCTTTATGGGCGAACCGGTGGTTGAAGCGGCAACATATTCGCGGCTGCGTGAAATGTAATTTCCGTTCAGGCATACGTCAAATAGCCGCAGGCAGATAACCATATAAACGGCGCAGAAGCAGAAAATGGCAAAACAAAGGCGGTTTTTGCATGAGGTCAGCGGGTCTTTTGCGGCTTCGTTGCTGCAAAAAGATATGCTTTTGCCTATTTTTATTTCTTGTCCGGGAAGGTAAAAATCCCCGTTCTTATTTTTGGAAAAATACTTTTCCGACATCTTCCTGCAGCCTGTTGTCCCGGCCAGCTTAACGCTGGGCTTTTACAAGTTTCTTAAGTTCTTTATTGCGCGCGGCATAGCCGGATATATTCTTTCTGGCCAAAGCCTGGCGCGATTCGTTGTTTTCATATTCAAATGGTAACTCAGAATAGTTAATAATTTGTTCAGGGCGCAGTTGATTTAATGCAATATGTTTGGCGGCGAGTTTCCTTAATCTTTCCGGATTGTTCAAATGGCTCCATTCGGCTTTTAACACATGGATGGCTTTAATATCTTCCCGGATGGCGCTGTTTAAGCCGTTGAGCTCTTTTTCCAGGTTTTGCACCTGGTTTTTCATAATGAGCGAACCAAAGCCCAACAGGCAGGGAAGGGAAATCCATAAGAAAAAAGCGGCGATTTTTGTGTTGTTCATCATTGTTTTCCTTATCTCATTAACACCGGATGGCATAGCGGAGCTTTGCCGAACGGGAGCGTTTGTTTTTATCCAGTTCTTCCTTGGAAGGAAGAATCGCTTTTGAACAATCCTTAAAAAGGATATCCTGTTGCACGGAAGGCAGGGGCATATAGCGTGAAACGCTGATATTTTTCCCGGACTTCTGTTTGAAAAAGTTTTTAACCAGGCGGTCTTCCAAAGAATGAAAATCCACAACAACAAGGCGTCCGCCGGAGGAAAGGCGCGCGGCGGCACCCTCCAAACCTTTTGCCAATTCGCCCAATTCATCGTTGACCGCAATGCGCAAAGCCTGAAAGGTGCGGGTTGCCGGATCAATCTGGTCATGTTTTTTCTTATTAACCTGATAAATGATTTCTGCGAGGCGGGTCGTCGTTTCAATCGGCGCTTGGGCACGAGCCTCGGCGATTTTTCTGGCAATGGCGCGGGAGTTTCTTTCTTCTCCAAATTGGTAAATGAGGTCGGCAAGCTCTTTTTCTTCCAAAGAATTTACCAAATCGGCAGCGGAGGCGCCGGTTTGCGACATCCGCATGTCCAAGGGGGCTTCTTTGCTGAAAGAAAAGCCCCTTTGCGCCTCATCTAACTGCATGGAAGAAACGCCAATATCAAAAACAGCGCCGTTTACGGTTTCAGAAACAAGTTTTGCAAAATTGCCGAAACAGCCGGCGCGGAAATCAAAACGGGCGCCGAAAGCGGCTTTTAGTTCTTCAGCCCTTTCCCGAACGCCGGGATCCCTGTCAAGGGCGATAACTTTGCAATCTGCCGCGGACAAAATGGCTTCGCTGTATCCACCGTTGCCAAAAGTGGCGTCAACGTAAATTTCGCCGTCTTTAGGCGCAAGAGCGTCTAAAACTTCGGGAAGCATGACCGGGAAATGTTTGCTGTAATCGCTCATGCTTTGGGCTCCGCAAGTGTTTTAAGCTGGGGGCGTTTCTTAAAAATTTCTGCACGGATTTTTGCTTCTTCTTTTTCCCAGTTTTCGGGATTCCAAATTTGAAATTTGCGCCCTTTGCCGACAAAAACGGCGGCATTTGTAATTCCGGCATGTTTGAGCAGCTTTTCGCTCAGCATAATGCGCCCCGTGCTGTCAAAAGGAAATTTTTTCGCATCGCCGAAAATCAGGTTGGTCAGTTCGTCCTGCGTTTGGGAGAAAAAGTCCAAAGCATTGTCCATATCATCAGCCAGCTTATCCAAAAGCTGTTCGGTGCAGCCCTCAATGCATGGCGCATTCAGGCTGCGGTAGCAGACAATATCTGTTGAGAGTTCTTTAACAATTGTGCGGTAATCTGCAGGAAGCGACACGCGGCCTTTGCTGTCGACTTTGTTGGTAATCGTATCTAAAAATAAAAAGCTTTTACCCACGGTTCCTGCCCCATCATTGAATATATTATTAATATATCATGGGATTCTATGGGAATCAATGGGATTTTTTGGGATTTTATTAAGTGTTCTTGTTCTGTTCTGTATTAAAGCGGTTCGGCAGCCCGCTATGCCACGCCACGCCTGGCTTTGTGAAAATGAAAAAATATATAAAAATTTTTTAAAGCTTGTTTAAATTTTTGTAACGAATTTTTAACGATGCCAGGCATAAGCTGAAAAGAGGTGAAGGAGAGCGGAAATGGGCTTTTATTGGGATTTGCAAAACAGATTAAAACAGTCGGGGTACGGGCTGTTTTGCCTTTTCCTGTTCATTTATTTCGGCTACCATGCCGTTAACGGCGACCGCGGTTTTCTCAAAATGCTTTACCTCAAAAAAGAAATTGCCGATACGGCGCAAATTGCGCAAAGCTACCGCCAGGAAAAAATAAGGCTGGAAGAAAAAGTGCGGCTTCTTTCAGGAAAAAGCCTCGATTTGGATATGTTGGAAGAACGCGCCCGGGTCGTGCTTAACCTGAGCGGCGCAGATGAATTTGTCATCTTGGATGAATAAAATCAAATAAGCAGCAGCGCTTTCATAACCGCGGCGGCCATCAGGCCGGCAAAAACATCGTCAAGCATAATGCCCAAACCGCCGGGAACTTTTTTATCCGCCCAGGAAACCGGCCAAGGCTTCAGGATGTCAAACAAACGGAAAAGCGCGAATCCCAGCAGATAAAGATAAATATTTGTGCCGGCAAAAAGAAGGGCGAGGGCTTGCCCGGCCGTCTCGTCAATGACGATAAAGCCCGGGTCTTTCAAATTAAGCATTTTGACATAAGCGTCAGCAGCCCAAACCCCGATGATAAAAACAGCCGCCGAAAAAGCGATAATTCCCGGAATGTGCCAACAGCTGCTGACAAGGTAAACAAAAGGCAGCGTGGCGAGCGAGCCGAAAGTTCCGGGAGCTTTTGGAGCTTTCCCGCTGTAAAACCATGTGCAAATAAACTCCAAAAGTTGTTTTTTATTTATCATTCTATTTTGCCTTATCGAGTAAAAACAAAGTGTTGGCTTCGCTGTTGGGATAAGTTGCTAAAAAAAACTGTATTTTAATAATTTTTTTTGCTATACAGATAAAGCCATATAAAAGATAACCTCTTTATTGGCAAAAGGTCAACAACACAGGTTTATTTATGAAGAGAAAAAAACTAGAGCCCGGATATTCCTACCAGCCGCATTATAACGATGCGGAAGGTTTTTTTGCGGATAAAGAAATTATTTTCCGCAGCGGAGGGCGGGCAAAGGTCTTTAAGATAAGCTCCCGGCTGCAAGTCTTTTTATTGCTGTTTATTGCCGCCGCCGCCGTATGGAGCTTTTATTCTTACCATTTATATAATAAGTCCGGCCGCATTATATCTTATAAAAACCAGGAATTGGACGCAACACGCGATGCTTATGCAGACTTAATCGGCGATTTTATGAATATGCATAAGAATATTAATGAAATGCTGGTTTTGGCAGACAGCAAAAAATCAGCCAACAAAAAAGAAATTGAAAATTACAAGCTCCAGGCTTCCCGGGTTGAAGATAAAATTAAACAAATTGCGGAAGAAAAAGACTGGGTCAGCAATGACATCATCAAAGAAAAGCTGAATTTGAACGAAGCCATCCTGCAAAGGGATATTGCCGCATCTGAACGCGATGAACTGCGCCGCCAGATTAACGAGATGGAAAATGTTGTTGACGAGCTGAAAAGCGCTGAAATGGAAGTCTTTGACCAAGTTGAGAGAATCGCGGGAAAAGAAGCCGATAAAATTAAAAACGCCTTTGGCGGCATAAACAAAGCGCTCAAAAGAAAAGGGCTTTATTTTAACCCCCTTGCCAACCGCAAGTCTGGCAAAGGCGGGCCTTATATGCCGGAGCCCAAAACGCAGCTGAAAGACAAAGCCTTGCAAAAAAAGATAAGCGCCATATATAAGGCTGCTGACGATTTGCAATATTACCGGGAAGTTTCAGAATATGTGCCGTTGGGCAAGCCTGTATGGAGTTATTGGGTAACTTCCCAATACGGCACAAGAAGCGATCCGTTCCGGGGCAAGCGCGCCTCGCATAAAGGGGTTGACCTGGCAAGCCGTACAGGAAACAAAATCAAGGTTCAGGCGCATGGCCGGGTTACCCGCGCCGAATATGCCGGCGGCTATGGAAATCTGGTCGTGGTTGACCATGGAAACGGTTTTGTAACAAAATATGGACATTTGAATAAAATTTATGTAAAAAAAGGCCAGAAAGTCAAACTTAATGATACTTTGGGAGAGGTTGGAACAACCGGAAGATCGACAGGGCCGCATCTTCATTATGAAGTATTGTTTAACGGGGTAGATGTTGATCCGATGCCGTTTATTAAAGCCCGGGCATCATAATTTAGAGGTGATAATATGAAAAAATTACGTCGTCTGCTTTATTTAAAATTAGCGCGCCGGGTCAGCCGCAGCCAGTCAAGCATGCCGGTGCCGAGCATCATCAGCGAAAATGCGCGCGTTAAAGGCGATGTCATCAGCGAAGGCATTATCCATATCGACGGGCATGTCGAAGGAGATATCTCTTGTGAAGAACTGGTTATCGGAATCAAGGGTTCTGTTACCGGAGCAATAAACGCCAAAAGCCTGCACCTTTATGGCAGCCTGACCGGAAAGGCTGCGGTCGAAACGTTGTTTGTTGCAAAATCCGCACGTTTGGTCGGGGATTCGACTTATGATATTATCGCTATTGAACCCGGCGCTTTTGTTGATGGGCACTGTCAGCGCGCCGGCGCACCGATAAATGCGGAAAGCCCAAAACCCGAATTGTTGCTTTCGGATGGGCGTAAATCGAAAAAAACGGCATAGGCTATGGCAAAAAGCAGTAAAAAAAGCGATTTTATATCCCATGGGCTGGTCGCGCAAAACCGGCGCGCCGGTTTTGATTATCAGATTCTGGAAAAATTTGTTGCCGGAATAGAATTAAGCGGAACGGAAGTAAAATCCCTGCGGCTCGGGCATGCGAATATTAACGACGCTTACGGCGAAATTGAGCAAGATGAATTGTTTATTTCAAATATGTTTATCGCCGAATATGCCAATCGGGGATATGAAAGCCATTCAGAAAAACGCCGCCGCAAGCTCCTGCTTAAAAGGAAAGAAATTAACGATATAATTTCTGCGCTATCCCGTAAAGGCTATACGCTGGTTGCTCTGCGCTTGTTTTTCAATGAAAGCGGGCGGGCAAAGCTGGAAGTCGCTTTGGCTCAGGGCAAAAAGAACTATGACAAGCGCGAAACCGTTAAGGAACGCGATTGGAACAGGGATAAACGCCGCATTCTGGCAAATGCCAACCACTAGTTTTTGCGTCCCAAGGTCTTGATGAGCTGGTTCATCGCTTCAAATTTGTTAAATTCGGCAAGAGCCTCCGGCGTTTTAAATTCGCCTTCCAGGTCTAAAGCAAAAATCATCGGCTGCTGATTGGCAAATTCTTTGCCCATCAGGATATTTTCCTTATGTTTTAACAGATATTCCTTTTGTTTTTCAGTTTCTCTTGCGCTATTGCCAAACAAACTGCCGCTGCGGAAAAACTTGACCGTGTAAAAGCCGATGCACCAGGCCGAGGCCAGGATAAGCGCTGCCGCCGGCATTTGCAAAATCGCGCAGCTCATAATCCAGAGCAGGAGCCCTGCCGCGGCGCTCAAAATTTTTAAAATGATATTTGCAATCTTCTTTCGGGGAGAAAACCAAAACAAAACGGCGGCAAAAATTTCCATAACCGTTAACAGGGCAAGCAAAATAAAATTGCCCCAGCCCGGCGTTTTAAGATAGACAATGGCCGCTTCTGTCAAAAACAGCATAGAGCAGGAGAAAAACAGATAGGAGCTGTTTATTTTTAACATATAGGCGCCCAAAGCCTTTTGCAGCCCGCGGCGCAAATATTTTGCAGCCCGTTTGATTTGCAAAAGGTTCATGCTGTTGGCCTTAAAAACGGCGTCATGATTTCCGAAAAGGGCAAGCAATGCCTTCTTTTCAGATTTTGACAGACTTTTTAACTGGTCTGTTTTTTTTATGAGCAGAACTGTTTCTCCGGCATTTTGAATGTCGATAATATTTTTGCGAAACCAATTCAAAAAATAGATTGCCAGGTTTTTAGCGTCAAACCCATGTTGGGTAAAGCGGAGCATTTCAGGCGTTTTCTTTAAGGTGGCGATTGTTTTTGTTTTGCTTTTTTTAATTCCGCGCCAAGAAAGCAGATAAGAGAAAAATATAAAGGCAAAGGCCAAAGCGGAAAGGAGCGTTCCGGTATTATTGTCAATAAAGCCGCTCATTTTCTGCCCAAAGGGGATTGTAACTGCGCCGTTATCTTCAAGAATGACGGAAATATGCATATTTTCCCGGATGAAAAGCGGTTCTGTTACGCTGAAGCTGAAAACATTAGGCTTTTCAATTCTGGGAAGTATTGTGCTGTTTTGCAGATATCTTCCATAACCGCTTAAGGCAAAAGCCAGAGAAATATTGCTCTTAGCCGGCAGAGATATTGTTGCGCCCATTTTTGCGACAACATAATCCCAACCGCCGCCGCTGACATTCCAGTAAAATTCAAGATATTTGTCAAACGGCGTTAGAAGCCCTCCTGCCGTAAAGCTGAATTCATATTGGTAAATTCCTGCTTCCAGGTTAAGGCTGTTATCTGGTTCCAGCCAAATTTGCTTTTCTTTTTCAGAAATTTTGTAAGCGACAGGCTGCCCGTTTATTTTCACTTCTGCCAAAGTATATCTGATTTCGCTTTGGCGCCCGTTTCTGCCGTAAACATAACGGGGCAGTTTTTTTATCAGCCCTTTGTCTTCTTTTTTGTTTTCTGAAAGAATAACCAGCTTTTCATTGATAAAAGCCGTGCCGTCGGGAAGAAGTTCTATCCGGTCATACAGATAGGGGATGTGTTCAACGGCGGCAACGGTGGCCATCTGGTTATACGGCGGCAGCGCGATGTTGATTTGCTTTACGGAAGATTGCATCTGCCCGATTTGCTGCTGTTGCTGCATTTCCCATTGCGGCGTTTGCCCGGCGGGAGTGTTGTTATTGTTTGCGCGCTGCATGACATTGTCATATATTTTTTCAAAGATAGTCTTGTTTTGCGCCTTCATTTGCTGCTTAGCGCTATCGCTAGCTTCAAAGGAGATATTGTCTTGGGTAAGCTTGTCGGCGTCCATAATGACGGCGCGTTTGAGGCGCTGTTCCAAAAAGTCGCTTAAATCATTGGGCGTAATGTCATAAACCGGGTTTTTTTCCTGTTGGGGCTGTTGGGGAATTGCCGCAACGGAAGCATAATCGCTGACCTGCCTTAAACCCGCAAAAACCGGAAATGTGCAAAGGCTGAAATAAATTGCAAGAAAAAGTTTTTTCATAAACGCATGCCCACTCTTAACAAATTAAACATATTTGTTATTATAAGCTAAACTTATTAAAAGATTATAAAGGAGAAAATAATGACAGAAAACAAAATCGCAGCGATTATTTTAGGAGCCGGCAAGGGGACAAGGATGAAATCTGACTTGCCCAAGGTGATGATGCCTGTATGTGGCAAGCCGATGATCCGCCATATCATCGATATGCTGGAAACGGCTGGTGTTGAGAAAATTGTTACGGTTATTGCGCCAGACGGCGATTTGGTAAAAAAGGAAGTTTCTCCTTATCCGACTTGCGTGCAGGAAAAGCAGCTCGGCACAGGCAATGCCGTTTTGGCGGCGGAAAGCCTCCTTTCGGGTTTTAAAGGGGATATCTTGGTCATTTTCGGAGACCAGCCGCTTTATACGGAAAATACGATTAAAAGGGTAATCGGCCGCCGCCGCGAAGGCTATTCGGTTGTCTGTGTCGGCTTCCGTCCGGAAGATGCCGCGCGTTATGGCCGCCTTATTCTTAACAGCCGCGGAGAACTGGAACGCATTGTTGAGTTTAAAGATGCAACAGATGAAGAAAAGGCCGTCAACTTCTGCAATTCAGGCATGATGTGTTTCGACGGGGCGGTAATGTTTGAAATTTTAAATGCAATCAGTAATGAAAATGCCGCCGGAGAGTATTATTTAACAGATGCCATTGCGATTGCTTTGGCAAAAGGTTTGAAATGCAGTGCTGTTGAATGCCCGGTAGAAGAAGCCTCCGCTGCAAATACCCGTGAGGAGCTTGCCTTGCTGGAGCAGCTGCTGCAAAAACGCAACGCCGCATAACGGGAGGAATAATGTCTTTTCTAAAAGCCCATTGGTTTGGCCTAGTTGTTTCTTTAATTACCGCATTTTTTATTTTGGTTTTCTTAATCGTGCTTTTTGCACCCCGGCAAGATGAGCTGAAAAGGGGCTTTATCCCCTGTACCGAGGCAATGGCAGAAGAAATGTTTGCCTGCGAAAGCAACGGTAAAGCCTTATGCATGCTTTCGGCGGTGGTAAAAAATAACTTTTGCGATATCGATGTTATCGGTGCCGGGCTGAAATCATGGCTTTTAGGGAAGCAGCCGCGTCCCTGGAGCAATTATTACTTTGAGCCGCAGCTTTCAGAAGAGGAAGCCGGCGCTGAAGAATATCGCAAGACGCATCCGGATATCGGCGCCCAAATGAAAAAGCTGAATGATATTAATATGTTGGACAAGGATGGAATAAATGAAGGACAATAATTTTCCCGCTTGGGATTTAACTGATTTGTATCAGGGCATTCACGATCCGAAAATAACCAAAGATTTGAATAAGTTCAAAAAGCTCAATTTGGATTTGTCCAAAAAATATAAAGGAAAACTGGCAGATATCTCTGCGGAAGATTTTTATCAGGCGCTGAAAAATTGTGAGGAAAGCGACATTATCGGACACGCTCTTGGCGAATACGCCTATCTGAACATGGTTACCCAGATGAACAATAAGGAAGCAATGGCCTTTTATCAAAATGTCAGCGAGAAGCTAAACGAATATGGCAAGCCGGCCATCTTTTTCACTCTGGAAGTAAACCGCCTGCCGGAAGAGAAATTTAAATCATTGCTCAAAAATAAAAATGTTGCAAAATTTGCTCCTTTCTTAAAAAACATCCGCCTTTACAAAAAATATGAATTAACCGAACCGGTAGAAGAAGTTTTCCATGAAAAAAGCATCACCTCCGGAAGCGCCTGGGTACGCCTTTACGAAGAAACAAGCGCGAGGTTAAAATACACGATTGACGGCAAAACTTATAATGATGCGGAAATATCAAAATTGCTTCAGGATAAGGATGCGAAGATTCGCGAAAAAGCCGGAAAAGAAATAAACCGGGTCAGCGCGGAAAATAAAGAACTGTTCTCGTTCATTTATAATATGATTATTAAAGATCTGGCCATTTCCAATGACAAGCGCGGCTATAAAACGCCGATTGCTTCGCAAAACCTGGCAAATCGCGTGGAGGACAAGGCTGTGAATGCACTGGCGGAGACCGTGCGTTCAAGATATCAGGAAATTGCCCATCGTTTTTATAAGCTAAAGGCCAAATGGCTCGGTGTCAAAAAAATCGAATACTGGGATAGAAACGCGCCGCTTCCTTTTTGTGAAGATGTCCAATATGGCTGGAAAGACAGCGTCGATATTGTTTTGAAGGCATATAATAAATTTTCGCCCAAACTGCGCAAGCTGGCGGATGGATTCTTTCAAAATAACTGGATAGATGTTCCGCCCCGCGATGGAAAACGCAGCGGCGCCTTTGCCTGTCCGCTGCCGAATAAATATCATCCTTATTTGCTGCTGAACTTTGTCGGTAAGCAAAACGATGTGTTGACTTTGGCGCATGAGCTTGGGCACGGCTGCCATTTCCTTTTAAGCCAGACCCAGGGAGAATTGAACGATGCAACGCCGTTGACTTTGGCGGAAGTTGCCTCTGTTTTTGGCGAAATGATAACATTCCAGTCGCTGGTAAAGGAAGTGAAAGATGACAAGGCAAAGCTTTGTCTGATTGCTTCAAAAGTCAATGACATGATAAACACGGCCATCCGCCAGATTGCCTTTCACTTTTTTGAAAGCCGCGCGCATGAGGAACGCAAAAAAGGCGAATTGCAGCCGGAAAGGATAAATGAAATCTGGCTTGAAGAAATGCGGAGCAGTTTAGGCCCCTGGGTCAATGTGGACGATAACAGCGCTAATATATGGATGCAGGTGGGGCATTTCTTCTTCCAGCCGTTTTATGTTTATGCTTATTCCTTTGCCGATTGCCTGGTTAATTCGCTTTATCAGGTTTATCAGGAAGGAAAAGTTCCCGGTTTTGAAGATAAATATTTGAAAATGCTGTCGGAAACGGGGATAAAAAAATATGACGAGCTGTTAAAGCCTTTCGGTTTGGATGCGAAAAAGCCCGATTTCTGGAATATGGGGCTGAACCTGATTTCAGGCTATATTGACGAGCTTGAAAAATTAGATAAAAAGCTGTTCAAATAGCAAAAGAAAAAATAAAAAAAGCCCGGAACCCGGGCTTTTTTTTAGAATGAAACCGTACCGCCCAGATTTTCCATTTCTTTTAAATATTCCTGAACATTGGACGGCGCGCCGACATAAGCGAGAGAATAGTTAAGGACCATAAATCCAAAGGGGTTTTTTGTCCGGTCATCCCGGCTTCTGAACGGGATTTCCGTGAAGACGACACGCAGATAGGCGCGCCAGATATTCAACTGCGGCTCTTCGTTGCCGGGATAATAGTCCAGCGTGGTAAATTGCGCCTGCCACAACCCCTTTGTCAGCGGGCGTACCCATTGTACGGAAACCATCCGGGTCATGGAACTTTGCCGGAATTGCATGAGGTTGTATTTGACATCGCTGTTTTCAAAATTCATAAAAACATTGCGGGAAGAGAGCCAGTAAAGTGCGGAACCGCGTTTCCACCGGTTGACGATTTCATCGTAGTCATTGCTGATAACGTGGCGGAGAAGGATATACTGCTGAATGAATTGTTCCGCGATTAAATCTTCCACGGCAATGCTCTTTTCATCGCGCTGCGTCAGCTCAAGAATGCTGAAATCTTTGTTTTCATGAAGCAGTCTCGGACGAGCCGTTCGCTGGGGAAGCATGACATAAATCGCCGAAGCCAGCATCATCGAAAGGCTGATGCTGAGGCAGGATAAAATAACCAACAAGCGGGAAGCCCACAAATAGCGGCGCTCGGGCATGGCGTTGACATGCACGCGCTCGGGATATTTTCCTAAAACATCGGGGCTTTCTTTTTCCTTATATTTAAAAATAGTATGAAAAATTTCTATCATTTTTCCATCCTGCCAAAATCAGTTTATAAGATATTTTATACATGAAAGTTGGATAAAAGCAAATAAATACTATGCTTATCAAAAATATTGATATAATTTAACCTAAAGGAAAAGTTTAACTTAAGGGTTTTAGCCATGTGCAAACAGATTTTGACGCTCCTGCTGGGCAGCGTGCTTTTAGCTTCCTGCCAATCGGAAAACTATACGTCCCGCAGGGTTCCTGCGCCGGCGGCATATACGGATTGGGAAAGGGCAATGCGCGTTGATGCGGATATGCAAAACATGTATGCTTCCACGCCGCGCAAAATTGAAAAGCCGATAGATATGTACATGGCTTTTGCCCTGGCATTAAAATATAACTATACCCGCCGGGCGGTCAGTTATGAACAAAGCCTTTTGGAAGTTGGCGGCGCATCACAAAACCGTTTGCCGGAAATTTTTTCGGCGGCGGGCTACGTAAACGCGACAAACGGCAAGGATGTGGATTCTGAATTGAAACTGGCATGGAATCTTCTTGATGTCGGAACGGTTTATTACCAGAGCCAGGACAGCGTTTACAGTGCCAATTTGGCTTATGAGCAAAGCCGCAAAGTAATTCATAACTTAATGCAGGAAACCAGATATTTATATTGGAAAACCCTGACGGCTCAAAAAATACTCCCTGTGGTTGACGATATGATTGAATACCTGACGCTGGAAGTCGATGAAATGAACGCCAAAAGCAATGAACTGGCTGCGGAAGGGCGCAGCTCGGAAATGGGCGATTTGGTCAAGAAGCGCAAATACATGGAGATGGTTAAGAAACTTTCGGATTCCAAGCGCGATTTGGAAAATGCGGAAGTGCGCTTGGCTTCTTTAATGGGATTCCACCCGTCCACGCAATATAAATTAGTCGGCGCGGAATATGGAAATTTTGTCCTGCCTGAAATTAAGAGCAGCCTGTCGGAAATGGAATGGCTCGCGTTGACAAACCGTCCCGAATTGCGGATGCGCGACATAACAACCTCGGTGGAAGAAATTAAGGCGAATTTTAAAGTGCTGGACAACCCCGGGGAAAAAGCATACCAAAGCAATCGCGACAGATATAACCGCCTCTGGGCGCAAAAAGCCAGGGATGTCGGCATGCAGGTTTTTGAAAACGCCGGCAATCCTTCTGAGCATGAATTGGAAACGCTGCGCCGGGAAAGGATGACAAACCTTATTCTGACGCAGGTTTATGTCGCTTGGGCGAGATACCAGTCTGCTTATGAAGATTACCAGATATCCGGAGAAATCGCTAATGTTTCGGAAGATATCGCCGAAGACACGACAATCTCTTCCGGCAGCAAAGATGAAAAAAGCCATTTGGAATCCGCTCGGGCAATCGAAGACGAAGTTAACGCGATGGAAGCCTATGTCAATTTGCAGGATTCTCTTGGCAATTTGTATGCGGCTTTGGGGCTGGACGCGATTCCTTATTATATGTTGAGCGAAAAACCGTCTAAGATAGCTTTTTACCTGCGCGGAGAATTGGAAAAATGGCGCAAAGGGCAGTTTATGCCGGATAACCGCCCATATCTTTTGGACGTTCCCGTAAAGCGCCCGCCTGTAAAAATGTCTGCGGAAAAATATGTTTCTGACGTAACCTTGGAAACCGGGCAGGGGTTGGATATAACGATTCCCGAAAGCATCTTAAAACAAATGGACTTTACGGGAAAAGTAACGATGCGTGCCGGACTGATAGACGATTCGCCGCTTCCGGACTGGCTGCATTTTGATGCTAAGCGCCGCCGTTTTTATGGAACGGCCATGCCTTCCAATATTGGTGATATGACGGTCAAGGTTTATGTCAGCGATGAAGGCGGTTCCGTCGCTTACTTCACCTTTAATATAAAAATCGTTGATGTCTATGTTCCGTCTGTCGAGCTGATGGGGCTGACGCCGGGCCGCAAAGCGACGGTTCTGAAGCGTTGTTTGGGCGCCCAATGCACGGATGAATATATCGAAGAGGCGATAATCGGCGAGGAAGTCGAGACTTCTGTAAAAAGGTAGTCCCGTCGCAAAAATCGAAAAAGGCGCTCTAAGCGCCTTTTTTTACGAGTCTTTGAAGTGGCATTTTTGTGGCGGCCTGTGGATGATTTTGGGGATAATTTTAAAAGCTATATCATTGATTTTTAATAAAAATTTTTTATTAAAGATTTTATCCACGCAGCTCAAAAATTTTTTTGACGCATTTATAATGGGATAGGCTTGTCAATACGGATTTTAAATTTTTTCGCTATTGTTTTAGGGGAAAACTTCACGCAATATTAAGGGCATCAAGGCCTGCGCGCCAAAAAAATAATTTTAGATATTAAAAAAATGTGGATACAATATATTGATTATTTACTTTGCGTTAATACTATATATTGTATGTTTAGTACCAGCGAGGTACAATAGATAATACAAACGACAAATAAATAAAAAGGAATGTTTTAGAGAGATGACCAACACTTATGAAATGCCGCAGGTAGCGAATGAAAAGCTCCCCGTCGATAATGTAACCAAAAGAGATGGTACATTAGCACCGTTTGACAGCAATAAAATTTTTAACGCTATTAATAAAGCCGGCGCTTCTACCGGCGAGTTCAGCGAGCAGGAAAGCTGGCTCCTGACGGCCCAGGTGTTGAAAGTATTAAAACATAAATATGCGGAATCTCTTCCTTCTATTGAAAATATCCAAGATATTGTAGAACAGGTCTTAATCTCTTCAAACTATTTCAACACGGCAAAGGCATACATCTTGTATCGCGACCAGCGTGAACGTTCCCGTAAAGACCATAAGGTAATGGTTGATGTTGAAAGTTCTATCAATGAATATCTGGAGAGGCTTGACTGGCGTGTCAATGCCAATGCCAACCAAGGATACTCCAACGGCGGATTGATTCTGAACGTTGCCGGAAAAGTTATGGCAAACTATTGGTTAAGCCACGTTTATCCTTCTGAGGTCGGCGAAGCCCACCGTAACGGCGATATCCATATTCACGATTTGGACATGTTGGCCGCTTATTGTGCCGGTTGGTCATTAAAGAATCTGTTGCACGAAGGCTTTAACGGTGTTCCCGGAAAAGCTGAAGCCGGCGCGCCAAAGCATTTGTCTTCTGCTGTCGGCCAGATGGTTAACTTTATGGGCACGCTGCAAAACGAATGGGCGGGTGCTCAGGCTTTCTCTTCAGTAGATACTTACCTTGCCCCTTACATCCGCAAAGACAATTTGTCTTATGAAGAAGTTGAACAAAGCTTCCAGGAACTCATCTATAATTTGAATGTTCCTTCACGCTGGGGATCTCAAACGCCCTTTACAAACTTCACTTTTGACTGGGTATGCCCCGAAGATTTGCGCGATAAGCATCCTTTGATTGCCGGTGAGGAACAAGACTTCACTTATGGCGATTTGACCAAAGAAATGCATATGATTAATAAGGCTTATATCACGGTTATGATGCGCGGTGATACCAAAGGCCGTCCGTTCACATTCCCGATTCCGACATATAATATGACGCCGGATTTCCCCTGGGAAGATGAAAACACTGAATTGTTGTTTGAAATGACGGCAAAATATGGCTTGCCTTATTTCCAAAACTTCATCAATTCTGTTTTGAAACCCGGTCAGATTCGTTCCATGTGCTGCCGTCTGCAGTTAGACTTGCGCGAACTTCTTGCCAAAGGAAACGGCTTGTTCGGTTCTGCTGAGCAGACAGGTTCAATCGGTGTTGTTACCTTTAACTGCGCCCGCCTGGGTTATGTTTATAAAGGAAACGAAACGGCATTGTTTGCCCGTTTGGATGAGTTGATGGACATCGCCCAAACATCTTTGGAAATTAAGCGCAAAGTAATTCAAAGGTTAATTGACAATGGTTTGTTCCCCTTCACAAAACGTTATTTGGGAACGCTCCGCAACCACTTCTCTACAATTGGCGTAAACGGCATTAATGAAATGATTCGCAATTTCACAAATGACGAACACAGCATTGCCGACAATTGGGGACAAGAATTTGCGGTTAAATTCTTAGACCATATTCGTGCCCGTTTGGTAAAAATTCAAGAACAGACAGGCCATATGTACAATCTTGAAGCTACTCCGGCAGAAGGTGCTACCACCCGTTTTGCCAGGGAAGACAAGAAGCGTTATCCGGGCATTATCCAGGCCGGTACAAAAGAGAATCCGTTTTATACAAACTCTTCTCAATTGCCGGTTGGTTATACGGATGACCCGTTCGAAGCTTTGGAATTGCAGTCCACGCTGCAAACCAAATACACCGGCGGTACGGTTCTGCACCTTTACATGGGGCAGAGAATTTCTTCAGCATCCGTTTGCAGAGATATCGTAAAACGCGTGTTGACGAATTACCGCTTGCCATACATTACCATCACTCCGACTTTTTCCATTTGCCCAAAGCATGGATATATTTCCGGAGAACATAAATTCTGCCCGATTTGCGATGAAGAAAAGAAGGCAGAGAAGAGACTGGCAGCCTCAAGAAAAGACGTTGCTTAATTAATAACACAATACGAAACTTGGAGAAAATATTATGAACACAATTAATTTTGAAGATATCAAATTAAACGATGAAGAAAGACAGCCTTGCGAAGTATGGACAAGAGTAATGGGCTATTTCCGTCCGGTCTCTGAATTTAATGTTGGCAAGAAGTCCGAGTTTTACACACGCAAATGCTTCTGCGAAAGCAAAGCGGTTGTAAATATGGAAGCTTATGATATTGCTGCTGAATAATTTTTAACCATAGGGCATCCGGCAGAATTTAGCTGCCGGATGCTTTTTTTATCTGGAGTCAAAATGTCTATAAATATTGGCGGAGTTGAAAATTTTTCTCTCGTAGATTATCCGGGGCAGATTGCGGCGGTAATTTTTATGCAGGGGTGCCCTTGGCGCTGCCCTTTTTGCTATAATTCTTCGTTGCAGGAAGTTAATCGGGAAAGCGGATTTTTATGGCCGAAATTTATAGAGTTTTTACAGAGCAGGCGCGGCAAATTGGATGCTGTTGTTTTCAGCGGCGGAGATCCTTTGGTTCAGGATGGTTTGGAAGGCGCGGTAAAGGAAGTCAGGGCGCTGGGATATAAAATAGGCCTGCATACCGGAGGCTACCGCCCGGAACACCTTAAAAAAGTTTTGCCGCTTTTAGATTGGGTCGGATTAGATATCAAAGCGCCTTGGAATAAATATACACAGGCCGTCGGCTGCCCGGTAAAAGTTGAAAATGTTCAAAAATCCCTCAATCTTCTTTTGGAAAGCGGAATAGATTTTGAATGCCGCACCACCTGTGATCCCCGGCTTTTGGAAAACGAAGATGTCCGCAAAATCGGAAACTTTCTGCATGAAGCCGGCGTAAAGAAATATTTTTTACAAAAATACCGTCCGGTACCTGGCGATTTGACCCAGGATTGGGAATGTGAAAAATTTTTTGATGATGCGGCGCTGATAAAAGAATTAAAAGAAAAATTCCCAATTTTTGAAATCCGCAAATAATCGTGCGGCGGTAACCCTTTATTAAGTTCTCTCATTTATGATTAGGGCAAATAATCTGAAAGGGTACCCATGCGTAATTTATTGGTATTGTTAAGCATATTAGGCGTTTCTTTTGCATCTTCTGCGGCCGCGGATGAACGCAGAGAAGTTCGGTATGGCGATTTATACGATGTGGAATGGTGTCCCTGCGACCCGGAGGAACAGCTGGTTAACGGCTCTTCCGTCGTTATGGGCAAAACGGTTTTATGCCCCTGCGACAGCTTATACAGCGGTTATGACAAAGGGTTTAAGCAAGAGTTTAAAGAAGCCAAAGAAAATATTGCCCGCAAGCTTACGGCCGTGAACTATTTTAAATATTATATCGGTTTCGACTGGGTAAAGAGCAAACCGGGTGCCGTATCCGAACCATGGGAGATTGACGATATCCGTTTCCAAAAGCCGGTCAGCGTTAATCTTGACGATATTTTTGATGACAGCGATTCCCTGTCTTTTGTATTGGGTGCGCGCCTGCATAAATATTTTGGTTTAGAGGCTTTTTATCAAAAAACATATCAAGACAACCAGCGTTTTGTCATTGACAATAAAACGTTAAGCTCGTCAACGCGCCGTTACTACCTGATGAATGAATATGACACAAGCTTTACCGCCTATGGCGTCGATGCCGTTTTTTATCTGCCGGTTTCGCTTTATTTTGATTTCCTGGGATCCGTCGGTGTTGGGCAATATAAGTTTGATAATAATTTGCAGATGGGCGTTTATGAAGTTGATTATGGGCATCTGGAAGAAGTTCTTAATCAAGATTTCAGCGAAGATAAAACGGGTTGGCGTTTTGCCGTCGGCGGCCAGTTGAATATTGCTGAGGGCGTTGCGCTGCGCGGAATGTATCGTTATGTATCCTTGGGCGGAGAATATATTGACGATTTACAGGAATTTTCCGTCGGGCTGCGTTTTCTGTTTTAATTTGTGAAAAGGTGCTTTTATGAAAAAACTTATACTTATTGTTGGAACGTTTTTAACCGCATTAAGCCACGAGGCGGCGGCTGATTATAATTACTATAATCACGAACAGTTTGTTGCCGAATATAACCAGCGGCAGACGCGCCCTCTGAAAAAATTCAGCATTGGTGCAGATTACGTCATGGGAAAACTGGATTTTACCGATAAAAGCATTGACATCGCCAACCCTCTTTATCTGCCGGATGAAGAAATCTATACGGCAAGGGCCAGCAATTTTGACGACAGCCTTGATTCGATGAACGTGAACCTGGGCTTCCGCCCCTGGAAATATATCGGCATTGAGCTTTTTTATCAGCAGGCGCTTTCTTCAAAAGGCGTCGTTGGTCAGGAACACTATGCCGGGCGCGACAGATTCGGTTTGACGGAATATGAGTTGGATTACAAAGCCTATGGTATTGATGCCGTGTTCTTCCTGCCGTTAAACGAAAGGTTGGAGTTGATTGCAACAGCCGGTTATGCGCAATATAGTTTTGATGCGAATTTTGATATCAACGCTTATCAGGTTTCTTCGGCGGCTTTTGTCAAAGGAAACAGTGCTGACTTTGGCGAAGATATCGGAGCATTCCGCGCCGGCGTCGGCTTGCAGTTTCAGTTGACGAACCGTTTGGCATTCCGTGCAATGTACCGTTATGTACCTCTGGGCGGAGAATATATTGATATCCTGAATGAGTTTACAATCGGTGTAAGATATTCCTTTTAAGACATGAACCTAAAAAAATCCCCCGCTATCACGGGGGATTTTTTTATTAATGCCTTACAGAAAACCCCGAGTTTACTCGGGGCTGAATGCCAAGGTGTTGGAACAACACCATTCCACGCCAACGAGCGTGGTCAAACCGTTAGGTTTGTAGCTACTATAGAACCCCCAGTTTACTGGGGGATATCTATTTCTTTTTAAAGCCGCCGACTTTGGATTTTCTGCCAAAAGGTTTTCCGCCGCTGCGTTTGAACGGGGCTCGCCCTTTTTCTTCCGAAGGGCGCCTTTCTGAAAATCCGCCTTTGGCAGGGCGCTTCCGCCCGAAGCCGTCTTCCCGCCTTTCTGCATTGCGCTTGTTGTTAAAGCTGCCGCGGCTGTCTTTTTTGAAGCCGGTGCTATCATCCGATTCTCTTTTCGGGCGTTCTCTTAAACGGCTGGAGGGCTTGCCTGCATAATTTTTTTCAATGGGCTTTTCTATTGTTTTTTTCCGTGTCGGCTTAACTTCAACCTCAACTTTTTTCATTTTCTGGGCAATATTCATTTTTGCTTTGTTTACAGAGAAGCCGAAACTGCCCAGGCAACGGCCGAGCGTGTAATATTTCCCGTGTGCAAAAGCGATGATTCCCGCTTTTTCCAAATCCAATGCCCCGCTTTCGTTAATAAATTTGTCGTCGACATTTACGGCAACGACTTCAGCGGTAAACATATCATGCGTACCGAAGTTCTTAACATCGATAACGCGGCATTCGATAGAAACCGGGCATTCTTCAATCTGAGGCGCGGAAATAACGGAAGAGGCCAGCGGCGTCAATTTCATTTCCTTAAATTTGTCGTGGTCTCTGCCGGAGCGTACGCCGCAATAGTCAACAGCGTGGACAATGGAATAAGTCGGCAGGTTGATAACAAATTCTTTCGTTTCGCTGATAATTTTGTGCGAATGCCTTTCCGGGCGGATAGAAACATATGTGATAACGGGGTCGGAGCAGATAATGCCGGTCCAGGCTGCCGTCATAACGTTAGGTGTTTCTTTTGTGCCGCAAGATATAAGGGCTGGCGGCAAAGGGGCGAGCATTGTTCCGGCGCGCCAAGATATTTTCGTCATGTTTTTTCCTTTTTAAATTAAACTTTTCACAAACTATCTCAAAAAAAGGCAACTGCCAAGCATAATTTTTATAAAGCGCTTGCAATTATAGAAGACAAAGATTATTCTTTTGTTTCAAAGGCAGCCGGATAGCTGCGCGAGAAATCGTGAGGAAAGTCCGGGCTTCACGGGAACAAGGCACCAGATAACGTCTGGCTGGAGGAATCCAAGGGAAAGTGCCGCAGAGATATACCGCCGTATTTTACGGTAAGGGTGAAAAGGCGAGGCAAGAGCTCACCGCAAAGCCGGTAACGGTTTTGGCAAGGTAAACCCTGTCTGATGCAAGGCCAAGTTAGGAGGGGCTTAGCAATAAGCTTACGGGAGCGTTCCCGCTCCGCTCCAGAGGTAGGCCGCAATGAGCCGTTTGGCGACAAACGGCCAAGATGAATAGCTATCGTTCCGGTTTTTCCGGAATACAAAACCCGGCTTATAGGCTGCCTTAACTGAAAAAAGGAGAAAACAATGCAGCAAACTTTATCTTCAGCGCTTCATATTGAGGGCATTGGCTTACATTCCGGCGTTAGGGTAAACCTGAACATTTTGCCGGCAGAAGAGGATGCAGGTATTGTTTTTTTTAGGTCGGACATCGCCGGCAAGCCTGGAATCCCAGGGCTTTATTCAAAAATTGTCGATACGCGCAATTGCTCTTGTTTGGGAGATGAAAAAGGAAATCTGGTTTCTACTATTGAACACTTAATGGGAGCGCTCTATGCGGCAGGCATTGATAATGCCCGCATAGAAGTGGATAACCAGGAGATTCCGATTATGGACGGCAGCGGCTGCATTTTTTATGAGCTTTTGAAAAAAGCGGATAAAAAAATCCAAAATGCGCCCAGGCGGATTTTAAAAGTCTTAAAAGAAGTTTCCTTCCAGGATGAAAAAGGAAATAGGGTAACGCTTTCTCCCGCAGATAGCCTGCAGGTCCGTTTTGCGATAGATTTCCCTTCTGAAATTGTCGGGCATCAAGAATTTGAAAATGCCATAACACCGGAAATTTTTGAAAAAGATATCGCGCCCTGCCGGACTTTTTGTGAAAAATATCAGGTGGATTATTTAAAATCCGTAGGCTTAATAAAAGGTGGAAGCCTGGAGAATGCTGTGGTCCTTGATGGAAATTCCATTTTGAATGAGGGCGGCTTCCGGGTGAAAAATGAATGTGTGAATCATAAAGTATTGGATGCGGTAGGCGATTTATATACGTCCGGATACCGGATAAACGGAAGGTTGGATGCCGTGCGCACCGGGCATTACCATACCAATGAACTTTTAAAATTATTATTTTCGGACAACGCAAATTATCAAATAGAGGATGAACAATGAAAAAATTTTTAAGCTTGTTTTTGACCTTGGCACTTGTTTCAGCCTGTTCTTCCACGCCGGAAAAGCAGCCGGAAACAGCAGAAGAGCTTTATAATGAAGGCTATGAGCTTTTAGAAAAGACTTCATACCAGCGGTCAGCCGAAACTTTTGAAAAATTGGAACTCGAACATCCTTATTCCAAATGGGCGACAAAAGCCAAATTAATGGGGGCCTATGCTTATTACCGTGATGAAAAATATGATGATGCGGTTATCAGCTTAGACCGTTTTATTAAATTTCATCCCGGCAACAAAGATATTGCCTATGCCTATTATCTGAAGGCCTTGTGCTATTATAACCAGATAAGCGGTGTCGAAAAAGACCAGGGCAATACGGAAAAAGCTTTAGACGCGCTGAATCAGGTTATTGTCCGTTTTCCGGAGACGCAATATGCCGTGGATGCAGAGTTAAAGATGGGGTTGGTAAAAGACCACCTGGCCGGAAAAGAAATGGAGGTTGGAAGATTTTACCTGAAACAGAAAAATTATCTTTCTTCCCTGAACCGTTTTTCAACCGTGGTTAACAATTACCAGACCACCTCGCATATTGAAGAGGCGCTTTACCGCCAGGCTGAGATATATAAGGCGCTGGGGCTGACGAAAGAAGCTCAGGACGCCATCCGGGTATTGGGATATAACTACCCCAAGAGCAAATGGTATAAACAAGCGCAGGCTCTTTACTAGGACTTATAAATGCTGCAGTCATTATCCATCCGCAATGTGGTGTTGATTGACAAACTGGATATTGATTTCAATTCCGGCCTGAGCGTCATGACCGGAGAAACCGGAGCCGGAAAGTCTATCCTGTTGGATTCTCTCGGGCTGATTCTTGGCGCGCGCGCTGAAACGGGGCTCATTCGCAGCGGCGCGGAAAAATTAAGCGTTTCTGCGGAATTTGATTTGCCCGGCAAAGGAAGCCCTTTGGCAGCGCTTTTGGCGGAAAATGATCTGGATGTGGAAGATTCTTTGCAAATCAAGCGCAGTTTAGACCGCAGCGGCAAAGGAAAGATTTTTGTAAACGACCAGCCGGTAAGTGCCCGCCTGTTGAAGGAAATCGGCGCCAACCTGGTGGAAGTCCATGGGCAGTTTGATAACCAGGGGTTGCTTAATCCGGCTAATCACAGAGATATTCTGGATGCTTTTGGAAATTATCCCGATGTGCTAAATGCTGTGCGGCAGGCATGGGAAGATTATAAAAAAATCCGTAAAGAAAGGGAAGAAACAGAATCTGCTATGGCAGAGGCGCAGAGTGATGAGGACAACTTGCGCCATTGGCTGAAAGAATTGGAACAAGCCGATATCCAAGACGGAGAAGCCGAGGTTCTGGCGCAAAAACGCCAAGAGCTGATGAATGCTGAAAAGATTATAGAAAATCTAAGCTGCGCATATAAAAGCCTCACCCAGGGAAGCGATGTTTCAGGAGCGCTGCGCAAGGCGCAATCTGCAATTGATAAAGCGAATTCCCATGTTGACGGGCGATATGATGAAATCATGAATATGCTGGAGCAAGCCTTGATAGATTGCAATGAGGCCTTGTCTCAAATTGAAGAGGCGTCTCAAAACCTGAATGCCGATGACAACCAGTTGGATAATATTGAAAGCAGGCTTTTTTTGTTAAAGGATTTGGCCAGAAAGCACCGTTGCAATGTGGATGAGCTTTGCCAAATGCGGGAAGAATTTAAAACCCGGCTGGATAAGATAGAATATGGCGGGGAAAATTTGGAAAACCTGCGGCGGGAAGAACAGCAAAAACGGCTGGCATATATAAATGCCGCCAACCGGCTTAGCACCGTGCGCCGGGAAGCTGCAAAAAAATTAGATGCCCTGATTATGCAAGAACTTCCGCCTTTAAAAATGGAAAAGGCGCGGTTTGAAACATTTGTGGAGCCCGGAGGCGAGAACAGTTGGGGAGCTTCCGGCAGCGACAGCGTGGCCTTTACGGTAGCCACCAATCCGAATTCGCCGCAAGGCCCGTTAAATAAAATTGCATCCGGCGGCGAGCTTTCGCGTTTTATGCTGGCATTAAAGGTTAATCTTGCCGCAACCGGAAATGTTTCGACAATGGTTTTTGATGAGATAGACGCCGGCATTGGCGGCGCCACGGCTCAGGCGGTGGGCGAAAGGCTTGCCCGTTTGGCGCAGCAGGTGCAGATTTTGGTTGTAACCCATTCGCCGCAGGTCGCTTCACGGGGAAAACACCATTTTAAAGTGGAAAAACGCACGGTTGAAAACATAACGACAACTTCCGTGCGGGAATTGGAAACCGCCGAGGTTTCAGAAGAGATTGCCCGTATGCTTGCCGGAGAAACCATAACCGATGCGGCCAGAGCCGCGGCCAAAGAGCTGTTAAAAAAATAATCGCCCGAAAACAGGGCGATTATTTTTTTGAGATGTATCAGCCGTATCTTAGTAGAAGTACCAAACGATAGATTTTGTATTTCCCGGTGTTGAGCCGCAAGCTGTGTAAGCGTTTGCCAAAGATACAGGCATGTCAGCTACGCCAAAGAGGCCATCGCTGCCGGTTCCGGCCGGCGTTTCAGACGCAATACTGGCTTCTGTCGTGCTGACTTTTACAGTTGCCAAACCGCCGGTACCCCAGTCGGCTGTTGCCAGCTGGATGCAGGCTTCATCGTTTAAGCCGCTGTAGGCGATGGCAAATCCGGCATCAGCAATACCATTATATTTTGTGGATTTAATTTCCAATTTGCCGCCAAAGGCGTTAACCAAGGCTGTGGAGTTTCCGGTTTGGTACATATCGCGGGATGCAATCGCATATTGGCGTGCTGTTTCGTCTGTTAAACCGCTATAGTTAGACATTGTGGAGTAAGCGGTACGGATGTTTGCAATTAACAAGGACAGCTGATCCATGGCTTTGGAGGCCTTATACTTAGCCATCGCTTTGGAATATCCCGAAATGCCGCCGACGGAAAGGACGCCGATAATAGCCAAAACGCCCAACATTTCAACCATCGAACGTCCGCTCTGTTCTGTTTGATTAAAGTTTCTCATGACACATCTCCTGAAATATTTGTTTTCCTCATATCTTAAGGATAGCAAAAAAAAAGGAGGGTTTTAATCCTGACTTTAGTAAAATTTAGTTATAACCGGCTATAACTTTAGTTAGTTTTGCTTTTTGTTAACTGAAAATTAAAGTAATTTCCTTTACACTAAAATAGTTAATATTACTCATGCAAAGGTGGCGCAAATGATGTTTAAAGAATTTAAAGAAAACCAATCCGGACGTTCCATGGTTGAAATGTTGGGCGTTTTGGCTATTATCGGCGTGCTGTCTGTGGGTGGTATTGCCGGCTATTCTAAAGCGATGGCTAAGTATAAGGCCTCCAAAGCCATGGATCAGCTGTCCTTGTTAATTGCAAACATCCGCACCGCTTATTCCACAATGTCAAATTATGATGGTTTGGGCGATGATACCGCGCGTAAATATGCGATTGCATCCCGCGATATGTACCAGACCGGACATTCCTCCGCTTTGGTTAACGCCTTTGGCGGCAAGCTGGAGATTGTTTCGACAACTTATAATGATATTACTTCGGCAGGGTTTGCTATTGCTTATAATGGTTTGAACGATGAAGCCTGCGTCCAGTTGGCAACAGCTGACTGGGGTACCGGTGGTTTGGCGGCCGTAAAAGTCAGCAGCAGCGCTGTTGATTTATCATCCGGGGAGGCAACTCCGACGACTAAATCGGGACCGTCAGACGGCTCGGGAACATTCCTTGTGGCTGACATGCCGGTATCTCTGGCAAATGCTTATCTGGCCTGCGGCACAACAGCCGGCAACAGCAAATCTATCGTCTGGTATTTCTACTAATCAGAAACTTTTGCTAATTCTTAAAAAACTGTGTTTTTCTGTTTATATGATGTTGCATTATTTATAAAAATATTGCATATATTAATTAAAATTTAATCTATAAAGAATAGTATAGAGGCAAATTCAGGTTTTTAGGAGGTATGAATGAATATTAATACGTCCCTTTTTTATAGGGCAAAAGAAAACCAGTCCGGACGTTCCATGGTTGAAATGTTGGGTGTGTTGGCGATTATCGGTGTTTTGTCAGTTGGCGGTATTTCCGGCTATTCTAAAGCAATGGCCAAATATAAAGCCTCCAAAGCCATGGACCAGCTTTCTTTGTTGATTGCAAATATTCGTACAGCTTACTCCACAATGTCTAACTATACAGGGCTGAATAACCAAACAGCTGCACAATATTCCATTGCCTCCAGAGATATGTATGCCAGCAAATTTTCACAGATTACGGGAAGTGGCGGTTTAATGAATGCTTTCGGCGGTAAATTGATCCTGGCGGCAGAAACTTATAATGGCATTGAAGCTGCCGGCTTTAAAATCGAATATCAGGGCCTGAATGAAGAATCCTGCATTCAGTTGGCAACAGCCGACTGGGGTACCGGTGGTTTGGACAAAGTTACTGTCGGCAGCGATGAATATGGCGTAGCCGACATGCCTGTTGCCCTGGCCAATGCCTATGCTTCATGCAATAAGTCAGAGAACAAATTAACGACCATTGTATGGCACTTCTATTGATTTGAATTTTTCTTAAAAAAGCCCGGGTGTTTCCGGGCTTTTTTGTTGCGCAAAAACATAAATTGCTTGAGAAAATATTTTTTTGCGCTATGCTTTCAAAAAACAAAATTTATTTTTCAAACAGGAATAAAAAGAAATGAAAACACGCACACGTTTTGCACCCAGCCCGACAGGCTATATGCACATCGGAAACCTTCGCACGGCCCTTTATGAATATTTGATTGCCAAATCCCAAGGCGGTGATTTCCTGCTCCGTATTGAAGATACAGACCAGAAAAGGTATGTTGAAGGCGCAACTGACATCATTTACAACACGTTGAAAACCGTTGGGATGAACTGGGATGAAGGGCCGGATATCGGTGGAAATTTTGGACCTTATGTGCAATCCGAACGCAAGCCGCTTTATGCCGAATATGCCCATAAGCTGGTTGAGCTTGGCGGTGCCCATTATTGCTTCTGTTCAAAAAATGAGGCAGATGAACAAAAAGACGAAGAACAAAACATCAAGTTTAAGGACCCCTGCAAAAGGCTGTCTCTGGAAGAGGCAAAGGCAAGGGTTGCCGCCGGAGAACCTTATGTTATCCGCCAAACAATCAATAAAACCGGAAAATCAAAATATCATGATGAGGTTTATGGGGATATTGAAATCGATTATGATGAGTTGGATGAAGGCGTCTTATTAAAATCAGACGGTTTTCCGACTTACAACTTTGCAAATGTTGTTGATGACCATTTAATGGAAATCAGCCATGTTGTTCGCGGCAACGAATATATTTCATCCACGCCAAAATATAATTTGATATACGAGACTTTTGGCTGGGAGCATCCGCATTACGTCCATGTGCCGCAAGTTATGAAAGATGCCCAGCATAAATTATCCAAAAGAAACGGCGATGCGTCTTTTCAGGATTTGGTCGCCAAAGGCTATTTGCCGGAAGCCATTTTGAACTATATTGCGCTTTTAGGATGGAACCCGGGAACGGAACAGGAAATCTTTTCTCTGGATGAGTTGAAACAGGTGTTCTCTGTTGAGCGTTTGAACCGTTCTCCGGCGATTTTTGACATTACAAAACTGACCTGGATGAATGGCTGTTATATCCGTGCGCTGCCGTTCGAAGAATTTCATAAATTGGCATTGCCCTATTATGTAAAAATGCCAGCATATGTAAATTTGGAAGCATTAAGCAAAACGCTGCAGCCGCGCATTGAAACCTTGGCGGATATTGAACGCGAAACAGACTTTATTAAGAGCCTGCCTGCTTTTGATAACAGCCTTTACGTAAACAAGAAAATGAAAACGGATACGGATGTTGCTAAAGCAAACCTGCCGGAAATTCTTGAAACCCTGTCTGCCCAAGATATTTGGACCAACGAGGCTTTGTTTGAATCATTAAAAGCTTTGGCAGAAAAGCTAGGGGTTAAAAACGGCCAGATTCTTTATCCTTGCCGGATTGCTTTGTCAGGCAAAGAGACAACACCGGGCGGCGCGACGGAAATTGCCGTTATCTTAGGCAAAGAAGAAACGCTCCGCCGGATTAAGTCGGCAATAGCCTCCCTTTAAGGCTTAAAAAATCCCTCCAATCGGCAGCCGGGCGGAAGATAAAGCCCGGTTGCGGGAAAGGGGGGATTTTTAGTAATTTTTCTTCTTTTTTGAAAGAATTTCTTTAAGTTTCCCATAAAAAGAAAGTTCGTCCTGTTGGGTAATCTCCGGATAAATATGCGAAGGAGCCAGAGGAACAGGATCTGTTTTGCTGCTGTTAATGTAGTTAGGTTTAACATGCATGCGCAAATAAGCAAAAACAACAAAGAAGCCGGTAATGGCAGAAAAGCTTATCAAAAAGCTTATGGCACCAAATTCCTGCATTAAAAAGGAAATGATAATCGGGCCGATAATCATGCCCAGACTTTGTATCATAATCAGCATGCCGCTTGCCTCGGTTCGTTCTTCATCCCTGATAAGGTCATTGATGTGGGAGACGCTGATAGGGTAAAGCACAAAAGAACAACACCCGAGCAAAAAGGCGGAAACAGCAAGCTCAACAATGCCGTCTGTGATAAAGAAATGTATGGCAGGAGCCAGAAAGAATAAAATAAAGCTCATGGCAAGCATAACAATCCGCCGGTCAAATTTATCTGAAAGCCGGCCGATAGGAAGCTGCGCGGACATGCCGCCGATAATGCAGAAGAACATGAAGAGAGAAATATTTTTGGTATCCAGCCCGCATTGCTTTGCATAAATTGCTCCCAAGATATAAATGCCGCCGACCAATACGCCGCTGATGGCGCAGCAAATGACGCCGACCGGCGAAATCTTATATAATTGTTTTAATGACATCGGCTCGTGTTTGCTCACATCCGGAGAAGGCAGGGCGGTAAGGGAAATCGGAACCAAAGCCACGGAATAAAGCGCTGAAACCAAAATAAAAATAATAAAGCCTTCGCTGTCGGGAATATTAAGCAGAAGCTGCCCGAAAGCCGCACCGAGATAAGATGTAATCATATAAAGCGACATAATCATTCCTCGGCTTTGGTTGGTAGAACGCGTATTAAGCCAGCTTTCCAGGCAAATAAAACCGGAAGCCAGGCAGAACCCTTCCAAAAAACGCAGCCCGCCCCAGTAGAGGGGGGAAAAATAAACGGCATGCCCCAGAACCAGTGCCGAAAGGATGGAAATAAAAGCTGAAAAGGCGCGTATGTGCCCGACTTTATTAATAATTTTGTAAGAGGAAAATGTCGCGAAAATATACCCGACATAATAAACCGAAAGGATTAAGCCGCTGTAAAATGTCGGCACTTCTTTCTGGCTGAGCTGCAGAGCAAGGTCAGATGAAAGCAGCCCGTAGGCACAGCAGGTAAAAAGGGTTCCGATGAAAAAAGCGCTTAACGGGGAAATAATAACCCGGATAGATGTTAAATATTCCCTTATTTTCAGCATTTTTCCTCCTTATTTTTCTTTACGAAGATTTTTTAAGCATAACTTCGGGTGCTTCAATACCAAGCAAATAAAGCAGCTGTTTAAGAATATCCCTTACAACTTTTGCCAGGCGCAAACGGGAAGCCGCAAGCGTTTGGTCGGTTTCGCCCATAATCGGGGATGTGTTGTAGAAGCTTGAGAAAATCTGCGCCAGATTATATGCGTAATCAGCGATAATACTGGGTTCTTTTTCTTTTTCGCAACGCATAAGGACATTGTTAAATTGGGAAATTTTCAATGCCAAATTCCTTTCTTCGGGATTCGTTATTTTAACAGTGCCGGGAAGAATGTTTTTTTCTTCTGCTTTGCGCAGAATAGAATTAATCCGTGCAATGGCGTATTGAATATAAGGCCCGGTCTTTCCGTCAAACTTGGCAAAGTCCTCCAATTCAAAAACATATCCCGAGGCAATATTGTTTTTCAAATCCTGAAACTTAATTGCGGCCATGGCAACTTGTGAAACCATTTTTTCGATTTCTTCCGCGCTGTATTCGGGAGATTCTTCAGCTGTGGGCATTGATTCGCGAACCTTATCCTTGGAAATTTTGATAAGGTTTTCTAAAGTCATAACGCCGCCGTCGCGGGTTTTAAACGGTTTCCCGTCAGCGCCGTTGACCGTGCCGAACCCGATATGCTTTAATCCGACGCCCGGTGCTGTCCCGAGTTTTTCCGTGGCGGCAAAAACCTGTTCAAAATGGAGGGATTGCCTCTGGTCGACAAAATAAATAATTTCATCGGCTTTAAGGTCGTCCACGCGCATTTTAATTGTGGCAATATCCGTGGTGTGATAAGTAAACCCGCCGTCAGATTTTTCCAAAATAACCGGAGGCATAGGCTTTTTGCTGTTTTCTTCGTCCAGGCGGATAATCAAAGCGCCGCCGTCTTTTTCGGACAACCCCTTTTCATTTGCAAGCTTGACAATTTCTTTACAGGTTTCATGGGCGTCGCTTTCGCCGAGCCACAAGTCAAAATGCACGTCCAGCTCTTTATAATTTTCTTTGACGGCGTCAACGGAAACTTTCCGCAAATGCTGCCAGGCATTATAATATTCAGGAACTTTGTCTTGAAGCTTGGCCGTGATAATCCTTGCCTCTTCGCGGGCAGCTTCGTCTTCTTTGCAGCGGATATTGGCTTTTTTATAAAATTCTGTAATCGCGGCAATGTCGTAGCCCGTAGTTTTCTCAAGGCTGCCGTCTTGGCGGATAATCTCGGCAAGAATCATGCCCATCGGGGTACCCCAATCGCCGATATGAACATCGGCAATAACTTCGTTTCCGGCAAAAATCTCAATCCGGCGCATAGATTCGCCAATGGCGCCGGAGCGCAAATGCCCGACATGCATTGCTTTTGCGGCATTGGGGCCGCCGTAGTCCAATACGAGGCGTTTGGGAGACGCAACTTCTCCGCAGCCCAAACGGCTGTCCGCGGAGATTTTATCTATGTCTGCGGCAATGAATTCGTCTTTTAAGCTCATGTTGATAAAGCCGGGGCCGTCAACGGAAATTTTAGAAAAAGCGCTGTCTTTCTCCAAAGCTCCGGCAATCATCGCGGCAATTTCGCGGGGATTCTTGCGTTCGCTTTTTGCCAGGGCGAGGGCGCCGTTACACTGAAAATCGCTTAAATCCGGACGGTCAGACACTTTTACAGTCGAAAATTTTGAATCCAGACCAAGCTGGGCAAAAACGTCTGCCATTTTCTGATTAATGATGCTTTCTAAAGATAAATCCATTTTTCTTTCCTGTTATTTAACGCATTTAAAATAAAAGTGGTTCGGAGTAAAAATTTTGCAGGTAAACACGGTTTGCTTAACCGGTTCGGCCCTTGTGCCGGTCTCCTGCTTTTTGCATTCGTTATCGGCGAGAGCTTTGACTTCGTCATAAGAAGCTGTCAGCAGGTTATAGCAAATGGCTGGCTTATCGGGTTTTGAAGCGCCGACATAAAGCTGGGAAATATCCTGAACGCCGGCTTCTCTCCTGCGGTCGACATAAGGGCGAAACTGTGAACAGCCGGCTACAAGGAGAATAAGCAGCAAAATTTTGCCATATTTTGCACTGGACAATTTCAAAAACTCCATTACATTAAACTCAATTCAGAAAAGTTATATATTAAGAAGTGAAAAATGACAAGCAGATAAAAGGAGCAGATATGAAAAACACGGAAAATAAATATATCGGGGATGAAGCTTTTGAAAAGCTTTTGGAACATTATAAGTGTCCGCTTGCCCTGGATGTGGTCAAAATGCGTTTTGCCGGCGCTGTCTGCAGCCCTAACCTTGAACTGCGCCCCGGGGAAGTCATCTCGTCCTTTTGGCCGGCAGGGCAGGAGCCGAGGCTTGAAAATAAAGAGGAAGCCGAATTGTTTTTTAAGTTTTTTATGGGGCTCTGGGATGAGGTTTTTGAAAAGGTCAAAGCCAATAAAATCAGGCTTCCGTCCTTTGATGACGAAGATTTTGGCAGCCGCTGCCACCGCCGTTTTATGGAAGTTTACAATGGTTATGTCGAAGGCTTCTGGGGCGGAAAAAAAGATATTAAGATGCCCGCCTACCTTGCTGAAACGGTAGATTCTCTGGAAGACCTTGCTGCTGTTTATGAAAAGCTTTCTTCAAAAAAAGCTTCCCCAGAAACGGAATCTGCGCTAAACAATACGGATAATATGGTGGAAAAAACAATCGCTTTTATTATTGAAAATTCTGTTCTGCCCCGCATTGAAAGCCTGCGGCGGAATGTAAACTAACCAAAGGAGTAGGATTATGGAATTAATGGAGGGGATTTTAACCCGGCGTTCGATTCGCCAATATGATTCGTCCCGCAAAATTTCTAAAGAAGATGTTGAAAAATTAATCAGGGCTGCGCAATATGCCCCTTCGGCGCATAACAAGCAGGAATGGGAGTTTATCGTTGTTGAAGACAAGGAAAAGCTGGAAGGGCTGCGCCGTGTACAGCCGTGGACATCTTTTGCCAAAGACGCTTCTTGTGCGATTGTTATCTGTTCTGATGAAAATAATTCTTTCAGCCGCCACAAAGAGGACGAAACATGGAGCTATGGCGATATTGATACGGCGCTTGCAGCTCAGAATTTGATGCTTGCAGCCCACAGCATGGGGATCGGCACCTGTTTTTGCGGTGCAGCGCCGATGCCGCGGGTCATTGCCGGCATTCAGGAATATTTGGAACTGCCGGAGAATATCCGCCCGGCGGCAATAATTATTGCCGGATATCCGGCAGCAGAGCCCAAGCAGCCGGAAGACAGGTATAATCCGCAGCGGATTCACTGGAATAAATGGTAAAAGAAAACCGGGCGCCTTTTGGGCGTCCGGTCTGTAATTAAAGCAGAGCTTTAACGGTTAAGCCTTGAAGGTGCCGTCTTCGCTGCACTCTTGGTAAGTGCTGAAGAACTCCTCGCGGGCAATCCCATAGATGTCCTCAAGGTTGGTAACATTAATCATGCCGCCGGCCTTGATGAACTGGGTTTCGCCCCAAGAGCAGACGAAGGTGATATCTTCTTCCAGCTCCAGAAACTTCTGAATGCCGCCGGTCGGTTTGAACCAACCCTCGCCGAGTTCAGGAGCCGGTTCATACTTCTTGGGGAACTTCTCGGCAGGAACAATATATTGCTCTCCGCCGGGATTGGTAACAATCCAGTCGCCGGGGTTGGCGGTGTTGGTTGTTTCCCGTGTTCCATCTGAAAGTATGGTTTCGACAGCTTCGCCGCCTTTCGCCATGACTGCCTGAATTCTTGCGAATTTCGCATAGGTGCGGACAGCAGCGCCGTTAGCGATTACAGACTCAACAAAAGCTCTCATTTCATTCTTGTTCATAGTTATGTTTTTTTGAAGTTTAACAAAAAGCATATATTTTATTATTAAAGATAAACGCCCTTAGAAACTTCTAAAAACAATTTATGAAAACATCTTTAATAATAAAACATATACTTATAATTACACCTTCAGAATAGCATAATTAACCCACTGAGTCAATATATAAAGAATGCCTTATATCTTTTTTAGGCTATTTTTGGCAAAGCCGCGGTTTTGCAATGAAAAATAAAATTGTCTTGAAAAAAATGATTTTCGTGTTACATTAAGCACGATTAATTTTATGCCCGTGCGGGGCTTCCGCACATATACTTAAACTTTTAAGGAAGGATATTAATATGACAATTCGTGTCGGTATTAACGGTTTTGGACGTATCGGACGTTTGGTTTTCCGTGCAGCTCAGAAAAGAAATGATATTGAAATCGTAGGCATCAATGACCTGATAGATGTTGAATACATGGCTTACATGCTGCGCTATGATACAATGCACGGACAGTTTGACGGCACAATTGAAATTAAAGACGGCAAATTGGTTGTTAACGGAAAAGCAATCCGCGTTACGGCCGAAAAGAACCCTGCTGATTTGAAATGGGGCGAAATCGGTGCAGATTATGTTGTTGAATCAACAGGCTTGTTCCTGACCAAAGAAAAAGCCCAGGGACACATTGACGCTGGTGCAAAATATGTTGTTATGTCTGCGCCTTCTAAAGATGATACGCCGATGTTTGTTTGCGGCGTAAACACCGATTCTTATGTTAAAGGCACAAAATTCGTTTCCAACGCATCTTGCACAACAAACTGCTTGGCTCCGATTGCTAAAGTTTTGAATGATGCTTTTGGCATTGCCGATGGTTTGATGACAACTGTTCACTCAACAACAGCAACACAAAAGACTGTTGACGGCCCGTCCATGAAAGACTGGAGAGGCGGCCGCGCTGCTTCTGGCAACATCATTCCTTCTTCTACAGGTGCTGCCAAGGCTGTCGGAAAAGTTATTCCTTCTTTGAACGGAAAATTGACAGGTATGTCTTTCCGCGTTCCCACCTTGGATGTTTCTGTTGTCGATTTGACAGCTAACTTGGTTAAACCCACCACTTATGAAGAAATTTGCGCTGCAATGAAGAAAGCTTCCGAAGGCGAACTCAAAGGCATTTTGGGTTATACTGAAGATGCTGTTGTTTCTTCAGACTTCTTGGGCGATGCGCGCACTTCTATTTTTGACGCCAAAGCCGGCATTCAGCTGACCCCGACTTTTGTAAAGGTTGTAAGCTGGTATGACAATGAATGGGGCTACTCCAATAAAGTATTGGATTTGGTTGCCCATATGGCAAAAGTTAACGGCTAATTTAAAGCATCCCCGCCAAGTTCTGCTTAGCGGGGAAACTTTTTAAAAAGGAAAAAATAATGGAATATAAAACTCTTAAAGATTTAGGCGACTTGCATGGCAAAGTAGCAATGCTCCGCGCTGATTTGAATGTGCCTATGGATGAAAATTTCCATGTAACCAATACAGCGCGTATTGTACGCACGGTTCCCACAATTAAAGAATTGATGAAGAAAGGCGCTAAAGTTGTTGTCATTTCCCACTTCGGACGCCCGGAAGGCAAAGGCGATATGAAAAATTCGCTTTCGCACGTTGCTCCGGAATTGGAAAAAGCTTTAGGGCATAAGGTTGTTTTTGTTGATGACTGCATTGGCCCCAAAGTTGAAGCTGCGGTTAAGGCAATGAAAGATGATGAAGTTTTGCTGCTTGAAAATCTGCGCTTTTATAATGAAGAGAAAAAAGGCGACGAAAATTTTGCTAAAGAATTAGTCAAGCCTGCAGATGTTTATGTTTCAGACGCTTTTTCAACTGCTCACCGCGCCCATGCTTCCATGGTTGCCGCCGTTAAAGAACGCCCGGCCGCTTTCGGGTTGCTGATGGAAGAAGAAGTTAACGCCCTTTCTCAAGGTTTAAATGATCCGAAACGCCCGTTAATGGCTGTTGTCGGCGGTTCAAAAGTTTCTACGAAGCTGGATTTGCTGAACAATCTGGTTAAAAAAGTAAATAAGCTGGTTATCTCCGGCGGTATGGCGCATACTTTCATGAAAGCCAGCGGCATTGATACGGTAAACGAAGTTAATTCATTGGTTCAGATGGATATGTTGGAAACGGCAAAAGAGATTATGAAAACCGCCAAAGACAACAATTGCGAAATCATTTTGCCTAAAGATGTTGTTGTTGCGAAAGAATTCAAAGCCGGAGCAGAACATAAGACCGTAGATTTAGAGCATATTCCGGCTGATGGCTGGATTTTGATGGATGTTGGCGCAAAAACAATCGCTTCCATCAATCAAAAGCTTGACGAATGCAAAACTTTGGTATGGAACGGCCCTCTTGGCGTTTTTGAATTGAAGCCTTTTGACACGGCAACCAATGAAGTTGCGGCCCATGCTGCAAAATTGACATCAGAAGGAAAATTGATGTCTGTTGCCGGCGGCGGCGATACGGTATCTGCTTTGGCAAATGCCGGCGTTGAAAATAAGTTTTCATACATTTCTACGGCAGGCGGCGCCTTCCTGGAATGGATGGAAGGAAAAGAACTTCCGGGCGTTGTCGTCTTGAAGAAATAAACAAACAAAAAAGCCCGGAATTTTCCGGGCTTTTTATTGACGCCTTGTAGAAAACCACCACTTTAGTGGTGGATGAATAAAAAG
>CAJUAK010000006.1 GCA_910584385.1 uncultured Alphaproteobacteria bacterium | reverse complement strand
TTTTTATTCATCCACCACTAAAGTGGTGGTTTTCTACAAGGCGTCAATAAAAAGAGCCCCGAATAAGGGGCTCTTTAATTTTAGGAAGCAAGATTTAACTCTGCCAAAACTTCTTTTTTCAGCGTAACATTATCAGCCTTGCCGGTTGCAAAGACGGGAAGCTGTTCATGGTATAAAATCACTCTTGGCAGATAAAGTTCGGACATGCCGTTGTTTTTGATATAAGAGTGCAAAACATCCTGCGTGGCAGATTTATTATTGGTAACCAAAACAATCTGCTCGCCTTTGCTCTCATGGGGAACGGCAACCACGCCATAATCAAACTCGGCACCCATCCATTCAAAAGCGCTGCGTACCATGTTCTCAACCGCATTCAGAGAGACCATCTCGCCGCCGACTTTTGCAAAGCGTTTAATGCGGTCTTTAATATAGACGAAGCCGATTTCATCAATTTCAACCACGTCGCCGGTATGGTACCAGCCGTCTTTTAACGGCACCAAAACGCCGGGATTTTCCGGCAAAATATAGCCTTTCATGATGTTGGGACCGCGGACGCAAAGTTCGCCGCCGTTTTCAATTCCGTCAACCTTTTCAATTTTATATTCGATTGCCGGAAGCAATTTTCCGATAGAGCCAAAACGGTTAAAGATATTATTGTTTGCCGTTACAACCGGAGAACATTCTGTAGAGCCGTATGCTTCCATAACCCGGACGCCAAGGCGTTCCATCCACATGTTACGGGTATCGGGCTTAACCGCCTCGGCACCGCCAAACATAAAGCGGACATTATGGAAGTCAAACGGGTGGGCAATTTTGCCGTAGCCTCTGAAGAAAGTATCCGTTCCAAACATAATCGTTGCGCCGATTTCATAAACAATTTCCGCCACAACGCGATAATGCAGAGGAGAAGGGTACAAGAAAAGCTTGGCGCCTTCCAGCAGGGGAAAAATCGTTCCGACGGTCAGTCCGAAGCTGTGGAACATCGGCAGGGCGTTAAAGACGGTGTCTGTGATGTTGACCGTTTCCAAAGCAGACATTTGTTTAATGTTGGAGATGATATTCGCATGGCTCAAAACAACGGCTTTGGGCGCGCCTTCCGAACCGGAAGTAAATAAAATGGCAGCTTTGCGGTCTCCGCCGTGCCTGTGCGGAACGCGTTTGATTTTATAATGCAGAAAAGCGCTGATTTTATTCCATAAAGTAATCTCACGTGCCAAATCTTCCAGATAGACCACGTTCAGGCCGTTTGCTTTCATAACCTCAACAACGGTTTCCAACTTGGCGTTTCTGATAAACAGCTTGGAGGTAATAACCATTTTAACCTGTGCAGTCTTGCACATGGAGGTCATGTTTTTGGCCCCGACTGAGAAATTAAGCATAACCGGAACGCGTTCATAAGCAGAAAGCCCGAAAAACGTGCAAACGGCGGCAATAGAGTTTGGCAAAAGCAAGGCAACATGTTCAAAATGCCCGCACTTTTTCTTGAAATATTTTCCCAGGACATAGGACTTAATAAGGATATCCTTGTAAGAATTCGGTTCGCGCTTAATGTCTTCCACAAAATTCGGGCGGGACAAGAAGCCTTTTTTAGAGTGGACTTTTGCCGTTTTCATCAAATGGGCAAAAAGGGAGATGTCCGGGTTGTACAAGGCTTCGAAACACATTTCGCGCATAATCATATAGACTTCATTGCTGATGTGGTCTCTCTGGCGGCGCAGATTGTCTTTTAATTTAAACCGGCGCGGGCCTTTAACCGTAACCATGACCTTAGGCAGCGGGCGGTGCGGAAGCTTTCCTTTTGTTTTAGAAAAATAGCCGTATTGCAAGCCGCTGATCCAAATCGGGATAATCGGAGCATTGGATTTATCGGCAACCAGGCCGGGAGCCTCGTAGATTTTCATTAATCCGCCGTTTTCAGTAATGCGCCCTTCCGGGAAAATAACGCAGCGCCTGCCGCTGTCGACTTTTGCGATAAGCTCTTTGATGTCGCCGGGTTCAATAGGATTAAAGGGCATAATATCCGCGGTTTTCATGAAAAACCGAATCCATTTGTGGCGGTATAAATGCCCGTTCAGGGCGAAAATAGGGTTGCCGGGCAAAAAGGCAAATAAAATTAAAGGGTCAAGGTAAGAAACATGGTTGGAAATATATACAGCCTTTTTAGGGAGGTTCTTTTCATTAACCGCAATATTGGCTCTCACTTTAAAACATCTGAAAACTGTTCTTAAGCAAAATCGAACAAAATTTCTCAATATCAACACTCCGTGTTATTAAAATAATATTGATTTAACTAGAAATAAGAACCTTTGTAAAGAATAAAACCTTATGTAACTTTTTTGCACTGCCCAAAGCCTGCGTAATTATTTGAAAAACAGTGTTATTTTAAATGTGAAAAAAGGTGGATAAATAAAAACGGTTGATTTTCCGCCATAATCAGAGTAGAAACATTTCGTAACATTTTGTCATCAGGCTGAAATGTTGCATGGATTAACAACAAAAGTATATGATAATGAAAAAAATATTAACCTTAACGGCTCTTGGCACTATTTTAGGTGCTTCACAAGCCGTTGCTTCAGGTTTTAACTTGAAGGAGCAGTCTGCTGCCGCTATGGGCAACGCTTTTGCCGGTGCCACAGCAGGTGCTGAAGATGTGTCTTATTCTTATTTTAACGCGGCCGGCCTGACCCGCCAGCAAGGTGATAAATTCACTTTCGGCGGCACTTATATCGCCCCGCGTTCCAAAGCCCGCCACGCTTCCGGAACTCAACCAATTCCTGTCGGCGGTTCTGTAATTAATGAAGGCCAGAATACCAGCAATATCGTACACGCAGCTGTCGCTCCTCATATCTATTACTCCCACCAGTTTAATGACAGATTATATGGTGGGATTTCTGTAAATGTCCCTTTTGGCATGGTTGTAAAATATGATGATGATTGGGCCGGAAAATATCACGGAACATTATCCAAGGTAACCACGGTTACCACCACGCCGATGGTTGCTTATAAAGCGACAAATGAATTGTCTTTAGGTGCCGGGCTTCCCATCCAATATACAAAAGCCCGCCTGCGTAACGCAACAATGCTGCAAACGCCTTTAGGATACGTTCCTGACAACAAAGCAACATTGGAAGGCGATGCTTTGGATGTTGGTTACCAGTTGAGTGCGATGTATGACTTTACGCCCCAAACCCGGGTTGGTGTGAACTATCGCAGCGAAGTAAGGCAAAAGTTAGCCGGCGATTTGGATGTCGCGGTTAACCCGGCGCTTGGCAGCACAACATTGAGCCAGGATATCACAGCAAAATTAAACACGCCGGCAATGTTGGGCGTTGGCGTTTACCATGAGTTAAATGACAAATGGGCGGTAATGGCTGAATATCAGCGTGTGTTCTGGTCTTCTTTTGACCGGTTGGATATTAAAGACGTTAACGGGAAAACATTAAGCTTTACAGCAGAAAATTGGAGAGATACCAACTTTTACTCTGTTGGTGCCAGCTATAAGGTAAATGACCAATGGAAGCTCCGCGCCGGCTTGGCTTATGACCAACGCGCCGTTGGCGACAGAGACCGTACGCCGCGTATTCCGGATTCAGACCGTATCTGGTATTCGCTGGGTGCACAGTATAACCAAAATGAAAAAATCACTTGGAACGCCGGTTATACTTACATCCGTGCAGAACGCGCATATGTTAACTTAAACTCGGCATATGATGCCATGGTGCGGGGAACATATCGTGCAAAGTATAACAATGACCTGCATATGTTTGGTTTGTCTATGACTTATAATTTTTAAGTCCGGGCTTATACAAAAAATGGCGGAGTAAAGACTCCGCCATTTTTTTTGTTGCTTTTTAGGGAGTTTCTGTTATAATGACAAAAAATTGACAGAAAGGATACGCTGTGGCATATTCCAAACCTTCCCTTAAAGAGGCCCACAAAGCTTTTGAAGACAGCCTGATTAAAAGCAACTTTGAACATTGCAATTCCAGATTGCGGGCTTTCGGAACCCATCATAAAGATGCAGACTACCTGAGATTATCAAGAAATATTTGGTGGCGTTTGTTAAACACGGCAAAAAAGGCGAGATACTCCGGAGATGTTGACCGCGCTTACATGGCAATGCGCCTCATTGCCGATAACCTTAAAAACCTTCCGCTTAATAATCGCCAGAAAAGGATTGTTTTGGGATTTGTCGACAAATATCAAATCAATACATATTTCCCCACAATCCTCCAAGAACTCAGAACGCCAAACGTTAAAGACTTTGCTTATGAAAAGCCGCACCGCCCTTATACTGAAGCCGATTATGAAAAAGAGCTTCAGCAGGAGGCTAAAAACTATAAAAAATTCCTTCAGTCATTTCCGCCCAAAGTGGATTTTTTGAAAAGGACGCAGGAAGTTTTTAATGTCTATGCGGATATGATGCAAAGTTGCAGCAATATAATCCATTTTTCAGAGGTTTATAGATATTTGCAGCAAAATGGAAAAAATGTTCCTTACCAGTCCGTCATGAATTTTGAAACCGGAGAGGCGGATAGAGGTATTCCGCACAATTTTGACAAAGAGGGGCTAAAACAGCTGGTCGCCCTTTTAGGCAATACGCTTCGCGGAAAAAACTCCGGCATGCCAAACAAAATATTTATGAATAAATTTAAAGCGCTGGTTTTGGCTTCTGTCCGCAAAAACAAATATTCGCTGAAAGATGTAAAAAGCCTGGCGGCTGTCGTGCGCGCCCAAAAAAAGAAAGCCTCCCGGATTTTGCGTCCGTATTTTGATGAATTTGTAACCGATTTGCAAAAAGAATATCAGAAAAAAGAAAATTTGCAGATAAAAGGGCTGAATGAATGGTATGCCCAAAAGCTGACGGTAAAATCAGTTAACCTCTATGCCTTAACGGATGTTTATCTGGATCAGCTGCGTAAAAAATTAATTGGCGGGCAAGAACTTGAAATAACCAGGCTGAATAAGGAATATCAAAATAAAAAAGCGTTTTTAGCCGAGCAATTTTTTGCCGCCCAAAAAATAGGGCATTCAAAAGAGGGTATAAACGCCTTTTATGCCGGCAAAAGGCAAGAACAGCAGCATTCATTTGCTGAATTGTGCAAATTTATCAGCCAAAAATATCCGCGGGCAGAATTCCGTTCGGAAATCATAAAAAACGCTCAAAACGGCGGGTTAAAACAGCCCCTGATGCAGGTAATCAGCCCGCACATCCACGATTAAGCTTGGGTTCCAGGTATTTTGCCGTGTAGCTTTCCTTAACTTTGGCAACTTCTTCCGGCGTGCCCTGGGCAATAATTTTTCCGCCGCCGTCGCCGCCTTCCGGCCCTAAATCTACAATATAATCAGCCGTCTTGATGACATCCAGATTATGCTCGATAACAATCATGGAGTTTCCTTGTTCCACCAACTGGTGTAAGACTTTTAGCAGATTGTTGATGTCTTCGAAATGAAGCCCGGTGGTGGGTTCATCCAAAATGTAGAGCGTTTTGCCCGTTGCGCGTTTGGAAAGCTCCTTGGAAAGCTTAATGCGTTGGGCTTCGCCGCCGGAAAGCGTTGTTGCCGGTTGTCCGAGTTTGATATAGCCCAGCCCTACGCGGCGCAATAAATCTAATTTGTTTTTGATGGAAGGGATGGCCTCAAAAAATTCGTAAGCCTCGTCCACCGTCATGTCTAAAACATCGGCGATAGATTTTCCTTTGTATTTGATTTCCAAAGTTTCGCGGTTAAACCTTTTGCCTTTGCAGACATCGCATTCCACGTAAACATCCGGTAAAAAGTGCATCTCGATTTTTGTAACGCCGTCTCCTTTGCAGGCTTCGCAGCGCCCGCCCGCAACATTGAACGAAAAGCGCCCGGCATTATATCCTCTGGCCTTGGCTTCCGGAAGCCCGGCAAACCAATCGCGGATATTTGTAAAAACGCCCGTATATGTTGCCGGATTGGAGCGGGGTGTGCGCCCAATGGGAGACTGGTCAATATCAATAATCTTGTCGATGTTGTCTGCTCCGATAAGTTCGTCATATTTTCCGGCTGGTTCACGGCTGCCGTTAATTTCTTTGTTTAAGGCTTTGCATAATGTTTCCAGAATCAGTGAGGATTTTCCGCCGCCGGAAACGCCGGTAACGCAGGTCAGGGTGCCAAGCGGAATTTTTAACGTAACGTCTTTCAGATTATTGGTTTTGGCGCCTTTAACCCCGATAATTTTGCCATTTCCTTTGCGGCGTTTTGCGGGGATGGAAATTTCTTTTTCGCCGTTTAGATATTGTGCGGTAATGCTGTTTTTATTTTTCAAAACTTCTTCAACGCTGCCTTTTGCTACAACCGTTCCGCCTTTTTGCCCGGCATAAGGCCCCATGTCCACAAGATAATCTGCCGCGCGGATGGCATCTTCATCATGTTCCACGACAATGACGGTATTTCCGATATCCCTTAAGCGGTTAAGCGTTGCAAGCAGACGGTCGTTGTCTCTTTGGTGCAGGCCGATAGACGGTTCGTCCAGCACATATAAAACGCCGGTCAATCCTGAACCAATCTGGCTGGCCAGGCGGATGCGTTGGGATTCTCCGCCGGAAAGGCTTCCCGATTGGCGGGAAAGGGTCAAATAGTCAAGCCCGACATTATTTAAGAATTTAAGGCGTTCGACAATTTCTTTTAGAATTTTTGCGGCGATTTCCTGTTTTTTAGGCGTAAGGTTAGGGCCAATGCCGGAAAACCATGTCAAAGCCTTCTTTATAGACATTTCCGAAGCTTCCATAATATCCATGCCGCAGATTTTAACGGCAAGTGCCTCGGGTTTGAGCCTTTTTCCGCCGCATACCTCGCAGGGAGCCGCTGACTGGTATTTTGAAAATTCTTCCCTGATCCACGAAGAATCCGTTTCCAAAAAACGGCGCTCCATGTTAGGGACAACGCCTTCAAACGGCTTTTCTGAAACAAAGCGGGAATAATACATAGGGACAACCTCGTCTCCGCTGCCAAAAAGGATAATGTCTTGAGCCCGCCGTGGCAAATCTTCCCAAGGTGTGTTCATCGAGATGTGAAGATAATCGCAGAGCGATTCCAATGTCTGAAAATAAAAAGCCGATTTCCCGATACTCCAAGGGGCGATGGCGCCCTGGCGGAGGGAAAGCTTAGGGTTTGGAATAATCAAATCCGGATCCATGTAAAGTTTTGCGCCGATTCCATCACAATGCGGGCAAGCGCCGTATGGATTATTAAAAGAAAACAGGCGGGGCTCGATTTCCTCAATCGTAAAACCGGAAACGGGACAGGCGAATTTTGAGGAGAAAGTTGTCCTTTCTTTTGTGGCAGCGTTTTCCGTAAAGGCCAGCCCTTCGCCAAGCTTGATTGCCGTTTCAAAAGATTGGGAAAGGCGTTCGCCGATTTCCGGCTTAACGACCAGGCGGTCGACAACGACTTCAATATCATGCTTTACGGTTTTGGAAAGTTTCGGCGCTTCCTCGATGTCATATACTTCGCCGTCAATTTTGATGCGCTGATAGCCTTGTTTTTGCAAAGATTCGATTTCTTTTTGGAAGGTTCCTTTTTTTCCTCTGGCAATTGGGGCAAGAAGCAAAAGCTTTGTCCCCGGTTCCATTCCCAAAACTTTGTCTGTCATCTGGGAGATTGTTTGTGCCTCAATCGGCAAGCCTGTTGCCGGGGAATAAGGCGTTCCGGCGCGGGCCCAGAGCAGGCGCATATAATCATAGATTTCCGTAACCGTGCCAACCGTGGAGCGGGGATTGTGCGATGTGGTTTTCTGTTCAATGGAGATTGCCGGAGACAAACCTTCGATTGAATCCGCTTCGGGTTTTTTCATTAAATCTAAAAATTGGCGCGCATAGGCGGAAAGGCTTTCAACGTAACGCCGCTGCCCTTCGGCATAAATTGTATCAAAAGCAAGGGATGATTTTCCGGAACCGGATAAGCCGGTAATGACGGTTAATTTATTTTTAGGGATGCTGATGTCGACATTTTTTAAATTATGTTCTCTTGCACCTTTAATTTCAATAAATTTATGTTCGCTCATTTCTTCCTGCCTTTCAGAGGGATAATATAGTAACAGCAGAACAAAATAGCAACAAAAAAAAGACCATATTTCGCATATGGCCTTTTTTGGGTGTTTTTCGTGTTATGGTAATAATTTTAAGGTAAAAAGATTGGTTCAGACGGGCCAAAAGGTTCCGTTCAGAAATTCGCCGTAAACAGCTTCATCTTCTTCAATGAAAAAATTCCTTGTCCACTTAGTTTCCACGAGCGTAACCAGACAATCGGAAAGCAAAATTTTAGAAGCGTCTGCGGCATATGGCATTTCTATTCTTTCACCGGGCAAAAAATTAAAAGTGAGAGAAGAGTCCAGCATATGGACGATGGCTTCTTTATTGTCATAACCAATCCGCCATTTCTTTGTCTCAGAGTTAATTTTAATATTCATGCCTCCATACAGGGCGACATAAGTCTCATATTGGGGGACCATCGCCGGAGGAAGGGCGTAAATGCCGTCAGGAGTTTGAATCTTCCAATCGGTTGAAGAAATAAAATTTTCTCCGTTCCAGCCGATGGAAGTTACAAGCTGTGCTTGGCATTCTTCGGGAGAAATCCCGAGCATTTGAGCAACGCAATTTTTTACCTGGCCTTCATTATTATATGGATAGGCCGTTTTTGTTTTGAGTATCATAATAAACTAATTTAATTTAAGCATGGAGAGCAGATTGCCAAAAAAACATTTTTTTGTCAATATAAAAAACTTGCAAAAATAAAAATTTATGCTATTAACAACCAGTTAAATTCTAAAATAAATAAAATGCATAAAATATTATACTACATAACTTTATTTGTTGTTGGCTTTAATATTCAATCGGCGGCTGCCGATATGAATATGGCCGTTATTGCGCCGCGCGCCGGAGAACTGAAACCCTTCGGCGATGAATTGGTGCAGGGGGCAAAAATAGCCGTGGACGAGGTTAATTCTCAAGGCGGCGTAAACGGCGAAAGGATTAATCTGGTTGTTGTTGATGACCAGTGTGATGATTTGCTGGCGGTTTCCACGGCGCAAATGATGGCGGTTAATTCTTCTTTGGAAGATAAGATAAATGTTGTTATCGGCCCTTTCTGCCATAATTCTTTCGGCGCTGTTTCCGATATATATGCCAACGCAAAAGTTTTTCAGATTATTCCGACAGCCGTAAACTCGGAAAATGCGCTAAATAAAAACAAGGGGCTGGTTATGCTTGTTGGCGGGCAGGAGCGCCAGAGCCAGGATGTTTTTGCTTTTTATGAACAAAATTTTGCGGATGAACGCCTTGCATTGGTGTATGACAGTGGCATGAGGGACGTTGTGGACATTGCCGCGGCTTTGCAAAATGAATTTCGCAGCCGGGGATTGTCTAAAAATCTGGGCACTTTTAACTTTGCCGATTATGATGGCGAATACGGCGAAATGGCAGATGAAATAATCGGAATGGATGCCGGCATTGCCTATATTTTGGGCAATGCTGAAGATATTGAAGCATTATCCAGACGTTTAAAACGCAAAAATCGTAATTTTGTTATTCTGACCAACCGCTATTTGGCCGGCCCTGATTATGCAGAAAATTTAGGAAGCCTGGCGGAAGGGAATTATTTTGTGGCTTTGCCGTCCTTAAAAGACAACCCGGCCTTTACCGAAACCCTGGTTAAAATACGCCTGCTTGGCAAAGAGCCGGAAGGCCTGGGCGTTTACAGCTATTCTGCGGTTAAACTGTGGCAGGATATTGCTGTCAGAAACAAATCTTTTCAATACAACAAATTGTCAAAATCCCTGGAAAATGACTATTATAGCACGCTTTGGGGCGAAATGGTCCATTATCCGAGGGAAAATGAGCAGAATTTGAATTATGGCATTTATCGTATTATGAAAGACGGAGAATATACACAGGTCTATTAATTTTCATTTCCATCTTTACAATAAATCCGATATAATCATCCGCAGTTTTAACATTTATTGAAGGTAATTTTTACTATGGCAGGAAGCATTAACAAAGTCATTTTGGTTGGCAATCTTGGCGCTGATCCCCGGGTCAGCAACACGGCAAACGGCGCTAAAATCGTAAATTTAAGCGTTGCAACGACAGATAACTGGAAAGACAAGCTCAGCGGCGAACGCAAAGAAAGAACCGAATGGCACCGGGTCGTTATTTTTAATCCGCAATTGGCGGAAGTTGCAGAAAAATATCTGCGCAAAGGTTCAAAAGTATATTTGGAAGGGCAGCTCCAAACCCGCAAATGGGAGGATAATACCGGCGCTGAAAAATATACGACGGAAGTTGTTTTGCAAAACTTCTCAGGAAATCTGGTTATGTTGGATGGCCGTGGAGACGGCGTTCCCGCAGGCGGGAATGATGTGTTCTCCGGTTCTGCTTCAAATTCCGGATGGGATGCTTCTCCGGCGGCGGCTCCGGCGGATTTGGATGATGATATTCCGTTCTAGTTTTAAGATATCTCAAAAAAAGCCCGTTAAAACGGGCTTTTTTCATTTTTATTAATGCCTTACAGAAAACCCCGAGTTTACTCGGGGCTGAATGCCAAGGTGTTGAAACAACACCGTTCCACGCCAACGAGCGTGGTCAAACCGTTAGGTTTGTAGCGACTATAGAACCCCCTGTTTACTGGGGGATATCTATGTTAACGATTTGCGCCTTAAAAATTGAATAAATCGATTTTAAGGGCGTTTTTTTGCCCGTAGAGAGGAAATTGGCATTTTAATCTGGGCATAAATGCAAAAAAACTCTGATTTAAAATTTGAATTCTGCTATTCTTTTGCCAGTTTGAATGAGTAAGAGGAAAAAATAGTGAGTGAAGATTTTACACAAGTAACAGATAAAAAAGAAGACATTTCTCCGGTTTCCATTACCGAGGAAATGCGCCGTTCTTATCTGGATTATGCCATGAGCGTTATCGTGGCGCGCGCGTTGCCGGATGTAAGAGACGGCTTGAAGCCCGTGCATCGCCGCATTATTTATTCTATGTTTGAAAATGGCTATGATTACAACCGTCCTTTCCGTAAATCGGCGCGTATCGTCGGTGATGTTCTCGGTAAATACCACCCGCATGGCGACAGCTCTGTTTATGAGGCAATGGTTCGTATGGCGCAGCCTTTCTCCATGCGCGTTACTTTGGTTGACGGGCAGGGGAACTTCGGTTCCATGGATGGCGACAGCGCCGCGGCAATGCGTTATACGGAAGCCAGGCTTGCCAAAGTTGCCCACTCGCTGATTGACGATATTGATAAAGATACCGTTGACTTCATGCCCAACTATGATGAAAGCTTGCAAGAGCCGGTTGTTTTGCCGGCAAGCTATCCTAACCTGCTTGTAAATGGGGCAAATGGTATCGCTGTCGGTATGGCAACCAATATTCCGCCGCATAACTTGGGCGAAGTTGTCGATGCCTGCTGTGCTTATATTGATAATCCTGATATCACAATAGAAGACCTCATTACAATTGTTCCGGGGCCTGATTTCCCGACCGGCGGGCAGATTCTCGGTTATGGCGGTGCAAAATCAGCATATCTGACCGGGCGCGGTTCGGTTATGATGCGCGCCAAATGCACGATTGAAGAATTGCATAAGGATAAAGAAGCCATCATTGTCCACGAAATTCCCTATCAGGTTAACAAAGCTTCGTTGGTTCAACGGATTGCCGAACTGGTTAAAGAAAAGAAACTGGAAGGCATTTCTGATATCCGCGATGAATCAGACCGTCAGGGCGTCCGCGTCGTGATCGAGGTCAAACGCGATTTTCAGGCGGATGTCGTGTTAAACCAGCTTTATAAATATACGCCGCTGCAAACCAGTTTTGGCATGAATATGCTGGCAATTAACCATGGCCGCCCGATGATGATGAATTTAAAAGAAATTATCCAGGCCTTTATTGAGTTTCGTGAAGAAATTATCCGCCGCCGGACAATTTTTGAATTAAATAAAGCCAGAGACCGGGCACATACTTTGGTTGGTTTGGCAATCGCGGTAGAAAATCTTGATCCCGTCATTGAATTAATCCGCACATCCCCCACGCCGCAGGATGCTAAAGATGCGTTGCTGCGCAAGGCTTGGCCGGCAGGAGATGTGGAAGCTTTGGTTAAATTGATTGATGAACCGGGACGTGCGGTTGAAAATGGAACCTACCGCTTATCCGAAGCTCAGGCCAAGGCTATCTTGGACTTGAAACTGCAGCGGTTGACCGGTTTGGAACGTGATAAAATCCACGAAGAACTAATTACGATTGGCGAAGAAATTAAAGAATGCCTGTCCATTTTAGGAAGCCGCGAGAAGCTTTACGGCATTATGCGCGATGAGTTGGTCCGCATAAAAGACAATTATGCCACGCCGCGCTTGACCAAGATTGAAGATATCGAATTTGACCAAGATATCGAATCTCTGATTCAGCGTGAAGAAATGGTGGTAACGGTAACGGATGCCGGTTACATTAAACGTGTTCCGTTAAACGCATATAAAGCTCAAAAACGCGGCGGAAAAGGCAAATCCGGCATGGCAACCAAAGAGGAAGATTTCGTGACCAGACTCTTTGTCGCCAGTACGCATACGCCGGTTTTGTTCTTCTCTTCCAAAGGTTTAGTTTATAAGATGAAAGTCTATAAGCTGCCTCTCGGGTCGCCCACTTCAAAAGGCAAGCCTTTTGTTAACCTGCTGCCCTTGGATGAAGGCGAAAATATTACCACGATTATGAAATTGCCGGAAAATGAAGCAGAATGCAAAGATATGTCCATTATGTTTGCCACGGCGCAGGGAAATGTCCGCCGCAATTCTCTGATGGATTTCGTAAACGTCCAGTCTAACGGTAAAATCGCCATGAAATTGGATGACGGAGACAAATTGGTCAATGTCCGTATTTGCCACGAAGACAATGATATAATGCTGGCGGCCAAATCCGGAAAATGCATCCGCTTCCCGGTAACGGAAGTCCGCGTATTTGTCGGCAGAAATTCAACCGGCGTCCGAGGCATTAAACTGTCTGAGAATGACGAAGTTATTTCTATGTCTGTCTTAAAACACAGCGATGCAACTTCCGAACAGCGCGACGAATATTCTAAAATTTCTTCTGCAATTAAGCGTATGGAGGCAGAACGCTGCGGCGAAAAAGTAACGCCGGAAGAAACAGGGCTGCTTTCAACCTTGACGGCTGACGAATATTTGAAAATGGCAGAGAATGAACAATTTATTTTATCTGTAACGACAACCGGTTACGGCAAGCGTTCATCTTCTTATGAATATCGCGTTACGGGGCGCGGCGGACAAGGCATCGCCAATATGGAAATGTCGGCGCGCAACAAAGAGATTGCAAGCTCTTTCCCGATTGAAGCCGGAAAACAGATTATGATGGTAACCGATGCCGGAAAGCTTATCCGCATGCCGGTAGACGATATCCGCATAGCCGGAAGAAAAACCCAGGGTGTCATATTGTTCCGCACGGCAGAAAATGAAAAGGTTGTTTCCGTAACCTGGTTGGATGCCGATGAAGGCGATGATGAGGAATTGGAAGAGGAAACCGGAAGCGAAGTCTTAGGCGAAAGCGTTGCCGATGACGATAATGCTGAAGCTCCTGTTTCAGAACCTGTTGTTGATGAACAAGACGCCTAAAAGGCAATTGTGAAAAATCCCGGCATTATATGGAATGCCGGGATTTTTTTATAAAGGCTATTGACAATATGTTTATCCATGATAATTTGCTGGCAAAATAAATCATGTATAAATAATTATGGAAAAGAAGATTTGTGATTTCAATGGCGAAACTGTTACGGTTGAAGCCAAATGGTTAACCCGCAGATACGCAGAAAAAGCTTTAAAGGCGCATCACAATGTAGAGCATATATCCGTTACTCCCGGAATCTTAATCCTTCCGATGATGTGCGGAAACAAATATAGCGTTATGTTTGTTTGGAAAGGGAGCTGCGTCGAAAAAGGAAAAGTCCACAATATCGGATTCTTAGGAATCTGGGACGGAAGCTTTATCGATGTTCCCAGCATCTGCAGTTTTGCCCCTTTGAATGGTCAGATGACGCAGATTGGCGATGCCCAATACCGTCTGAATGACAAAGGCGTCATTGAAGTGAATATGTCTTAAGCAAACAGAGCTTGATGCTCTGTTTTTTTTATTGCAAAAATAATTTTCTGCCATAAACTTAAGAAAAAATATAAAGGAGAAAAAAATGCCGTTTTTAACAATCCATACCAATAAAACTTCTGCAGACAAACAAAGCTTTGTTGAAAAAGCAGCGGCTTTTGTAGCTGCTGAATTACACAAGCCGGTAAGCTACGTTATTGTAGAACTGGATGTAAACGGGGCAATGTCTTTTGCCGGCAGCGCAGACCGAAACGGCGCCTTGGTTGAAATGCGCTCAATCGGCTTTAACGATGTTTCTTCTCTGGCCGGTAGGCTGACAGATTTCATAACTGCAGAACTGGGCGTTGAAAAGCAGCTGGTCAACATAGAATTTATTGATATGCCTGCTTCCACCCTTTCCATTGGCGGAAGGTTGATGGGATAGGCTAGTTGTTGCTTTCTATCGTCTTATTAAATTTGACCTTTGGAAAGTCTTCCTGAGCTTTATTCAGATGCCAGGCGTTCCTTGCCAAAAAGACAATATCTTTATTATGGTCCTCGGCAAGATTCGCCTGCATACTGTTATTAAACTTTTCCAATTCTTTTTTATCATCGCAGCTAATCCAGCGTGCCGTGTAATACTGTGTCGGCTCAAACAAAACCGGAATGCCAAATTCCGTGCGGATACGGTCGGCCATAACCTCAAACTGCAAAGCGCCGACAACCCCGACAATCCATTCTGAACCGACAATCGGCTTAAAAATGCTGGCGCCGCCTTCTTCTGCAATTTGCTGCAAGGCATTGCCCAGATGTTTTGATTTAAGCGGGTCTAAAGCGCGGACAGATTTTAGAAGCTCTGGCGCAAAAGTCGGAATTCCCGTAAAGTGAAGCTTTTCGCCTTCGGTCAGCGTATCGCCGATTCGCAATTGGCCGTGGTTGGGAATGCCGATAATATCGCCGGGAAAAGCATCCTCGGCCAGTTCTCTTTCCTGGGCTAAAAACATAACCGGTGTTGGAACTTTAATGCCCTTGTTGGTGCGAACCTGCGTTAATGTCATGCCGCGTTTAAAATGTCCGGAACATAAACGCATAAAGGCAATGCGGTCCCGGTGTTTGGGATCCATATTTGCCTGGATTTTAAAAACAAAGCCGCTGACTTTTTTCTCATCTGGCTGAACAAGGCGTTCAGATGCCGGATGAGGGCGGGGAGCCGGAGCAAATTGGTGCAATCCGCCCAATACTTCCCTGACGCCAAAATTATTGACGGCGCTTCCGAAAAAGACCGGCGTTTGGACGCCGTCCAAATATGATTGCAAGTCAAAAGGCGGGCAAAGCTCTTTAATCATCATCACGTCTTCGCGAAGTTTTTCAACGGCATGCGCCGGCAAAAGCTTGTCCAATTTTTCATCATCCAAACCGTTGCAGGTTTCAATAACATCATTTATCTGCGACTTTGAACCTTCCTTATTCATCAGGATAAGGCGGTCGTTTAATAAATCATAACAGCCGAGGAAATCTTTTCCCATGCCGATAGGCCAGCTTGCAGGGGTAACTTCCATAGCCAAAGTTTTTTCAATGTCATCCAAAAGGCAGAAAGGGTCAAGCCCCTCACGGTCGAGCTTATTGATAAAAGTGATAATCGGCACGTCTCTTAAGCGGCAGACTTCAAAAAGCTTTTTTGTCTGCGTTTCGATACCTTTGGCAGAATCAAGCACCATAACGGCAGAGTCGACAGCTGTCAAAACCCTGTAGGTGTCTTCGGAAAAGTCTTCGTGTCCGGGAGTGTCAAGCAGGTTAAAAGTAATGTTCTGATAATCAAAAGTCATCACGGAAGAGGCAACTGAAATGCCGCGTTCCTGTTCAACCTTCATCCAGTCGGAATGGGCACGCCGGTTTTCGCCGCGGGCTTTGACGGCACCGGCCTGTTGGATGGCGCCGCCGAAAAGCAGCAATTTTTCAGTCAGGGTCGTTTTACCCGCATCAGGGTGCGAGATAATGGCAAATGTTTTGCGCAAATTATCATTATTCATTCTGTTATCTTTCTATCGCTTAAAAAGGGCTGGAAACGTTAGGAATTAATGGTTCCGGCATAATTGCATTTTTAGAAGGGGCAAAAGAAGAGGCGGCTTCTTCCTTGACTTCTTCAATAACAATCGTTTTTACGGTATCGGAATTATCACTTTCAGAAGGGGCCTGAAGCTCGATTTTTGTTTCGGCCACTTCCATCTTTTTTTCAGGAAGCTTTTCTGCCGGCGCCTTTTGGTTAATGCCAATATGTTTTTCAATTTCTTTCTTTTCTTTTATTTTTTCTTTTTCGGTAATCAGCCCGAGTTCCTGTAGCATTTCAAGCTTGCGCAAATCCTTTGCCGCTTCCAAAATGTCAGAAGGCGGGGATTTCCTTTTAAGCCTGTTGCGCGGGTTTGGAGGAAGGAGAGCCTCGATAATCGTATCTCTTTCGGCAGAAAATTCCTGAGGGGTAATGGCTCTGGCCTCGACGGCATCTTTTAATACGCCGATTCTCTCAATAATCAAATCAGGCGAAGGAACGGATTTGTCCGCCGCTGTTGCGGGCGGAAGGTTTGTCAAGGGCAATAGCCCGCCGATATTCGCCATGCGCCGCGTCAAAAACTCTTCCTTGGTGATTAAGTCTTTTTCAGCCAGCTCTTTTAATATAAGGAAGCGGGAGATGATATTTTGTTCATTGGGCGTGAAAAGGACCTCGACGGCTTCCAGCTGTTCGGCGCTGCTGGGAACGCGTTGGTCAGCCTGCTGTTTTTTATTTTGGCGGAAGAGAGCCTGTTCAATAGCAGAACGGCGCTGCTTTTGCCCGCCTTCTTCGCTGATGTTAAAAACTTTTTCGCCGTTTTCATCTTCCACAATAAGTTTTGTCTGGTGGACATTTATCAAGCGCAGGCGTTTTTTAGCGACATCGGTCATCTTTTCAGGCGTTCCGCTGCTGGTTCCTAAAATTGTTGTCGCATCGCCGCCGTAAATGATGATATCTTCATAATACTGGCGTGCGCGGTTAGGGCGGCCGAGCTGTTCATACAGCAATCCGCCGACCATGAGAGCCTGGCGTTGGCGCGGGTCAATTTGCAAAGCCTTGATGACATGTGTCTCGGCAGCGTCAAAATCTCCCTGTGAATAGGCGACCGTAGCCAAATTGGCTTCGCCGGAACCGTCATCCTGCCAAAAGTAGCGTGTATCGCTTTTTGCTTTTGAGGCAGGTGAATCAAAAACACTGCAGCCGCAGAGCAGGGAAGCGGCCGCAACAGGGAATAAAATGCTGCATAAAGGCTTATATGAAACCACCGGGGTACTCCTTAATATTTCTTTTATTGCCCCATCTTATAAAATATTAGAAAATAATACAATAATTTTGTTTGCATTGTGAATTTTGACTTGATTTCTACGAAAAAATAGTTAGTATGCAAGCAAAATAGAAGAATAGCGGGCGTGGTGAAATTGGTAGACACGCCAGACTTAGGATCTGGTGCCGCGAGGCTTAAGAGTTCGAGTCTCTTCGCCCGCACCATGTTTCTTTTGAAAATTGTAATAACCCTAATTTCAAAGAGTAGTTGAATGAACGTTACCGAATTAAAGTCTGAAGGACTTAAAAAATCATATAAAATCACTGTTTCTGCAGAAGATTTTGCAAAAAAAGTTGATGAAAAAATTACCAAAATTTCAAAATCTGTTAAGCTTCCCGGCTTCCGTGCCGGCAAGGCGCCTTTTTCAATGTTAAAGGCTAAATATAAAGATTCTGTTATGGGCGAAGTTTTGGAAGAAGTTGTAAGTGCCGCTACGGCAGATTTGGTAAAAGACAAAAAACTGCGCCCCGCAATGCAGCCTGAAGTTAAAATTACTTCTTTTGCCGACGGCAAAGATGTTGAATTTGAGGTTTCCTTAGATAACCTTCCGGAAATCAAGGTAAATGATTTCTCCGGGCTTTCTTTGGAAAAATATATGGCTGAAGTTCCTGCGGAAGAAGTTGAAAAAGCTTTGAAGTACTTAGCCCAGTCCCGCAGGGAAACTGCTAAGGTTGAAGAAGCTCGCGCCGCGAAAAAAGGCGACACGGTTGTAATCGACTTTGTCGGTTCTGTTGACGGCGTTGAATTCCAGGGCGGCAAAGGCAATGCTTATCCTCTGGAACTCGGTTCGGGTTCTTTTATCCCGGGTTTTGAAGACCAGCTGATTGGCAAAAAGGCAGGGGATAAAGTGGATGTAAACGTAACATTCCCTGAAAATTACCATGCAAAAGATTTGGCCGGAAAAGCAGCCGTTTTCGCTGTTGAAATTAAAGAACTGCGTGAAACAAAAGAAACTGTTTTGGATGACGAATTTGCCAAATCCCTCGGCGAAAAAGATTTGGCTTCCTTAAAAGAAGTTATTAAAAACCGCATTCATGAAGATTATGAAAATGCTTCCCGCATGAAACTGAAACGCCAGTTGCTGGATGCTTTGGATAAAGAATACAGCTTTGAAGTTCCCCAGTCTTTGGTCGATGCTGAATATAAATCTATTGTTGACCAATATGAACAGGCAAAGAAATATAACCAGCTTGATGAAAGTGAAAAAAACAAGAAAGAAGAAGACTTGCTGGCCGAATATAAAAATATTGCCGTTCGCCGCGTAAAACTCGGCTTGCTTCTTTCTGAAATCGGACAGCAGGCAAAAGTAACAATTACGCCTGAGGATATTAATAAAGCAATTGCCAATGAAGCAAAGAAATATCCCGGACAAGAAAAAGCCGTATTTGATTTTTATATCAAAAACAAACAGGCTGTTGAAAATTTGAAAGCGCCGGTTTTTGAAGAAAAAATCATTGACCACATCATTAGCAATTCTAAAGTGGCAGATAAGGTTATCTCTGTTGAGGAATTGTATAATTTTGATGAAGGAAAAGCTGAAAAGGCCGAGAAGAAGCCTGCAGCCAAAAAAGCAGCCAAGAAATCTGCTTAATCATTCCGATACATAAAAAAACCGCCTTTAAGGCGGTTTTTTTATGCTTATTTTTTCCTAACCCAAAAATCCTCAAAGCCCAAAGGCTCATAATATTTTTTTAGCCAATCCTTATCCAAACGCAGAAGATATTCCGTTTTGTCTTCATAAATGAGCTTGTCAACATCAAACAAAGGCTCTTTATAATAAATAATTTTAGGCATTTTTGTTTTTATGGCTTTTTCCAGGTCAGGATAAGGGCGGGAGATATATTTTTGAGCATGGATTGCCCCTCTGTGCAGCGAAAACCAATAATAATCGATATCTTTATGCCTCATATTGCAGAAGTTTGATGAACCGCAAAAAATAACATCATCATGCGCTGTCTGTTTTTCAATCGCCCTCAAAAGGTCGTGGCTTTTTTCGCCGGCCAGGGAAAAATTAGGATTAAGCGCGGCTTCAATAATTGTAAATATCATCAGGTTCAGCCATAAAATGCCGGTAATTTTTGCATATTTATTGTAAAACATTCCCTGTGCAGCGCAAATTGCGGAAAGCGGTATAACATATAAATAATATTGTAAATATTCTGTGCAGGTTATTTGGATTAATGTGAAAATGGCAAGAAATAAAAACGCGGTTATTTTTCCCGAAACCGTTTCTTTTTTAATCATGAAAAGGGATGAAATAATCGCAAAAGAAAAATAGGCAATGGCCAAAAACGATAACAAGTCCATATCTTTGCTTCTTGGCCATAAAAGGTTTAATGTCCAGTTAAGCTGAAAATACGCGTTCCAGGCTCCGTTAAAAATAAAATATGTAAAAAACAGCAGGAGCAATATTCCGGCGGGGATAAAGGCTATAAACACATCCTTCCATAAAGCCTTTTTAGAAAACAGGAAATATAACAAGACAAGCCCGACGGCAAAGCAGGGAATTAAAACTTTTTGCAGAAATAAGAAGGCAATGGCAAATAAAAAGAAAGCCCTTGTTAAATGTTTCCTTTGAAAATCTGCAAGATACAACAAAGTGTTATAAAGCCCGGCATAAAAGAACGCGGTCATAAAAACATCCGGCCGGATATCTGATTTCAGAATGAATACCGGGTTTGCCAATGTAAAAAGAAGCGCAGTCCGGACAATAACTTTTTGCTTTATGAAAAGTTCCGCGATTTTTTTGGTAAAAAACAAGGTACAGCAAGAACCGGCAAACATAAGCCACCGGCCTGCCAAATGCAAGGTAACGTCGCTGTTGATAAATTTGACCAAAGGCAAAAGCAGATACCACAGCAAAGGGTGGTGGTGCTGGAAAAAATCTCGGTAAGGAACAAGCCCCTGTGTAATAAGCCAAGAGGAATGAATATGTTCAACTTCATCAATATACAGCCTCAAATAAATTTGCGCCAGCATGAAGAGGAGCAGGGACAAAGCCAGGGCGGCGGGTATATAAAACCTTAAAAAGTCATCAAGCGTTTCTTTTTTCATGGTATTCCTGTTCCGTGTTGACAGCCCAAATATTATTTTTATCTTTTCTTCCGCTAACAATGTTGTCAACAGCCGTGAAGGCAGACAAAACGGAATGGTCCATATTATTATAGCGGTGCATGCCGTTGCGCCCGATAAGAAACAGGTTTTCAATTCTATTTACATAATCTTTAACCGTGTCAAAATTTTTGTAAGTGCCAAAATATGCAGGGTAGGCTTTTTTCACTTTATGCCGGCAGCAGTCAATAACGGAAGCGCTTTTTATTAGTCCGATTTTTTCAGCTTCGGCAATTGCAAAGCTGCAGAAATCCTTTTCTGACAAGTTCCACAAGCTGTCTTGTTCATTGCAAAAATATTCCAATCCGATCCAGACTTGTTTCTTAAAATCCCGGGGCAGGTAAGGGCTCCAGTTGTTAAATATTTGAACGCGCCCCAATTGGACATCCGGTTCCTGCACATAAATCCAGGTATCTTTGATGAGCATGTTTAATTTTTCATTGTTTTTATCTTTTACGGCGAGCTCGTCAAGCAAAACCCCGGCAACAATAAAATCTCTGTAAACCAGACCATCGGCAGTTTCTTTAACCTGAGGCGGAACATCATTGGTTATGTTAATCAAATCTTTGACTGGCATGGAAGAGAAAAAATAGTCTGCTTTGTAGGTTTTTCTTTCGCCTTTTGCGTTTTGGGTTTCGATTGCCGTGATGAGATTATCATTTTTGCATATTTTGGTAACTTTTTCACCAAGGTTAATCTGTCCGCCGGATTGAATGATTTTTTGCGCCGCGCAATTCCATAATTGCCCGGGGCCGAATTTTGGGTATGAAAAATTTTCTATCAGGCTTGTTTCGGTATGCGAAGATTTAATGTGAAAAGTTTTCTTGCCAATGTCTTTTATAATTTCCCAGATGGAAATGCCCTTGACGCGCTGGGCACCCCAGTCCGCGGCAATCCGGCAGCAGGGAATGCCCCATAATTTTTCGGTGTAATCTTTGAAAAACGTTAAATATAACTCATTGCCAAAACGGTTGATAAAAAAATCTTCCAAAGATTTTTCTTTCCTTTTAAAAAATAAGGTTTTTAAATAAGAAAGCCCTATCTCGCAAATTTTCCATGTCCCAAGGCCCCGGATTGTTTTCATGTTTAGTTTTACCGGGTAATCGAAGAAGCGCTTCAGATAATAAATTCTGGAAATTCTTGGCCTGGAAAGCATAACCTCATCATCAGCTTCAGGATCGGCGCCGCCGGAAGACAGGCCGGGAACGGGGCGCCCAAGCAAAATATCGTCGGCGGCCGGTGCGCTTTGAGGCGGCAAAAGGCTGCGCCACCATGTGTTAACTCTTTCTGATTTTGTAAAAAAGCGGTGGCCGCCCATATCCATTTTATTGCCTTTGTAATCAATAGTGCAGGCAATGCCCCCGACAAAATCTTCTGCCTCTACGATAACAGGTTTGATATCCGTCTTGTCCAACAGCTCCATAGCCGCGGCTAACCCGGCTGGTCCGGCTCCGATAATTATAGCTGTTTTCATGGTAAAATCCTTCTATGGGGCAACTTAAAAAAAGTTTAAACTATTAATAATTTGTTGAATAAATTATGTTATCTTTATCCACAGTAATTGTTAGTTGTTGAAAAAGAATAAAATATGTCTGGAGGAAAAATGGACGCTATAAAAAATTCCCTGGTGCCGATGGTTATTGAACAAACATCGCGCGGTGAACGCTCTTTTGATATTTTTTCCCGCTTGCTCAAAGAAAGGATTATTTTCTTGACCGGGGAAGTGAATGATGAGGTTTCTTCCCTCGTTTGCGCACAGCTGCTGTTTTTGGAATCTGAAAATCCCAAAAAAGATATTTACCTTTATATCAATTCGCCGGGGGGAATTGTAACATCCGGAATGGCGATGTATGATACAATGCAATACATTTCCTGCGACGTAAACACGCTTTGCATCGGCCAGGCCTGCTCAATGGGTTCCCTTTTGCTTGCAGGCGGTACGAAAGGCAAACGCTTTTCCCTGCCAAATTCTCGGATTATGATTCACCAGCCTTCAGGCGGTGTCAAAGGGCAGGCAACGGATATTGAAATCCAGGCGAATGAGATTCTGAAATTGAAAAAACGTTTAAACCAAATATATGTACACCATACGGGACAGAAATTATCCGTGGTTGAAAAAGCAATGGAAAGGGATAATTTTATGTCTCCTGAAGAAGCGAAGGCCTTTGGCCTGATTGACCATATTGTCGCTTCCCGCGAAGAAATGAAATAGGAGGGTTAAATGGCCGAAGATAAGACGAATAACGGCGAACTGCTGCACTGCTCCTTCTGCGGCAAAAGCCAAAATGAAGTAAAAAAGCTGATCGCCGGGCGCGGCGTTTACATCTGCGACGAATGTATAGAAGTTTGCATAAATATTGTTGCCGATGAAATGGCCGAACAGAAAAAACAGGAACAAGGGTTTGAGAGTGAAGGCAATTTGCCGACACCATCCAAAATAAAAGAATTTTTGGACCAGTACGTTATCGGGCAGGACCAGGCAAAGAAAGTTCTCTCCGTAGCGGTCTATAACCACTATAAACGCCTAAACTGCCTGGCGAGCCATAAAGATGTCGATATTTCAAAATCAAATGTTATCCTGATTGGTTCGACCGGAAGCGGAAAAACCCTGTTGGCGCAAACCCTTGCGAAAATTTTGGATGTGCCTTTTGCAATCGCCGATGCGACAACATTGACGGAAGCCGGATATGTCGGTGAAGATGTTGAAAATATCATCTTAAAACTGGTTCAGGCGGCAAATTATGATATTGAAAAAGCCCAGCGCGGCATTGTTTATATTGATGAGATTGATAAAATAACCCGCAAAACCGACGGCCCTTCCATTACCAGAGACGTCTCGGGCGAAGGCGTACAGCAGGCGCTGTTAAAAATTATCGAAGGCACGGTAGCGAATGTTCCGCCGCAAGGGGGAAGAAAACATCCGCAACAGGAGTTTTTGCATGTAGATACGACAAATATTTTGTTTATCTGCGGCGGCGCTTTTGCCGGTCTTGAAAAAATAGTCGGACGCCGCGGCAAAGAAACCTCAATCGGCTTTGGTGCAAAAGTCGCTTCTCCGGAAGAAAAGGGCATTGGCGAAATTATTAAGGATGTTCAGCCGGAAGATTTGCTGAAATTCGGTTTAATTCCGGAATTTGTCGGGCGCTTGCCGATTATCGCAACGTTGGGCGATTTAAATGAAGAAGCTTTAATGAAGGTTTTGACAGAGCCCAAAAATGCTTTGGTTAAGCAATATACGACCCTGTTCGAAATGGAAGATATCAAACTGACCATTACAGAAGGCGCTTTGCGTGCAATTGCCAAGAAAGCGATTGAACGCAAAACCGGCGCACGCGGTTTGCGCGCGATTATGGAGGACAACCTTTTGGAACTTATGTATGATGTGCCTGACAATAAAGGCTTGGCGGAAATTATCATTGATGAGAAGGTCATTAACGATAAAAAAGCGCCCAAGTTCGTCTATAAGAAAAAAGATAAAAAATCAGCATAAGAAAAACCCCGGAGTTATCCGGGGTTTTTTATAAAATCTCTGTCCGAAGTATGGGATTTTTTATTTATTGGGTGCGGAAACAATCTTTAACGCTTCTTCAGCAGTCAGTTCTTTGCCGCGCAATTCTTTTGGAATGGCAAAGTTTGCTTTTCCCCATTTCAGATAAGGGCCGTAGCGCCCCTGCGCCAAAATAATGTCCTGTTTGTCTTTTTGGGCAAGCACGACAGTCGGCGCTTTTTCCGCAACATTCTGCAAAAGTTCTGCGGCGCGTTCAACCGTAATGTTAAAAATTGTATCATTGCCGCGCAAGGAGCGTGATTTTGCGCCTTGTTTAATATAAGGGCCGAATTTTCCGACATTGACAACAATGCCGTTGCCCAAATCCAAAGGCAGGCTAAGCAGGCGCTGTGCCTGTTCCAGCGTAATGTCTTCGGGCGTGAGCGGCTTGGGCAGTGCGGAGCGTTTAGGCTTTTCCGTTGTGGCGGTCGCATCTTCGCCAAGCTGTACATAATAACCATAAGGGCCTTTTTTTAAGTAGATTTTCAGGCCGTTCATCTCGCCCAAAACCTTATCTTCGCCGTTAGGCGCTTTAGGCTTGTCATTGGCTTCTTCGGCGTTTACATCCATCAAAGGTTTAGTGTATTTGCATTCCGGATATTCCGAACATCCCAAAAATGCGCCGAATTTCCCAAGCTTAACGCTTAATTTGCCTTTTCCGCAGACAGGGCAGGAGCGGGGATCCGTTCCATCCTCTCTGGGCGGAAAGAGGTGGTAAGCAAGCGCTTCGTCAATCTTGTCAATTACTTCCGAAATCTGCAAAGGCTGGACGGCGTCGACATTCTTGATGAATTTGTCCCAAAATCCTTTGAGCAAGCGCTTCCATTCCATTTCGCCGGCGGAAACATCATCCAGAAATTCCTCCAACTGCGCCGTAAAGTCATATTCCACATATTTGCGGAAATAATTTTCTAAAAAGACGGTAACAATGCGCCCGCGGTCTTCCGGAATAAAACGCAGTTTCTCGACTTTTACATATTTTCTTTCCTGCAAAACGGCAATAATCGTCGCATAAGTAGACGGGCGCCCAATGCCAAGCTCTTCAAGCTTCTTAACCAGGCTCGCTTCGGTAAACCGCGGCGGCGGCGTTGTGAAATGCTGGTCTGGGGTAATGTCGCCTTTATTAACGTTTTCGCCTTCGTTGACATTGGGCAGAATGCGGTTTTCATCATCTTCGTCGCTGTCGTCGCGGCTTTCCTGGTAAAGTTTTAAGAACCCGTCAAATTCAATAACTTGTCCGTTGGCGCGCAATAAGATTTTCTCGTCTTTTGAAAGCGAATCAATAACCACCTTGTCCAAAACGGCAGGATTCATCTGGCAAGCGACTGTGCGTTTCCAGATAAGTTCATAAAGCTTATGCGCATCGGCATCGAGTTTTGTTTCCATTTTTTTAGGCGTGTTCATTACGTCTGACGGACGGATGGCTTCGTGCGCTTCTTGGGCATTTTTAGACTTTGTCTTGTATTCTTTGGCTGTTTTGGGAAGGTATGATTCTCCAAAATATTTCAAAATGGCATCCCGGCAGGCGGCAATAGCTTCTTTGGAAAGGTTAACCGCATCGGTACGCATATAAGTGATAAGCCCGTCTTCATAAAGCTTTTGAGCAATCTGCATGGTTTTCTTTGCAGAAAAGCGGAGCTTGCGGGCAGCTTCCTGCTGCAAAGTCGATGTCGTAAAAGGCGGCGCGGGGTAACGGTTGGCTTTTTTGCGCTCGATTGAAGCGATATGGAAATCCTGAGCCTCAATTTTTGCTTTGGCTTCCAAGGCTTTTTCTTCGCTGTTCAAATCAAATTTTTCAAGCTTTTTGCCATCCAGGTTAACCAACCTTGATTTAATGACGGCGGAGGTGCTCGTTAAAAGGTCGACGTCTATTGTCCAATATTCTTCCGCTTTGAATTTTTCGATTTCGGTTTCCCTTTCGCAAATCAGGCGGAGTGCAACAGATTGGACGCGCCCTGCAGATTTTGAGCCTGGAAGTTTGCGCCATAATACGGGAGAGAGGGTAAATCCCACCAAATAATCCAAGGCCCGGCGCGCCAGATAGGCCGAAACCAGATTCTGGTCGATTTCGCGGGGGTTTTTAATAGCCTCTGTAACTGCGGATTTTGTAATTTCATGAAAAACCACGCGCTCGATTTTTTTATCTTTAATTTTTTTGCGGGCGGTAAGTTCTTCAAGTATGTGCCAGGCGATTGCTTCTCCTTCTCTATCCGGGTCGGAGGCGAGGACAATCGTATCACATTCTTTAAGGGCGGAGATAATGTCATTGAGGCGTTTCTTGCCACCGGCGCTCAAGTCCCAGCTCATGGCAAAATCTTCATCCGGCAAAACGGAACCGTCTTTGCTCGGCAAATCGCGAATATGCCCAAAGCTTGCTAAAACTTTGTAATCTGTTCCCAGATACTTATTAATTGTTTTGGCTTTTGCAGGAGATTCCACAATGACTAATTTCATTTCCATACCCTTATTTATTTGGTTAGCGCGACTTTGTTGCCGCTCATATATTCGATTCTTCCCTCAAGTTCAAGGTCTAACAATTTTGCTGCAACTTCCGCGGCGCTTAATCCGCTTTCTCTGATAACTTCGTCCACATATACACCGTCATGGTTAAGATAGTCAAGAATAGAAATTTGAGAGGAATCAATTTGCGGTGCCTTTATTGGCGCAACAAAAGAAGTCTCTGGCATTGCCTTGCAACGGGAAAGCCTGTTGATAGTTTTTTGGTTGTTAAGCGCCAGGTGCCCGAGAATATCGTCGGCATCATCAACCAGGACGGCTCCGTTTTTAATTAATTTGTTTGGCCCCATGGAACGGGCTTCATTCGGCGAACCAGGAATGGCAAAGATGTCTTTTCCCTGTTCCAAAGCCAAACGCGCGGTAATGAGCGAGCCTGAATGGAGCGTGGCTTCAACGACCAGTGTCCCCAGCCCGAGGGCGGCGACGATTCTGTTGCGCCGGGGAAAATTATTGGATTGCGGCTGTGTGCCAAGCGGAAATTCGGATATAATAACGCCTTGCCGGGCAATTTGATTGTATAATTCTTGGTTTTGCGCCGGATAGACAACATCTATTCCCGTTCCGAGAACGGCGGTTGTCGGGCCTTTTTGCCCTTTGGCATACATGGCGCCTTTATGGGCGGCACTGTCAATGCCGGCAGCCATGCCCGAAATAATTAAAACATCGCTGTTTGTTAATTCAAAAGCCATGCGGCTGGCGGTTTTGCGCCCGTTGACAGAAGCATTTCTGGCGCCCACCACGGAAAGCGTCGCCGGATAATTCAAAAGCTTTGTGTCGCCTAAAGCATAAAGCAGCGGCGGAGCATCGGCAATATTGCGGAGCATGTCCGGATAATCGTCATCGCCATAAGTTACAAGGCTGATGCCCAAAGCCTTCGCTTTTGCGGCTTCCGCTTCAGCGGCTTTTCTCGGAAACAGGCGGATTTTTTTATGCCGGTGAATATTTTCTAATGCCAGAGCCGGCGCTCCGTAAGCTTCCACCAGTTTTTGAAAGGTAACCGGCCCGACATTGTCCGAATTAATCAGCTGCAGGATGTCTATAATTTCTTTATCTTTAGCCATTCCTAATTCTTTTTGAGTTTGATTTTGCTTTCTTCGCCTTTAATCAGCCGCATAATGTTGGCGTGATGCCGAAGAATGACCAATATCGCGGTAAAGGTGTAAAAAATGCTGGAAACGGGGTCATTCATAAAATAGGCAAAAAACGGAACCAGTGCTGCGGCGGTAAGGGCGGATAAAGAAGAATATTTAAAAGTAAAAGCCATAACCAGCCAGATAAACAAAGCAATAAGCCCAAGCTGCGGATTAGTAAAGACGATAAAACCAAAAGCCGAAGCCACGCCTTTTCCGCCCTTGAATTTGAGCCAAACCGGGAAGTTATGCCCGATAACGCCCATCGTGCCGGCAATAAGCGAGGCCATGGCGGCGGTGTTCGTCATTAAATTTAAAAAGACATAAGGTTCGGGCGTAACGGTTTTTAAGGCGATAAGCGCTGCCAAACCGGCTTTGGAGGCGTCAAGAAGCACGGTCAGCAAGGCAAGCCACTTGTGTCCGGTACGCAAAACATTGGTTGCGCCGATGTTGCCGGAGCCGATTTTGCGCAAATCCCCAAGCCCGGCCATTCTTGTTAAGACCAATCCAAAAGGGATAGAACCGAGCAAATAGCCGCCGAGCGCGCATAAGGTAAAAGTTAATGTTGTTGTCATAATAAAGCCTCCTGAGAATTTAACATAATTTATTGATAAACTTACCCCGCATAAATAACAACCGCTTTTTATAAGATATGCCATTTTAAAATTTTATAGGCAAAACTGGAAAAATATGATGACAAACTCATTAAAAACGTTAATATTACAAAAAAATAACAAGGATTCAACAAATGAGACCGATATATAAGCGCATTCTGCTCAAGCTTTCCGGCGAAGGGCTGATGGGCGACAAGCCTTACGGAATGTCCGCCGAGGTTATCAGCCGCTTGGCAGAAGAAATTAAAGCCGTTCATGAACAAGGCGTCGAAATTTGCCTCGTTGTCGGCGGAGGAAATATATTCCGCGGCGCAAAGGAAGCCTCAAAAGGGATGAACCGGACAGTTGCCGACCAGGTCGGCATGCTGGCAACGGTCATGAACGCCCTCTATCTGCAAAATGCTTTGGAAAAAATCGGCGTTGGGGCGAGGGTTCTTTCCGGGATAAGCATTCCGGCCGTTTGCGAAAGCTATATGTATCGCCGGGCTTTGCGCCATCTGGAAAAAGGGCGCGTGATTATTTTTGCGGGCGGAACGGGAAACCCTTATTTCACGACGGATACCGGCGCCGCGCTGCGTGCATCGGAAATGCAGTGCGATGTGCTGCTTAAGTCCACGCAGGTTGACGGTGTTTATGATTCTGACCCGAAAACCAATCCGAACGCAAAAAGATATGAGCATGTTTCTTATGATGAAGTCTTGGAAAAGCATCTGAAAGTTATGGATGCCACGGCAATATCCTTGGCGGCGGAAAACAACCTTCCGGTTGTCGTGTTTAGCCAGGCAGAACCGGATGCCCTGGCAAAGGTTGTTTCCGGAGAAGGAAAATTTACGATTATTGATAATAAAAAGGAAAAATAAAATGTCTGATTTTGACACGATTAGAAATGACACCAAACAAAGGATGGAAAAAACGGTAGAAGCGCTGAAAAACGATTTTGGCGGATTGCGCGCCGGCCGTGCCCACGCAAGCTTGTTGGATTCCATTATGGTTGACGCTTATGGCAGCATGTCGCCTTTGGCGCAGGTCGCCACAATTTCCGTTCCTGATGCGCGCACATTGTCAGTCAGCGTATGGGACAAGTCTTTGGCAAAAGCCGTAGAAAAATCTATCAGAGAGTCTGATTTAGGCTTAAATCCTGTTTCAGACGGGCAGCTTATCCGTATACCGATTCCCCCGTTGAGCGAAGAACGCCGCAAAGAATTGGTCAAAGTTGCCGGCAAGTACAGCGAGCAAAGCAAGGTTGCCGTAAGGAATATTCGCCGTGATGCGCTTGACGGCATTAAAAAGCTGAAAAAAGACAACCTGATTTCCGAAGATGAAGAAAAGCGTTTTGAAAATGAAGTCCAGAAATTAACGGATGAGGCCATCAAAAAAGTTGATGAGCAATATGCCTTAAAAGAAAAAGATATCATGCAGGTATAAGTATCAGAGGGCTGAGATTTTGACTGAGGTAAAAAATCCGCCGCGGCATGTGGCCATTATTATGGATGGCAATGGGCGCTGGGCGCAAAAGAAGGGGCTGCCCCGCTCCATGGGACATAAAAAAGGGGCAGAGGCCGTAAAGAAAATTGTTGAGGCGGCAGGCGAAGCCGGCGTGAAGTTTTTAACGCTTTATGCCTTTTCGACCGAAAACTGGAACCGTCCGGAAGATGAAGTGAAAACGCTGATGGATTTGCTGCGCCAATACCTGAAAAGCCAGCTCAGGGAATTGCAGGAAAAAGGCGTGCGCATCCTGTTTATCGGCGAACGCGATATGCTGGACAAAGACATCATCCAGGCTATGAACAGCCTTGAAAAAGAAACGGCAGACAATGATAAGATAACGCTTTGCATCGCCTTAAGCTACGGCTCCCGGCAAGAAATTGTTTCTGCTGCAAAGAAAATCGCGGCATTGGCAAAAAGAGGGGATATTGCGCCTGAAGATATTGATATTAAAATGTTTTCAGATATGCTCTATACCAGTACCATTCCTGATCCGGATTTATTGATACGTACGAGCGGCGAGCAGCGTATCAGCAATTATCTGCTTTGGCAGATTGCTTATGCGGAGCTCGCTTTTACGAATGTTTTGTGGCCGGATTTTGGCAAAGAAGAATTTAATGAAATATTGCAAAACTACAGCCTGAGGGAGAGACGCTATGGAAAAGTCTAAAATGCAAGCCTTTATGAAACGCAGCCTGACGGCTTTGGTCTTGCTGCCCATTGTTTTAGGAGCCATTTATTACGGTTATCCGTGGGTTCAGATGCTGATTTTAGTTTTCGGGGCAATGCTTTGCTGGGAATGGGCGCATATGGTTCCGAACCGCAAGCCTGAAGTTTATGGCATTTTGTACACGATTGTCTTTGCTTCGGCGGTTCTGCTTGATTCGCCTCTGGCCGTAGGGCTGATGGTTTTGGGCGGAACGGCGGTTGCCATCTATCAGGCCAGGGGGGAATTGCGCCGCAACCTTTTGGTCTTGGGCGTTCCTTATATTGCTGTCGGCTTGGGTTCCGTTGCGTGGATTTATCAGGTTCTTGGCGCCGAAATCGCTTTTTGGTTTTTATTGGTTGTCTGGTTTGTGGATATTGGCGGCTATATTGTCGGCTGCACTTTGAAAGGGCCGAAGCTTGCGCCTAAAGTCAGCCCGAACAAAACCTGGTCGGGGTTAATCGGCGGAATGCTTTTTTCCGTTATCGCCAGCACGGCTTTTTGTTATGCCTTTGGCGTAATGGACGGCGTTTATTTCTATGGCATTTTGGCGGCGATGTTTGCCCTTATTGCCCAAATAGGCGATTTGGTTGAATCTCACATTAAGCGCAGTTTGGGAATTAAAGACTCAAGCAATCTGATTCCCGGGCACGGCGGCGTTTTTGACAGAGTGGACGGTTTAATTTTTGCAGCGCCTTTTTTCTATTTTATTTTCAGATATTTTTTGTGGATTATGTAAAAATGGAATGGTTGGTTAATCTCGTATATTATGTTATCCCTTTTTTAATTTTACTGGGAATATTGGTTTTTGTGCATGAGCTTGGGCATTTTATTGTTGCAAGATTTTGCGGCGTGAAAGTTGAAGCTTTTTCAATCGGCTTTGGCAAAAAGCTGTTTGGTTTTACGGATTCTCACGGCACAAACTGGAAAATTTCAGCGATTCCCTTAGGCGGCTACTGCCAGTTTTTAGGGGATGAAGATGCTTCCAGCACGACGGGAAGCGCAGATAAATTAAGCGAAGAAGATAAAAAATATGCTTTTGATTTTCAAAAGCCGTGGAAAAAGCTTTTGATTGCCCTGGCCGGGCCCGGCGCAAATTATCTTTTTGCCATTTTGGTTTTTTCTTCAGTTTTTTATTTTATCGGCAGGGTTGATTTTCCGCCTGTCGTTGGCGAAGTGATTGCCGGAGGCGCAGCGGAAAAAGCCGGGTTAAAGGCTGGCGACCGCATTCTGGAAATTAACGGGCAGAAAATATCGTCTTTTGACGACATCGCCAAAGAGGCCGCTTTAACGCCGGACAGGCATATTCAATTGCTTCTTGAAAGGGACGGAAAAGAACAGAAGTTTAGCTTTGACCTTTATGAAATTCCGGGAGAACAAAACGGCTTTGACAATCAGCCGCGTCCGATGCTCGGAATTCGCTCGGTTACAACAACGGAAGTCATGTATAAAAATATCGGGCTGCTTCAGGCGCTCAAAGATGGTGCCTATGAAAGCTGGCGCTTAACGGAGATGACGATTCGCGGTGTCGGGCAGATGATTAGCGGGCAGCGCGGCGCAGAAGATGTCGGCGGCATTATCCGCATTGCTGAAATGTCCGGGGATATCTCGAAAAAAAGCGGGTTTGTCGACTTCATTATTTTTATGGCGTTGTTGTCTGTAAACCTGGGGCTGATAAACTTATTCCCAATCCCTGTATTAGATGGTGGACATGTTGTTATTTATGTGCTTGAAATAATAACCGGAAGGGAAATGAATGCAAATGTTAAAAACCTGCTTTTCAAAATAGGGCTGTTTTTAATTATTGCTTTGATGGTTTTTGCCACATATAACGATTTTGCACGTTTGATTCGCCGCTGGTTTGCATAGAACCCGGTTTTATAAAGGATAAGAAATATGAAAAAACTTGGACTAGTTACATTTATGTCAGGGCTTATGCTTTCAACCAGCCTGCAGGCCTCTTCTGTTTACGTCCGCGATATTAAAATAAACGGCTTGGAACGGGTTGAACCGGAAACCGTGAAGTCTTACCTGAATATCGAAAGCGGCAAAGCTGTTTCGCAAGATGAACTGGATGCTTCGTTAAAGCAGCTTTATGCAACAGGTTTGTTCACGGACGTTGTTTTTGATTTTAGCAATAATGGCCAGCTGAATGTTGAGGTTGTCGAAAATCCGGTGATTAATAAAAGGGTTTTTGACGGAAATGAAAAGATAGACGATTCTTTATTGGAAACGGAAGTCCAGCTTGCGCCGCGCTCTATTTATTCCAAGGTAAAAGTCCAAGAAGACGTGCAGCGTATTTTGGATGTATATAAAAGAAGCGGGCGTTATGCGGCCGTGGTCGAACCCAAAATCATCAAACGCGACCAAAACCGCATCGATTTGGTTTATGAAATAGATGAAGGCCCGATTGCCAGCATCAACAAAATCAACTTTATGGGCAACAACCATTACACGGACAGCGATTTGCAAAATGAAATCATGAGCAAGGAATCCCGCTGGTATAGAATTTTTTCCTCTTCAGAAAATTATGATCCTGAAAAGACGAATTATGATAAAGAACTTTTGCGCCGCTTTTACCTCAAGCGCGGTTATGCCGATTTTCGAGTCGTTTCTGCGGTTGGCGAATTAAGCCCGGATAAAAAATCTTTCGTCTTGAATTATATTTTGGACGAGGGCAGCCGCTATAAAGTTAAAGATATCAAAATCGTTTCAGATATTTCTGATGTCGATACAAGCGCCATGATGGATGAAGTCGATATTGAAAACGGCGATTGGTATAATGCAGATTTGGTGGAAAAGAGCGTAAATAACCTGACCGAGGAATTGGGCAAAAAAGGTTATGCTTTTGTTGATGTGGAACCGGAATTGGTTAAAAACACAAAAACGGGAGAACTGGATTTAACCTTCCACATTAAAGAAGGCGCCCGCATCTTCGTAGACCGGATTAACATTACCGGCAACACCAGAACTCATGACGAAGTAATCCGCCGCGAGTTCCGCATTGAAGAAGGCGATGCCTTTAACGCTTCAAAAATCCGGGCTTCGCGCAAGAATGTTGAAAATTTGAATTATTTCAGCAAGGTAAACATTGAAACAGTACCCACCGATGAAAACAAGGCGGATATTAATGTCGATGTCGAAGAAAAATCAACAGGCTATTTCAATGTCGGCATTGGTTATTCAACCGTAAACGGCGCGTTGGTCCGGGCTGGCGTTACCGAAAATAACTTTAGGGGCTTAGGGCAGCAGCTTGGCGTTGATTTGTCTTTGTCCGAGCGTGCCAGCGAATATGACATCAGCTTCACGGAGCCTTATTTCCTTGATCGCCGTTTAAGAGCCGGTTTTGATTTGTTCTCGACATCAACCGATTATCAGGATGAAGCTTCATATGACAGCGATACCTTGGGCGGCAGAATGCGTTTGGGATGGAATTACACGGATGATTTGTCTCAGCAAATGCGTTATACGCTTCGCCAGGATGAAATTAAAAATGTTGCAGACGATGCTTCCATGTATATTAAAGACGAAGCCGGAAAGACAACAGGTTCCATTATCGGCCAAACCACTGTTTATGACAAGAGAGACAGCGCAATCACGCCAAGAGACGGATATTATCTCTCCTTTGGCAATGATGTTGCAGGTTTGGGCGGAGATGAAAAATTCTTCAAGTTTGATGGAAAGGCATACAGATATTATACGCTTGCCGACTACTACACATTCAAATTCTTTGCAAATGCCGGCTATATTGTCGGTTACGGCGGCGAAAACGTAAGATTGTCTAACCGTTACTATCTTGGCGGGTCGACAATGCGCGGTTTTGATACGGCAGGTATCGGCGCCAGAGATAAATACACCGGTGATGCTTTAGGCGGTAACTGGATGTTATATACCGGAGCGGAAATGAGCTTCCCGATAGGCTTGGATGAATTGGGCATTCGGGGAAGGACTTTCGTTGATGCCGGTATGTTGGGCAAGCCGGACGGCATAGATGAACGTTATGTCAATTACTCTGACAGCCCTCGCGTCGCGGCCGGTTTTGGCTTCCAGTGGCTGTCTCCGATGGGGCAGATTGATGTGGATATTGCCTTCCCGATTGTTAAGGAAGACTACGACGAAATCGAAAATTTCCGTTTGAATTTTGGTACCAGATTATAAGGAGAGGCCAATGGTTGACACAGCTTTTTATATCAACAAGGGGCCGTTTAGCCTGGGCGATATTGCAGAAATTATCGGCGCAGAAATTACGGCCGGTGCTGATAAATCTGCCCGGATATTTAATATTGCCTCTATGGAAAAGGCTGGTGAGAAGGAAATTTGCTTTTTCTATGACAAAAAGTCAAAAGATAAGGCTTCCGGAATTAAGGCAACGGCTTGTGTAACGACTGCCGAGCTGGCGCCTTTTGTGGGCAAGGGCGTTTCCATTTTGATTTGTGCGAACCCTAAGCTGGGTTTCTTAAAATTAAACCAGGCCTTTTATGATGAACCCCAAGCGGAAAAGTCAATTGCCGCCAGCGCTAAAATTTCATCTTCTGCGAAAATCGGCAATAACTGTTATATTGGTGAGAACGTGGTTATTGCTGATAATGTCGTTATTGGCGATAATTGCATCATTGAGCATAATGCTGTTATTGAACGCGGATGCGAAATCGGCAGCAATTGCCGGATTGGCGTAGGGGCTTCGGTGTCCCATTGCCGCATGGGCAGCAATTGTTATATTTACACCGGGGCGCGCATCGGCTACGACGGCTTTGGCTTTATGATGATTGACGGGCGCCACCAGCGCATTCCGCAGGTCGGTTTGGTAATTATTGGCAATGATGTTGAAATCGGCGCCAATACCTGCGTGGATCGCGGCGCATTGGATAATACGGTAATTGGCGATGGCTGCCGTATTGATAATCTGGTTCAAATTGCCCATAACGATAAATTGGGCAGAGGATGCGTTGTCGTTTCCCAAACAGGCATTGCCGGAAGCTGTACTTTTGGCGATTATGTCGTTTGCGGCGGGCAAACAGGTTTTGCCGACCATTTAAATATTGGCAGCGGCGCGCAAATCGGTGCCCAGTCAGGATTGATGCGGGATGTTGAACCCGGAGCAATCGTTATGGGAACGCCGGCTGTTCCGATTAAAGATTTTATGAGGCAAGTCTCTTTTATTCAAAAGAATGCCAATCCTAAAAAATAACAGATAAGAGGAAAAGATATGTCTGAAAACAAAATTTACCATATTGAAGAAATCATGGATATGCTTCCGCACCGCTACCCGTTTTTGCTGGTGGACAGGCTGGAAGTTGAAGTTCCCGGAGAAAAAGGGACAGGCTTGAAAAATGTAACCATGAATGAAGAATTTTTTCAAGGGCATTTTCCGGGAAATCCAGTTATGCCGGGCGTTTTGCAGATTGAAGCAATGGCGCAAACGGCTGGCGCTTTGGTTATTTCTTCTTTCGAAAACTATAAAGATAACAAAAAGGGCGTTTACTTTATGTCAATTGACGGCGTAAAGTTCCGCAAGCCTGTAAAACCCGGCGATCAATTAAGAATGCATGTCGAAAAAATTAAAGCCCGCCGCAATGTTTTTGTTTTCAAAGGGGAAACAAGAGTGGACGGACAGGTTGTCAGCGAAGCTGAATTTACGGCAATGATTGCCGATTAAAGGCTTTAACGCAAAGAAAACAGCCGGATTAAAAATCCGGCTGTTTTTGTATGCAAAGCTTTATTAATGCCTTACAGAAAACCCCGAGTTTATTCGGGGCTGAATGCCAAGGTGTTGGAACAACACTGCTCCACGCCAACGCGCGTAATCAAACCGTTAGGTTTGTAGCTACTATAGAACCCCCTGTTTACAGGGGGATATCTATGAGTTACATATCGGCCAAAACGCTGAGGCTGATGATTTCATCTGGCTGGGAGACGGAACCATTCATGCCGGTGCCGCGTTTGATAGCATCCACATGTTCCATGCCGGAAGTAACTTCGCCCCAAACCGTATATTGCCCGTTGAGCCAATCGCAATCGGCAAAGCAAATAAAGAATTGGCTGTCTGCAGAATCAACATCCATAGCACGCGCCATCGAAACCGTGCCGCGTTTGTGCGGGCGGCGGTTAAACTCTGCCTTGAGCTTTTTGCCGCTGCCGCCGGTGCCGTTTCCAAGAGGGCAGCCGGTCTGCGCCATAAATCCGTCAATAACGCGATGAAATTTTAGCCCGTTATAAAAACCGCTGCGAACCAGTTCTTTAATTCGGGCAACATGGTTAGGCGCATCTTCCGGATACATTTCAATAACAACATCGCCGTCTTTTAATTTGAGCAGCAGCGTATTTTCTGCATCTTTTGCCGGATAGGCGTGTTTAATTTTTTTTGCCCGGGTTTCGCTCATGGTCAGCTTTTTTGTTTCAGAGCCTTTTAAGCCCTTTGTATCGCTTGATTTTATTTTTTTTGTTTCTGATGATTTGATAAGTTTTTTGACTTCAGCCATTTTATTTTTCCTTTAAGAATTACAACTGCTTTAGATATAGTTACTTTTAAAAGCCATTGCCAGATTATTGTTGATTTAAAATAAAATCGACCCGTTCTTCTGCCGTATAATTTTTAGGATAGCATTTATCCACTTGCTTAAGTTTTGAGACTAACCCCGAACCGTTTGCGATTTGAATTGCCAAGCCGGGGCGGGCATTAAGTTCAAGCATCATAGGCCCTCTTTCTTTATCAAGGACGATATCCGCACCCATATAGCCAAGTCCGGTCATTTCAAAACCTTTTGTAGCCAGCAACAGATGCTCCCGCCAAAAAGGAACTTGAATCGTGCTAAGGTCTGCGCCGGTATCGGGATGATGATAAAGCGGACGGTTATATTGCACGGCATTAAGCGCTTTGCCGGTATGAATGTCGATTCCCACGCCAACGGCGCCTTGGTGCAAATTGGCCCGCCCGCCGGAAGCCGCTGTTGAAAGGCGCATCATTGACATAACCGGATAGCCTTTATAAACGATAACCCGGACATCAGGCACGCCCTGATAGCTGAAATTTTGAAAAACATCGCTAAAATGAACCATATCTTCAATCAGCGCAACATCATATTTTCCGCCCAGACTGTAAAGCCCGCTTAAAATATTGGAAATATGCTGGTAGACTTCGTTATAAGAAAACTTCTTGCCGGAAGGCCCGATAAAATCTTCGCCTTTATGTTCTTTAATAACCAACACGCCTTTGCCGCCGCTTCCGTGAGCCGGTTTTATAACAAATTCTGATTTGTTTTCGACCAGTTTTGTAAAGTCTTTTACCTGCCACTGATATTCAATGACGCCAATCATATTCGGCGTGTTAATGCCTGCTTTTTGAGCCAAAAGCTTTGTTTGCACTTTATTGTCAACCAGAGGGTAAAGGCAGCGTTTGTTGCATTTGGAAATTACTTTATAATTTCTGGCATTCATGCCTAAAATGCCTTTTTCCTGAAGCTTAGACGGACAGGTAAATGATTTTAACCAGGAAATCAGCATGTTATTTTCCTTTGACCAAAGGGGCGAAGCGCCGCAACTCTGTTAATCTGTAACCGGTATAAGTGCCAAGAAGCATAACGATAAACAAGATGACAAGGTTTAATTCGTTAAAAGCAAACATAATATGGCGGATATATTCATTGCAGATTACAAAATAAGTAATAATGGCAACAACAAGGCTCCACAGAACCTCCTTGCCGGCATTGACCGGACCGTCCTCTTCCCAGGTGATGGAAGCGCGCTCTATAATCCACGCCATGATGATAATCGGGAAAAATACCGCAGATAAGGCGATGTCCCAATCCATCTTATATCCAAACACGGTTAAGCTTTCCATAATCAGGATAACAAAGATAACAACGGCGGAAATCCTCGGGACGAGCAGGAGGTTTAACCGGGAAAGCAGGGTGCGGATAATAAGCCCGAGGCCGACAATAACGGCAAAACACAGCAGCCCCTGCCAAAATCCCGTTTTGACCAAAGACATGGAAAGCAGCATCGGCGTAAATGTCCCCATGGTTTGAATGCCGACAACATTGCGCATTAAAACGATGACTAAAATGGCAAGCGGAAAAATAGACAGCCATTTAATCGTGTTTTGTTCTTTAAGCGGCAGATTATAAATAGAATATTCAAAGCTGCTTTTTTGTTTGGCAAGTTCTGCCCTTTTTCCGGCTAAGTTAAAAGAAGAATGGATAGATTTTAATACTGAAAACTGAACGCTTGAATTTTCTCCGCCTTCAACATCCATAAGCGATTCTCCGCCCCGTTGAAAAATAACAAAATCTTCCGGCAGCCCGATTTGCGCCGTTTGGATGTTATAAAGCTTCCAGCGTTTGTCGATATAGGCTTCCAGCATTAAGTCGGGAGAAAATGCTTTTTTGCTTTCTGCCAGCTTTATTCCTCTTGCCGTGCGGGTTGGAATATTTTTTAAGGCCAACAGGTTGCGAATAGCTTCAACAGTATCCTTTTGGCTTTTTTTAAGCGGCAGAAAACTCACAACAGTCGGATTCGGCGGATTTTGGTTAAACAGGCGGATAAGCTTTTGCGGATAATCGCCTTCCAAAGGTTTGGCGAGCTCCAGCAATTCCTGGGCAACGGCAGCCATTTGTTCGTCCATATAAGGCTTTTCGGGAGCTTTGGGCTGAGGAGCCGTTTCTTTGCCTTTGCCGTTGATATTGTCAAAAAGCAAAACCCTGTAATAGATGTTTTGCAGTTCTTTTTGCGCAGGGCTGGTCAAAAGATAGCGCTTAACCCCGTCTTGCGTGATTTTTTTTACTTTATAGTCTGGGGCGATGACATCCTCTTCCAAAACTTTAAATTCTTTTGCGGTAGAAGGGGTTGCAAGAGACACCTTAATAGGCTCGCCGTTGGGTTCAAAATTTATATGAGCCTCGATTGTCCAGACATTTGCGTTTTGTTTAGGCGCAAAATTAAATCCCCAGTAGTGGACTTTTACATAAATGCCGTAACAGGCATAAATGGTTGACAATATAAGGCCGTAAGACAAAATTTTGCGAACGGAAAACAATTTTTTTAGCATGTTAAATCTCCGAGATTAATGGAGGGTATTGGTCAGGGCGGTATCAACGATGGCGCGCCCCGTTAAAATATTGCGCCCAATCAGGCCCTGATATTCAAAATCGCTGCGGTTGGCCAAAGTAAACTCGGCATTCAAAGTCTGACCGCCGATTTTAATGTTCATTAAAACGACTTTTCTTTTCTCATCTTTGTGGGAACGTTTAATCGTTGTTTTGCGGACGAGTTCTTTTTCAAATTTGTGCACTTCGCCTGTTTCGCGGTTTTTCATCGCAAAAGACACCCATTTTTCGCCGTCTCTTTCAAAAGTGCGAATGTTGTAGGCATCTAACGAAGATGTTTCAGCCCCGGTGTCAATGCGCGAAGGAAAAGGCGATTTCATTGGCAGAAAGTAAACAGGCTCAACCTGTCCGATAATTCCTAATGCATGCGAGGGAATAGGGTTGACTTGCGGCAAAGGCTCTGTCTGGGGTGGTGTCTGAGGATGGCAAGCGGCCAAAAGAAAAAGCGAACAGCAAGCCGTAATGTTTTTCAAAATTTTTTTCATAATATCCATTTTATTCAATAAGTTTGACTAGGAATATTAATCCTCAAAAAAAAGAAAATGTAAAGACTAAAAAAATAAAAAAAATAGTGGAAATTTCAGAAAATGGCGCTATACTATAAACAAACGAAAATTAAAGAGAGGAGGGCACTTATGAAGACATGGGAAAAGGTCAGCGAAGATAAAGAAGACAAAAAAACGGACAATGAAAAAAAACGCATTGCACGCAAACCCAAGGAAAAAAGTCCCGCCGCTAAGGCAAAAGAAAAAATCAAACCGGAACTCGTAGAAAAAATCGTAAAAAAAGTTGTCTTGTCTGCTTTATTGGTAAGCGCGTCATCAGTACCGGCTTGGGCGCAAAAGGACAGCCCTTTAAGGGCAAAGCTGGAGAGCTGTAGAGACAGTTATGCCAACCTTATGGCGCCTAAGTTTAGCTATATGCAAATCTGCAATGCAATTAATGAGACGACATTCGAAGATGTAGCTTGGGACAGAACGGCATTTGTTTTCAAGGCCGTTGTCGATACAATGAATGTTCAAGCCGAACGTTCTGCGAAGGTTTGGAAGACAAATCCGCGGCAAAAAACAAATTTGGTCCGGCACATATTTAAGGAAGTAACCGGCCAAAGCAAGTTTGCCCCAAGCTGTATTGCAACCTGTTCTTATTCGGTGTTTACGGCATTTGCCGCGTTAGAAGATGATGGAACGGAAATTGTTCCTAAAAAAGGCGCAACTTACGGAAATGCTTTTCTTGAGGATAAAGAGGTTCGGAAATATACCGTATCTGTAGCGCCGGGAACCGACGCCCTTGAACGCGCGATCGAGGAAAACAACATTCAGCCCGGCGATTTTATTTTAGTTCCGCGAAACAAAATGAAATATCACACGATTATGTATGTAGGGCGTGATGCAAATGGCAACCATCTCTATTCAGCCAATAACAACCCTGCGGTTAAAAAGAATGTGTCTTATTACAACGGCCATTTGAAAAAATGGGGACGCCATGCAAAAATTGTAAAATTAAACGAGATGTATAAGGACCGCCTGGTTGCCAAAATGCAGCAGATGGAAACAGAAGGCATCGCCAAAGAAGATATTATCCGCTATATGTACAGCACAATGGGCGAAGGAATGGATATTTTCAACGAAGCTGTTAAAAGGCTGAACAAACTTGATGAGATAAACCAAGTTCCGGTCATTGCAATGGTTGATGCGGAAAAAGGCAAAAAAGAAAAAGAAGATATGGACAAGCTTTTTGAGCATGTGATAAAAAAGGATATAGGGCGCGAAATGGCAGCCGCAGATACGCCGACAAAACAGCGGGTGAGGAGTTTGCTCGCCTTTAATAAAAAAATGTCAGGCAAAGATATGGGATAAAAAAATCCGGAACTTTTGTTCCGGATTTTTTTTAGAAGAATAATGTTGCACGAAGCGACATAACTGTTGCCGTATCAGATTTTGGCGAGAGTGCCGGGTTAAGATAAAGCTGAATATCCGGCGTAATTGTCATCCATTTTGAAATGCCCCATGCCCAATAGGCCTCTAAGACAGTTTCATGGCTGTGGTTTAAAGGTTCTCCGACAGCGGTTTCGTCAATCTTATTATAAGCCGCGGCAAACCCGATTTGATCTAACGGATTCCTATCCAAGGGGTTATTATAAGCGGTGCCCAAAACATAAGACTGGCTGATTTCTGCCGTATTTCCGCTCACGCCGTTAATTCGGGCAAAAATATTCCATTTTTCGCCAATATTCTGGCTGAGGTTTAATGACCAACCGTTTGTCGTTTCGGGTTGGGCTTCAACAGCCGGCTGATTATAAACCAAAATGCTGTATTGCCCGGCGCCTAATCCGGAAATCGTCGGTGTATAAGCCGCATATCCGAATGTCGTATAGTGTTTTTCATCTAAATGCCCGGTGTTAATCCCTTTGGCGGAAATATTCGTCGCATCCTGTGCACCGATGGCAAAGCTCCATTCAGAATTCGGCGTAATCTGGACATAAGTGCCGAGCCCGGCAGTAGGATAAGTAGAGGAAGCATTTTGTGAAAGGGCGTAGTTGATAAAATTTTCCTGCTGGTTGGCATCGTAAGCGGAACCGTCAAAATTATAAAGGGGAAACTGCCCGATTGCTATTGTCAGCCAATTCCAACTGCCGCCAAGCTGATAAGAAAAATATAATTCGTCAAAAGAATTCGAGCTTGAACCATAATCATTAATGCCGGTTGCCGTATTGATGTTGCTGCCTAACTGGTTGCCGTTAAAATTGCCGTAAGTCGTAATATTATAAGCAGCGTTTAATGTCCCTGTTCCATATTCATTGCTAAAGGCTGTCCAGGTCAAAGAAGGATAGATAATCGTCTGATTTGCGTTATGCTTCCCGTTCGGAGCGCCCCATTGGGGCATGAAAGACACATCCACGGAATAGTCAATGCCGTATTCCTTATTAAGCATGTTTTTAAAATCCGTATAAGCCTGCCCAAAATTCGTAAAACTGTGGTTGCGCCTGATTCTGTTGGCATTTGACCTTTCTTGCGCGCTTTTGGTGTTGTGTTGGGGCAGGGGCGTCATTTGCGCCAAAGCTTCTGTTGCCGGAAGATTAAGAAGCAGCGAAGCTGCAGTAAGCAAAATAAATGTTCTGGACATCTGATAATCCTTAAACCATTGTGGACGATGCGGATGATATATGCATATTTTGCAAAATTTAAATACCCGGGACGATTGTTATTGACATTTGGCAAAACCAAACTAGAATTACCGCACAAACTTATAATAAACATATTATTAATTAAAAAATCCACTTATGGAAAAAGTTATTTTTTACCCTAAATCTAAGGTGCAGGTTGAAGAAAAGGTGGTAATCCAGCGGGCTGATGATATTACTTCCCTTATGGAAGCAAGGATCCCCGAACTTCAATCCCAAGAACATGAAGATGCCCGCCCTTACATCGCATACACGCCATGCGGAGCAGCATTCGGACCGATATGGGCCTGCCGGATTTCTCGCGGAGGCTGGGGCGTATTTATGCCGGAACATTCCAAACATTTTGCCTATGATGACAAGATGGAATATCTTCCCCTGAAAGAAGGCGAATGTATTATGGATGGCTTTTGCCGCTGCACAGTCATCAAAATCCGCCATGTTCTCGCACTGCAGTTTGAAGCTGTCGGTATCTGAGCATTTGCCGCTTATTGCGGCAAATGCTTTTTTTATGCTTTCAGGCGCTGAATGGCCTGGTCTCGTTCAAAAAGGTAAAGCAAAATGCGCAAAGCTTGTCCGCGGGCAGTCTTAAGTTCAGGATCCGTGCTCAAAATAAGCTGGGCATCGCGGTGGGCGGCAAGCAGCAGGTTTTTATGATATTCCATATCCGCCAGGCGAAATTCGCAAAATCCGCTTTGCCTTGTGCCGAGAATTTCACCCCCGCCGCGGAGCTCCAAATCTTTTTCCGCAATTTCAAAACCGTCCTCGCTATGTTTCATGATATCCAGCCGGGCCCGTGAATTTTCGCTTAACGGATAGTTATAAAGCAAAATGCAGGTAGAGGCCTGAAAACCCCGTTTAATCCGCCCGCGCAGCTGGTGAAGCTGAGCCAGGCCGAAGCGTTCCGCATGCTCGATAATCATAATTGTTGCTTCGGGGACGTTAACTCCGACTTCAATAACCGTTGTCGCGACCAGAAGTTTAATTTTTCCCGTCTTGAAATCTTCCATAACCGCGTCTTTTTCTTTCTCTTTCATTTTGCCGTGAATAAGCCCGACATCCTTGCCAAATATTTTTTGCAGAGCGGCAAAACGTTCTTCCGCGGCGGCCAGGTCTATTTTTTCAGATTCTTCTACAAGCGGGCAAACCCAGTAACCGCGGACGCCTTCCTGAATTTTGCGTTGCAAGGCCGCGGCGACTTCTGAAATTTTCGCCAATGGCATAACCAGCGTATTAACAGGTTTTCTTCCCTCCGGCACCTGATCGATTTTTGAATATTCCATATCGCCGTAAGATGTCAGCAGCAAGGTTCGGGGGATGGGTGTGGCGGTCATAACCAGAATATCTGCCGCTTTGCCTTTTTGTGAAAGGCTGAGCCTCTGGTGTACGCCGAAACGGTGCTGTTCGTCAATGACAACGCAGGCCAGGTCTGCAAATTCGACATCTTCGACAAAAAGGGCATGCGTGCCGATAAGGATATTGATTTGCCCTGCCGCCAGTTCTTCTAAGATTTTTTTCCTTTTAACGCCTTTGACCTTTCCTGTCAAAAGTTCTGCGCGCAGGCCAAGGCTTTCGCATAGGGGAAAAATAGTTTCCAAATGCTGTTTGGCAAGAATTTCCGTTGGCGCCATAATGGCGGCTTGGGTGCCGCATTCGATTGCGTTAAGCATTGTCAAAAAGGCAACAATCGTTTTGCCGCTTCCCACATCGCCCTGCAATAGCCGCAGCATACGGTTGGGGGAGGCTTGGTCTGCAAAGATTTCTTTCAAGACATTTTCCTGGGCGCTCGTAAGCTTAAACGGAAGAGCATCTAAAGTTTTTTTGCGCAAAATGCCGTTGCCCTTGATTTCCCGTCCGCATTGTTTTTTTAATTTTTCCCGGGCAATTCCCAAAGAAAGCTGGTTTGCGAGCAGTTCATCATAAGCCAGCCGGCAGCGTTCTTTGCTATAGGGCTGCAAATCTGACTCATAGCGCGGTTGGTGTATCTTGGCCAAAGCCTGGTTAAAAGGCGGATATTGTTGCTGTTTTAAAAAATTTGCATCAAGCCATTCCGGAAGCTGAGGCAGTTTGGGCAGGGCTTGCTGCAGGCATTTGTTCAGCATCTTGTTGGTAATGCCTGCCGTGAGCGGATAAACCGTTTCAATTTTAGGCATTTTATCGGCATCTTCTGGCCTTAAGATATAATCAGGGTGGCTCATTTGCAAAAGGTTGTTAAATTTTTCAATCTTGCCGCTGATAATGCGGGTTGCGCCGGCGGGCAGGTTCCGCTTAAGCGTTTCGGGATAGGCTTTGAAGAAAACCAGCATAATCTGCGCGGTTTCATCCTCAGCAATAATTTTATATGGCTGCGATTTTTTAACAGGGGCGATGTGCTCAACAATCCGGACGGTAAGGGTGCAAATGTTTCCCGGAATGGCATTAATCAGCTTGGGGCTGTAATTGCGGTTAACCATTCCGCTGGGAAAATGCCAGAGCAAATCTGCAATTTTATCTCCGCGGAGCAGATTTTGCAAAAGCTTGTGCGTGCGTTCGCCCACGCCGGCCAGTTGGGAAATATTTGCAAAATATGGAAAAAGGATTTCCGGGCGCATCAAAGGTGCCTTTTCTCATAAATTTATATTGATAAAACTAAGCTTATTGTATATAAACAAACTCAAGATGTAAATAACAGATAGCACCATGCAGAATAATTTTAATGAGATTTCAGGAAAAATAATATCATCGGTTCCGGAAGGATACGATGCTTTTTTGCTTGCAAGCCTGGCAGAAAAAAACAACCGGGATATTCTTTTTGTTGCCGGCGGCGGAAAAGAAATGGAACACATTGCCGGCTTGTTGCAATTTATTGCTCCCAAAGTTGAAGTTTTAAAATTTCCCGCTTGGGATACGGTTCCTTATGACCGGGTTTCTCCGAACATTCACATTCTGTCCCAGCGGATTAATACGCTTTCCGAACTATGCAAAAATCCGTCCGCTAAAAAGCCGCGGATTATTCTGACTTCAGTTTCTGCCGTATTGCAAAAGCTCCCGCCTGCAAAGATATTTATTAATGCTTTGCGCGAAGTTAAAGTTGGCGGCGTGTTGAATTTTAAAGATTTTTTACATTATGCTTCTGTCAACGGCTATACGCGGGTTGAACAGGTTATGGAACCCGGAGAATATGCCGTGCGCGGCGATATTCTGGATATTTATCCGGTTGGAACCGAAGAGCCGTTGCGCATAGATTTGTTTGATGAAGAAGTAGAGCGCATCCGTAAATTTGATGCGATGACCCAGCGCACGACCGGCGAACTGAAATCTTATACTTTTGAGGTTATGGATGAAGTTGTTTTAGACGATAACACAATCCGGACTTTCCGGTCTAAATATCGGGAGGCTTTCGGGGCGGAAGCCGTAAAAGACGAGATTTATGAGGCGGTAAGTTCCGGAAAGAAATATCTGGGGCTTGAAAATTGGCTGCCGTTTTTCTATGCAGATTCTCTGCCCGGAATATTTGATTACCTCCCGGGAGCGGCACTTGTCTTGGGCTCGGATGTTGACGATGCCGTGGCGGCAAAAGAAGAAAGCATTATTGACTATTATCAGGCGCGCCTTGAGGCTCTGAGCGTAAAATCGGCTGCGGAGGTTGAGGAATACCGTCCGGTAAAACCCGAGCTGCTTTATTATAATCAGGCTGAGTTTAAGAAAATATGCGACAAGCGCGGGGCTGTCCGCTTTACAAAATTAAGCATGCCTGAGACAACGGGCGTTTTAACTGCTGAAATTACCCCGGGGCGGAATTTTTCTGCGGCAAAGCATGTTAATCCCGGCGAAGTTTATGCAGAACTTAAAGATTATCTGCAAGAATATAAAAGATTAAAGAGGATAATCGCTTGCTATTCTGAAGGCTCTCGTGAACGGTTGTTTACGCTGATGGGCGAATATGGCATAAAAAATGTTTCATTTGCCGAAAATTGGGATGAAGCTTTAACAAAGTCCGCATCCAAAACAGTTATGGCGGTTATGCCTTTGGCACATGGTTTCAGAGGGCAGGGATGGTGCCTGATTTCCGAACAGGATATTTTGGGCGAGCGCCAAAACCGCAAGGCCAGAAAGGTAACGGCCAAAGACATGATTGCCGATGTTTCCGCCTTAAATGTCGGAGAGCTTGTTGTTCATATTGAACATGGCATTGGGCGTTTTCAAGGGTTGGAGAACATTACGGCGGGCGGTGCGCCGCATGATTGCCTTAAGATTTTATACGCCAATGATGCGAAGCTTTTTGTGCCTGTTGAAAATATTGATGTTATTTCCCGCTATGGCATAGAAGATGAAAATATCCAGCTTGACACGCTTGGCGGCACGGCCTGGCAGGCTAAAAAAGCGAAGGTTAAGGCAAAAATTCGCGACATTGCGGAAAAACTGATACATATTGCCGCGGAGCGCCAGCTTAAAAAGGCAGACAGTTTTATGCCGCCGCAAGGGCTTTATGATGAGTTTTGTTCGCGCTTCCCCTTTGCGGAAACAGATGACCAGCTCAATGCAATTCATGATGTTTTGTGCGATTTGAATACATCAGTTCCAATGGACAGGCTTGTTTGCGGCGATGTCGGCTTTGGCAAAACGGAAGTTGCCTTAAGAGCCGCTTTTGCCGTGGCGTCATCCGGTGCGCAAGTGGCTTTGATTGTGCCCACAACACTTTTGGCACGGCAGCATTACCATAATTTTTGCGAAAGGATGAAAGGCTTCCCTGTTAGGGTAAAAATGCTTTCGAGATTGGTAACGCCCAAAGAGGCAAGGGAAACCAAAGCCGGTTTGGCGGACGGCTCTGTTGAAATCGTAATCGGCACGCATGCACTTTTGGCACAAGATATAAAATTTTGCAATCTGGGGCTGCTTATTATTGACGAGGAGCAGCATTTCGGCGTTGCGCATAAAGAAAAGTTAAAGAACTTCAAATCTGATGTCCATGTCCTGACAATGACGGCGACTCCCATTCCCAGAACGCTGCAGCTTTCTTTGACCGGCGTGAAGCAATTGAGCATTATTGCAACGCCGCCGGTAGACAGGCTCGCCGCCAGAACCTTTGTTATGCCTTTTGACAAAGTCATGGTTAAAGAAGCGCTCTACCGCGAAAAATACCGTGGCGGACAAACTTTCTTTGTCTGTCCGCGCGTGTCGGATTTGGCAGGGGTGGAAAAGGAATTAAAATCTTTGGCGCCGGATGTTAAAATTGTTGTCGCGCATGGACAGATGCCTGTTAAACAGCTGGAAGATGTCATGAATGATTTTGCAGACGGTAAAGCGGATGTTTTGCTGTCGACCACGATTATTGAATCCGGCATTGATATGCCAAGCGTGAACACGATGATTGTTTACCGTTCGGACATGTTCGGCTTGGCGCAGCTCTATCAGCTCAAAGGGCGTGTCGGGCGTTCTAAAATCAGGGGCTATTGTTATTTCACTGTTCCCCAGAGGAAAAAACTAAATCCGGTTGCTGAGCGCCGTTTGAATATTTTGCAGGCGCTGGACAGCCTTGGCGCAGGTTTTTCTCTGGCCAGCCATGATATGGATATCCGCGGTTCCGGAAATATTTTGGGCGAGGAGCAATCCGGACATATTAAAGAAGTCGGCATTTCTCTTTATCAGCATATGCTTGAAGAAGAAATCATGCGGCTGAAAGCCGGAGATTATGAGAAAGGAACGGAACAGGCAGGGCAGGATTGGGCGCCGCAGATTACGACAGGAATTCCGATTATGATTCCTGAAACCTATGTCCGCGACCTTGGCGTGCGTTTGGGGCTTTATAAGCGTATTGGCGAACTGCAAAGCCAGGAACAAGTCGCAGATATGCGAGAGGAATTAACCGACCGTTTCGGAAAGCTTCCCGAAGAAGTTGACAACCTCCTCAAAACCGTTGAAATAAAAATTATGTGCCGCGCCGCAAATATTGAGAAAATCGATGCCGGTGCCAAAGGCATATTAATAATGTTTCATAATAATGTTTTTGCCCGGCCGGAGAAGCTTATCGATTTCATCGCTGCACAATTTGGAATTGTAAAGGTTCGTCCCGACCAAAAACTGTTTATAGAAAAAAATCTTGACTCTTACGCCCAGCGTGTGGAAACTATAAAAAATTATGTAAAAAAACTTTTGCAGCTTTTGAAAGATGATTGATGGCCTCTAATCTGAAATTTTATAACCTCTTGGTGCATTTGATAGACCACAATAAAATCGTAGAAGAGAATTTGGCTGTTAAAAACGTCTGGCGCAATGATGCCAATGATTTGTTTAACCTTTATTTTTACCGGACTAAAAAGTCTATTGTGATAGACGGCGCGTTTATCAAAGATATTCTGGATTTAAATACGGAAAAATTTTACAGCAATGTGGAAAGCTTTCTGGAAGATTACTTTTATGTCGATAAGGAGAGTCTGGAAAACGATAAATATAACCGTCCGCTGCAAGATAATAAGCTGATGGAAAAAATCGGCATGGATATTACGATTTTGGTTTTCTTTGCCAGGAGATATGCCGAATTCGGCAATATAAAAATGCAAGCCATCTGCAATTATATCCAAAGCTGCGAGCCAAGAACCGCAAATTTAAGCCGCCAATATATGCAAAGTTTTTTAAATAGCATAAATCCGAGCGTAGAAGAATTTTATGCAGCGCTTAACCTCCTGGAACGCAAAACGCCGGAAGAAGCGACAAAGCTTGCCAATGAAAGCGTAAAAATTTGTTTGTCTGACGGGCAGATTCACTACAGCGAAAAGATTTATCTGGCGGAAATGCTCCAAATTTTAAGGGAGAAAGGGCTGGAGCCGGAAGTTATGATATAAAAACATAGCGGAATCAAAAGATTCCGCTATGTTTTAAGTCTTCTTTTGCAAATACATATTAAGGTCAAGCACATCGATTAAACGATATTCCGTACTCCACAAGACCCTGATTTGATAGTTAATCTTCAGCCTTTTTTTGAAAGTTCGGAAGAAGCCTTTTTTGCGCAAGGCGGCCTTTTGGGCAAAAAGCTTTTCCATCTGTTCGAGGATGGCCGCGTAGCGTTCGTAAACCAGTTCGCCGCGTTCGGCATTTGCCGCATAGTTTGAAAAACTTTTATCAGGGCAATAAGCCTTGAAAAGGGCAGGCAAGCACGAGACATTCGGGTCGATGCAGGAATAAGAGCTCGCGTCTTGTCCAATAAAGGGCTGGTAGGTCTCGGCAATTTTTTTCAAAGTGCGCTCATACAATTTGTCAAGGTCAACACGGCTGACATAATTGCTGGACACTATGCCTTTGACAATACCTCCATAATGAAGTTCTTCTAAGCAAAAAATAATTCCGTTCATAAAATAATGTTTTAATGATTAATAAACTGCTTTTACTATTGCACGCGGTTTTGTTTTAATCAAGCTTTTTTCTTCTTTTTCTGACGATTGTATGGCGGTATATGTAAACAATCAGCAAAATGACATATAAAACGCCAAGGCTGCTTAAGCCCCAGAAGCGGATTTCTTTTTCATCCCAGGCCTTTTGAATGGAATTGACGTTTAGCGCGCTGCCTTTCATTTCAAAATTCGGTTCGGCTGTTTCATGCAGCAGGTTTACAACAATCTGATTGTCGGGATTAATAAAGTCAAAAGTCAAGACGATGCCTTCGTCATTTTTAATAAGGCTTGGCGTAATCGATTCTGACGTAAGCCGGTTGTCAATGGTGTAATGAACGAGTTTTGCCTCATCGGGAATAACAATCCGGAACGGATCATGCCCGATTTTGGAGACATCTCTGCCGGATAAAGCCTGTTCGCCCTTGTTCGTAAGCGTAATTTGGGTTTGATAGAGGTCTTTAACCTCTTTGCCATGGACGCTGACTTTATAATCATTGTCATTTTCCGATGATATAAAATTAACAGTTTCCGCCTGATATTCCATAATCGGCTTATTAATATAAAACTGATAGCTGCCAATGGCAATTGCCGACACGCCGATGATAAACGCGCCGGTCTTGCTGGTTAAAAAATCCCAGATTGAAGAAATCTTAAATGAAAAATTATGACGCTCAAACACTTTATATTCCTCCTTGTTAGAAGGAATATAATTTGCCTTTGCAAAAATTAAAGGTTAGAACCTCCGGGGCCACTCATAAACGGGCTGTATGTTCCAAGCGTGCCGAATGTTTTTTGCAAAAGTCCGGGTTCTTGTCCGAGCGTTTCGGTCTTATCCTCGCAAATAACGACTTCTTCGCCGTTTTCCTTATCCAAACGGTTAACCGAAATAACTTTCCCTTGGTCGTTAAAGGTAATTTTTAACACATCCCTGTTGACTTCTTCGGGTTTAAAAAAAGCAACTTTTTTTACGTCATAAGACATATAAATCCAAGTGTTTTTATCTAAAGATACCACAGAAGACGGCGCGCCTAAAAGGGATAATACTTCATTCTGGGTTGCCCCGGGGCGGACAGCGGAGATTCTTTCATCTGAGGGCATGTTTCCGTTATGGCTGATGAATGTATCGCTGCTGCAAGCAGTTGTTAAAAACAAAGCGGCGCCTAAAACTAAAGAAAATTTGTTTATTGACATCTCGGTATCCTTGCGTTTATATCTGACTTAATTTTTTTAACCTTATAACACAGAGAAAAAATTTATGCAAAATCTTTTTACTTATCCCATACATCTGGATGATTTAAGCGCTACAGAGAAAAAATACAAGATTAACGCCAACAAGGAACAATGCAAAGAAGTTGCAGAAATCCTGCAAGTTGAAGATGTCCATTCCTTAAAGGCCGAAATAAGGCTGCAATATAATAAAAAATCGGGAATAGCCGATGTTTCCGGACATGTGGAGGCGGAAATGGCGCAGATGAGCGTTATATCGCTTGAGAAGTTTGACAAAAGCTACCAAAGCGACTTTTCAGAAACATACACAACGCAGGAGAACGAAAAGGTTTCTGAAGGCAGAGAAGTCGAATTAGACTGGCGCGAGGACGCTCCGGAACCGGTTAAAGGAGGCGTATTGGATTTGGCAGATGTCGTTATTGAACAATTGGCTTTGGTTATGGATTACAATCCGCGCCAAGAAGGAGAAGTCTTTGAATTTGTTTCTGAATTTGATGAAGAGACGACCAAAGCGCAAAATCCTTTTTCCGTTTTGCAAAAAATTGCAAAATAAAAACAAAAAACACTTGCTTTTATTGATAATTTTGAGTAAAAGCACAGCAGAAACCTCGGAACTGCAATTTAGTTATTGATTTTAAAAACTAAATGGTTTATTAATGCGGGTAACCCGACAATAATATGATGTGTAATTAATTTTATAAAGAGTATAAGAAAATGGCTACACCTAAAAAGAAAACTTCTATGTCCCGCCGCAACATGCGCCGCTCTCATGATGCATTGCAGCCCAATGCCTATCATGAATGCCCGAATTGCGGTGAATTGAAAAGACCGCATAATGTATGCCCGTCTTGCGGACAATATGACAAGCGTGAAGTTGTTGCTAAAAAAACAACAGCTGAATAAATTATAAACAGTACATTATATGGAGCAGGTTTTGTCAGATAATCTGGTCATATCTATAGACGCGATGGGGGGAGATAATTCCCCCAGAGTCGTTATTGAGGGGCTCGTTTTGGCGGCCAAGAAAAATCCTGATATCAGATTTTTGCTTTTTGGCGATGAAAACAGAGTCAACTCTATTCTTAAAGAATATCCGGAACTTTCCAAAGTTTGTGAAGTGCGCAATTCTCCGGAAGTCGTTTCTAACGAAGACAAGCCTTCCCATGTTATTAGAAACCGCAACACCAGCATGTATATGGCGATAGACGCGGTTCGCAAAGGAGAAGCCCAGGCTGTTGTTTCTGCGGGAAACACCGGCGCTTTAATGGCGATATCCAAACTGGTTTTAAAAACTATTCAGAAAATCCACCGTCCGGCGATTGTAAGCATTATGCCGCATCGCAACGGTAAATATGTTATGCTGGATTTGGGGGCAAACACGGAATGCGATTCTCTTAATTTGGCAGAATTTGCCTTGATGGGCGAGATTCTGGCGCGCCATGCGCTGAATCTGGAAAAGCCGAGGGTTGCCTTGTTAAATATCGGCGCTGAGGAAATGAAAGGCCGCGAAGAGATTCGCCAGGCCGCTCAGATGATTCGCAATTCCAAAATGAATATGAATTTCATCGGCTATATTGAGCCTCATGAAATTGCCGAAGGAAAAGCTGACGTTATCGTTTCTGACGGCTTTACCGGAAACATCGCATTAAAATCCATTGAAGGCACGGCAAAGCTCGTTGTCCGCATGCTGAAAGATGCCGTAAAAAAATCTTTCTTGGCCAAGCTTGGCATGCCTTTTATGCTGGGTGTCCTGCTGCGTGTTAAAAAAACAATGGATCCGAGGCTTTATAACGGGGCGATGTTTGTCGGATTAAACGGCTTGTCGGTTAAAAGCCACGGCGGAACGGATGCTTTGGGCTATTCGGTTGCCGTAAATAATGCTGCGCGTTTGGTTCGTCAGAATTTTGTAAACAGCATCCGCAGCGAAGTGGAAAAAATTGATTTAGATGAATTATCTCAGGAAATAATTTATGACTCTTATTAGATCTGAAGTTATCGGCTATGGGCATTATCTGCCGGCCAAAGTCCTTACCAATGATGATTTGGCAAAGATGGTTGAAACAAATGATGAATGGATCAGCACCCGTACTGGGATTAAGCAGCGCCATATTGTGGAAAACGAACTAACATCCGATATGGCATTTGCCGCCGCGCAAAACGCTTTGAAAACAGCGGGACTTTCTGCTTCAGAAATTGAATTAATCATTGTTGCCAGCGTAACGCCGGATAACACAACGCCGGCTGTTGCGATGAGGCTTGGCGGGCGGTTAGGCATTAAAGCCGGAGCTCCGGCATTTGATATAGCTGCGGCATGTTCCGGTTTTGTATATGCTTTGACAATGGCCGATAATATGATTCGCCTGGGACAGGTAAAAACGGCTTTGGTTATCGGGGCTGAAAGCTTGTCTAAAATTGTGGACTGGACAGACCGCAATACTTGTGTCTTATTCGGAGACGGTGCCGGCGCGATTGTTTTGCGTGCCGGGGAAGGGCGTGGAGATGCGTCAGATACGGGTGTTTTGGCAACAAAAATTTATTCTGACGGTTCGCATTACGATTCCCTGAAAACAACAGGCGGCGTATCTTCTACGCAAAATCCGGGATTCATCCAAATGGACGGCAAAGAAGTATTTAAATATGCAATAAACTCACTGCATGAAGCTGCTGAAACCGTTATGGAAATGGCAAACATAAAATCAGAAAATATAGACTGGCTGATTCCGCACCAGGCAAATATCCGTATTATTAACGGAGTCGGACAAAAATTAGATTTGCCTGAGGAAAAGGTTATTGTAACGGTAAATAACCATGGCAATACGTCTGCCGCATCTATTCCTTTGGCTTTTTCAGAGAATATGTGCAGCGGAAAGATTAAAAAAGGCGATTTGGTTGTCTTGACCGCGATGGGTGCCGGCTTTACTTGGGGCGGCGCTGTTATCAGAGTTTAAAAAAACTGTGAAAATTAATTAAAGGAACTTGTCAGGGCATAGTATTTGATATATCTCTGCAAGCATGGACTGAAAAATAATTTTTGAATAAGGTAGAGAAATGAAAACAATAACCCGCGCAGATGTTGCTGAATTTATTTATAGAGAAATCGGACTTTCCAGAAAGGATTCCAATGATATTCTGGATATGATTTTAGATGAAATCGTGCAAGAGTTGAGCAAAGGGAATGATGTTAAATTATCTTCATTTGGCACTTTCTCCTTGCGTGATAAGAAGGCGAGGACAGGGCGCAATCCTAAAACAGGCGTAGAGGCTGTCATTTCTTCCCGCCGCGTTATTTCTTTTAAACCCTCTCAAACAATGCGCAAAGGCATAAATCTTTAATAGGCGTTAAACATGGTTGTCAACAAGAGCAAAGCAGCGTTTCGCACGATTGCAGAACTCGCCGATGAAATCGGCGTTGCAACCCATGTTTTACGTTTTTGGGAAACAAAATTTTCTCAAATTAAACCGATGAAAAGGAATGGCGGCCGCCGTTATTATCGCCCGGATGATGTTGAAATTATCAAAAAAATAAAAGAATTGCTCTATGAAAAGCGCTTAACGATAGAAGGCGTTCAGAAACTGTTTAAGGAAAAAGGGCTTAAGTCGATTCTGGGCGAGGAGATTCAAAAAGATTTTTTTGAAGAAACCATACCGGAAGAGGTTGATGAAGCCGGCCGCAGGATTCTTAATTCTATTCAAGGCGAATTAAAAATTTTGAAGGAAAATTTGGAAGCTGTTATAAAAAAGGTTGGATAAAACTATTGACTCTCAAAATTATTATGTTAGAACTGTGGTCGATAAAGGCAGATTTCTGACGGGACGTAGTTCAGTCTGGTAGAGCGCTTGCATGGGGTGCAAGAAGTCGGAGGTTCAAATCCTCTCGTCCCGACCAATAAAAAAAGAGTGGTAGATCCACTCTTTTTTTATTGTCAGCGGGACAGGATTTGAAGCTCCGGCTTCTGTAAGAAGGAGGAGGCTTGAGGATAAAAACAACCGAAGTAACGGTTGTTTTTACCGCAAAAGGCGCAGTTATTTAGCCCCAATTGATAAAGAAAAAAATCATCTTATCTATTTATAAAGCAATAAGGAAAAAAGATGATTTATGTAAATGACAAAATGCAAAAGGGATATCTCTACGAATATTCCGCAGCAATAGGGGATGTGTTTTATGATGGCTTTGAACCGGAATTAACGCCAAAAGAAATGCTTGAACTAGGCGTTTTTGAAGGGCATTATTTAAACGATTGCCAGGGCGAATATCCCAAAGAATGGTTTGAAAATGCAAAGTTATCGGCAGATGCGCCGGATATTTATTGTAATTGTTTTCAGATAAAGTCGCGGCAGCCGTTAAAAGTCTGGCGGCAGAAAGGGTGGATTTACGGGCCGGATGTACGCGGCTGGTTTCAATGGTATTGCCGTTATTATATGGGACGCCGCCTTCCCAAGATAGATGAAATACAAATAAAGCGCTGGAGAGCATTTAAAAGGCATAAGGCACAAATAGAACAAAATTGTGCCATGCTTGACATGGATTGTCGGAAAAGGCAGCGCCAGGCATTATTGCAATGGGCATATAATCCATTTTTTTAGCGAAAAAGCTTGACAAATAAATAATTTTTTATTAAAAAGTAATGCATACACCTATTACACTATTTTCTTATTTTAAATTTTCAAAATCATGAAAAAAATTATTTTACTCTGCGCGATTGCCGGTCTTTTTACCGCATGCGCAAACAAACAGGAAGAAGCTCCCGCAGCTCCCGCCGAGAACACACCAGTAGAAGAGGTTTACCTGCCGCAGCACCAGACCAAGGCTCTCGAGGCCAAAGAGTTGCGCAAATACAACTACTACAATGCCCCGACAGCTGCCGCCGCTTCAAAAGTCGTCGTAACATATGACGAAAAAAATTCCTCTGCCAAGCCCATCGAGGTAGCTTTCAGCTATCCCAACGGAGACAGCTTCGTCTACACGCTCCCCGCCGGTTTCTCTTTATGGAAAAATTCTGCCGGGAAGGTTCGCATCGTTTCTGATGGCGAACAAACTGTATGGTTGCAGGGACAAACAAAAAAAGGAAAATTCTGCGAGTTCGTTTTCTTCGGCGATCCGAAACATAACGGCGCCAAAATCAAACCGAACTCATACACCGGTAAAATCACATACCGTAAGTAAGAGAAGATTCCAACCTTTAACAAAAAGCCTTGTATCGAAAGATACAAGGCTTTTTGTTAGAAAAACATCCGTTAGAACCTGCGGCACTCTATAGTTGAATCCCAGCAGCGGAAACGGATAATCTTGCCCTTAAACAGCTTTTTTAATTTATGTTTTTGGTAAGCATAAAAACATATGCAAGCCAAAACCGGCAAGATACCGATAAAAAGGGCGCGGAAGCTGTTGCGAATCTCGTCCTGAAAAAGGAAAAAGCCGGAAGCAAGTAATATTGCGCCTAACAACAGCAGTATTGCATAATCCTTTTGTTCGTCTTTTTTCCTATAAAGCTTAAACGCTTCCAAGGTATTGTTGTCAACTGCAAAGGTAATCTCTGCAAAGCCGCTAACACAAAAAGCGGGATAACCGTTTTCCTCAGGGATTTTCCCTTCCAAGGCCATAAAATAGGCATGGGCTTGTTTTAAAAGTTTTTCTTTTTCCATATAAAATTATATTGAGACATACTAATTGAAGATTACTTCAAACACTAGCAAATCTCTCTGAAAAAAGCAATTGGTTTTTATGAGGCTTTATCTATTTTGACATGCTTGGAGATAAGGCGTCTAATCTTTTTGATATCCGCATCGGAAACAATGTCATAAAGCGGGATGGAAAAAGGTGTGAATTCGCCATTATGCTTTTGAAGAAAATTAAAAGGGTAATCATCAAATGGCTGGCGGGATAACAGCACAATAACCCTTAATTTTTTAAAGCAGCAGCGCACGTTCCTTTCTTCGGCTTTGACAATATCATTCCAATAAAGCGGTGCACAGTGGTCAATTTTGATAAATTCATCCGTAATGACGGCGAGGCGCTGTTTGCAAAAGTGCTTGTAACACCAGAGTGCCGATGAAAAAAGAAAACAGCCCCATAAAACATGCATCTGCCGCCAAAAAATCATATATGGACAGCAAAAGCAGGCATAAACGAGCAAAACGCCAAAAATGGCGTTAAAACAGAGCCAGCCATTGAGTTTTTTAAACTTATAATAAAAAACATGTTCCTTTTTCATGCTTGCCTCCTTTGCATCCCTTTTATTAATAATACACCTTCGAGCATACTCTAAGTCAATATTTATTTTATTGATAAGATAAAACAAAAACCCCGCCTTTTTTAAGGCGGGGCTAAGTTTATTTGAGTAAAATATTAAATGACGATTTAATTAAGTTTCCGGCCCAATTCAAAATAATCAAGCCGCCAACCACGCCGATAAGCGGATCAAAAAAGACAAGGCCGAAATATTTGCCCATCAGCAAAGCCGCGATTGCCATAATCGAGGTTAGGGCATCAGCCAGAATATGCATGTAAGCCGCCTTAAAATTCAGATTTTCGTGATGATGTTCATGCTTATGCTGATGGCATAAATCATGGCAGTGGTTATCTTTCATAATGAGCAGGCAGACAAGGTTAACAATTAAGCCAAGAACAGTAACCAAAATCGCCTCATTAAATGAAATGCTTTTGGGATTAATGAAGCTTTCGACAGATTCCCAAATAATGCCAATCGCTGTTAACCCTAAAAGGATGGCGCTGGTATAACCGCCAAGGGCGTTAAGTTTTTCTTCTTTATCCTGAAATCTGGAAATAACCACGCAAACAGCATAAGTGATTGATAAAGCAACCGCATGTGTGCCCATGTGAAATCCGTCTGCCGTAAGAGCCATGGAGTGTGTTAACAATCCGAAAATAATTTCCGCGGCCATTGTAATCAGCGTAACGATAATGACCAATCCTGTTTTAAATTTCAAAATATTATTATCCATAATTTCTTCCTTATTTTAATTTTTCAATATGTTCTACTAACTCGTCAATCAATTCATCACTATTTTTATGGGCTTCCATTGCATGGGAAATGCAGTGGGTGAGGTGTCCGCGGACAACTTCTTTCCAAACGCCCTTTAATGCGGCCTGAGTCGAGACAATCTGGTTAAGGATTTCAATACATTCTCTTTCATCGCTAATCATTTTATGTATGCCGCGCACTTGCCCCTCAATGCGGTTTAGGCGTGTTTCCAAACGTTTTTTATTTTCTTCCGAACAGCAAAAACTCATCTTCCCTCCTTATAGTATATACCCCTATACCCTATATAACGATATTTTTAATTCGCTGTCAAGCATAAATAAAAATAACCGGGTATTTTAACCAAGCCATAAAAAAAACATCCCCGGAAGCGCCGGGGATGTTTTAAGCTTTAGGTATTAGAAATATTGAACGTACAAAAATGCCGTTGCAATTAAAACAGATACCAGCATAACAGGAATGGACCAAAGCAGGAAGCCGCCGAAACTAATCGGATGTCCTTCCCTTTGTGCCATTCCGGCAACAATAACGTTGGCCGAAGCGCCAATCAATGTTCCGTTGCCGCCGAGGCAGGCGCCAAGAGAAAGTGCCCACCAAACAGGCATCATAACTTCTCTGCCGCCCATCGCTTCTTCCATTGATTTAATCATCGGAATCATCGTGGCAACAAAAGGAATGTTATCGATGGCAGAGGAGAAAAGTGCAGAACTCCACATAACGAGCAATGCTGTTTTTTCAATTGACCCTTCCGTCATTTCAACCATTTTGCCGGCCAGCATGCTTAAAACGCCGGTTTCTTCCAATCCGTACACAATAACAAACAAACCGGAGAAGAAGAAAATCGTTGTCCAGTCGACATGCCCCAAAATCGCCTCGACTTTTTGGTCGCGTTCGCTGTGCTTATCGCCAAAAGTATAAAGCAGGAGCAAAACAGCCGCGCCAAACATGGCGATTGTGCCGTTGGCAATATGCAGATGCTCTGCGCAGACAAAACCGATAATAACAGCGCCAAGAACGCCCAAGCATTTAGCCAACAAGACCTTGTCTTTGATGCAATTCTTTTCACGCATGCGGATAACCTGCTTTTTCCCGTTAAGGTCAGCCTGCAAATGGCGTCCCCAGAAAAAGTCAAAGGTAATAATCAAAACAACCATAATGATCGAAACAATTGGTGTTAACTCAAAGAGAAAATCCGTGAAAGATAAATTCAAGGCAGATCCGATAAGAATGTTTGGAGGATCGCCAATCAGCGTGGCTGTTCCGCCGATGTTCGAGGCAAAAATTTCCGCCAGCAAATAAGGGTAGGGGTTAATCTTTAACCTTTCTGTAATCTGGAAAGTAACGGGAACAATTAACAAAACTGTCGTAACATTGTCCAGAAAAGCAGAAAAGACGGCGGTAACTAATGCCAAAATAATCAAAATGCCCCGAGGATTTGCTTTTACTTTTTTTGCTGACCAGATGGCAACAAACTGGAACATGCCGGACTTCTCACAGATGCCCACAATCGTCATCATGCCGATAAGCAAAGCAAGGGTGTTAAAATCAATGCCCATAAAGGCCGTTTTTTGATCAAATATACCTGCAAAAATCATAACCGCAGCAGCAAGAAGCGCAACCACGGCACGATTCATTTTCTCGGTAAATAAGACCAGATAAGCAATTAAAACAATTGCTGTCGCTAAAATTTGTGGATTCATATTTCACCTTAATTGTTAAGTTCAATGCAAAAATATAACAATAAAGGCTAATAAACTCTTAATTAAAGTAACGAAAATGCAGATAAATTGCAGCAATTGCCACCGAGCCGAGCATAACCGGCAGCGACCATGCTAGAAACTTTACAAAACTTATCGGATGGTTTTCTTTTTGGGCGATGCCGGCAACAATAACATTGGCCGAAGCTGCGATTAAAGAACCGTTTCCGCCAAAGCAGGCGCCAAGGGAAAGTGCCCACCAGACGGGCATCATGGCTTCTCGCCCGCCCATTGCCGGTTCCATAGATTTTAGCATGGGAATCATTGTTGCCACAAAAGGGATGTTATCGATGGCTGTCGATATAATCGCAGAAATCCATAAAACGGACATTGCCGCTTTTTCAATAGAACCCGCGCTATATTCGGCAAATTTATGCCCAAGCATTTCTAAAACGCCGGAAATTTCCAATCCGTAAACCAAGGCAAAAAGCCCGGCAAAAAAGAATATTGTCGTCCAGTCTACGAGGGAAAAAGCCTGCTCAACCTTATGTTCCCGTTCTTGGTGCGGATTATTGAAACTATAAAGCCACATCATAACCGCTGCGCCAAATATGGCGATTGTACCATTAGCGATGTGCAAATGTTCTGCAGCAATAAAACCGGCAATAACCAAGGTTAAAACAGTCAAGGATTTTATAAGCAGATTTTTATCTGTGATGCATGTTTTTTCATCCATTTGCAAGATTGAAGCCTTGTCTTCGGGGTTGGCAAAAAGCCTTTTCCCGTAGGCAAAATCAAAAACAAAAATAAGGGTTAACATTGTAAGCGAAACAACCGGGGTCAGCTCGTATACAAAGTCCATGAAAGACAATTCAAGTGCCGAGCCGATAAGAATGTTCGGCGGGTCGCCGATTAATGTTGCCGTTCCGCCGATGTTGGAAGCAAAAATTTCGGCCAAAAGATAAGGATAGGGCTGTATTTTTAATTTTTTTGCAATTTGAAACGTAACCGGAACAATTAATAAAACCGTGGTAACATTATCTAAAAGTGCAGAGAAAACAGCCGTTACAACAGCCAAAGACATAAGCAAAAGCCGGGGATTTGCCTTAACTGTTTTTGCCGTTTTGACGGCAGCATATTGAAACATGCCGGATTTTTCAGCAATTCCGACGATAATCATCATGCCGATAAGCAAGGCAAGCGTGTTAAAGTCAATGCCGTCAAAAGCCTGCTTCTGCGTCATGACGCCGGCAAAAATCATAATGCAGGCGCCAACCAGGACAACAACAGCCCGGTTAAGTTTTTCCGTGAATAAAATCAAATAGCAGATTATTAAAATCAAAGAGGCTAAGAGCATTATGATGTCCTTTTCGGTTGAAATTAATATAATATTTAAGAGCGCTTAATATAATTTACGACACCGTAAAGCGTATTTATTTCCTGTTCGGTTAACGGGTTTCGCGTAAAAATATTTCTTAAGTTGATGAGTGTTTTTTCCCTTTTTTCGCCTTCTTTGTAATTGCCGCATTCGGCAAGCTCTTTTTCTAAAAATGCCAAAAAGCCGAATACTTTTTCCTTGTTGGCGGGGTGGGTGTGGTTGGTAACAAATTCTTCCGCTTTGGCGTCGATTTGGGTTTTATAAAACTCATAGCCAACCAGCAAAACGGCTTGCGACAAATTAAGCGAGCAATGTTTGGGGTTAAGGGGAATATTAATAACGGCATCGGCCTTACAAACATCCTCATTATGAAGCCCGGTGCGTTCCGGGCCGAATAATATGCCGCATCTTATCCCGGAGAGGGATTTTTCCGCGCAAAGCGCTGCAGCTTTGTCTGCGTTATAAACCATTTTGGTCTGGTCTCTGTGCCGGGCGGTTGTCGCTAAGACAAACTGCAGGTCGGCGATGGCGTCCTCGGTGGAGGGATAAACTTTAGCGTTATATAAAATTTCTTCTGCGTTTGAAGATGCCGAAACCGCCTTGGCTGAGAGGTGGTCTTCCCTCGGCATGATCAGCCGCATGTCGCTCAGCCCGCAATTCATCATAGCTCTGGCCGCCATGCCGATGTTTTCCGCTAATTGGGGATGAACAAGTATAATAGAAGGATTATTGGACATCTATTCTTTCTTTGGTTAAAATGTTGTTTGTGGCAATTGTATCGTCCATATCTTTTTTAAAGGCTTCATTCATGTAATTTTTTACATCTTCAGGATTATCGACATTCACGCTCTTTTGTTGAAAAGCAGAATTGTCAGATTCTCCGGATGCAATATTTTTATAAGCCTTCCTTTTACGGATTGCCTCAGAAGCGCGAATCATTTCTTTAAGTTGTTCGGGACGCCTGTTTCTGGCCTTATAATCAATATTTTTTCGCCAGGCCTTTTCTTGCTCCCAGCGCCGTTCGGGCGTAATAGACGGCTCATACGATTCTTCAATAACCGGAGCTGCCGTTTCTTGTGCTTGCAATAAAGAGGGCATGCAGAATAAAAAGAAGGCAAGAAAAGCTTTTTTCATTAATCAGTTCCTAAGATATCCATTGTGTTAAACAAGATATTCTCAACATCCAACCCTGTTTGGTTTTCAAAAAATCCTAACATGCCGACAAACATTTCTTCCATGGGGTTGTCGGACGGGTCTAAAGAATTATATGCTTCGCGGAGATATCTTTTATAAGTTTGCGGCATATCTTTAATTTTCTGGTCATAGCCGGCCGGGATTTTATACCCCATGTTTCTCAAATGCTGAGTCATAACCAACATGTTATGGCGGTTAACTTCCGGGGCAATCATTTCTTGTCCCATGGCATCTCCGAAGGTTGTGGCTTCGCCGACATAGTTTAACTTTCCGTGCTGACCGCTGCCGCGCCAGGTCTGGGTATTGGTTTTGTCCCTTGCGCGTGCCCAGGGGTCAACGGGAAGAATTTCGCCATTGCTGGAATTATTTCTGTAAACCGGTGCATCAGGGGCTTCCGCCGGAGAAGATTCTGCAACATTATCTCCGAAATAGCCGTCATTAGGGCTGATGTCCCAGGGATTTGCGGGAAGCTGGGCGTAAGAGGCTCCGGCGCATAAGATGCATCCAGACAAAGCCAAAGAGAAAATAGATTTTTTCATGTCGCCCTCCTTATAACTATATATAATTCATAATACTATAAAAATAGTTAAAATAAAAGTTACAATATTATGATATTTTACTTTCTGTCCTTAAGCTCCTTCTTTAAAAGAGCGATTTCTTTTTCCATTTTGAGCAGTTTTTCTTCAACGGGGTCTTTGTTAACCGCGGCATAAGCCGTAAAGCCGGAAGGCTTGCTGCGCAAAACCGCATGGGCGGGAACCCCGACAACGGTTGTGCCTTGTTCGACATCTTTCAAAACAACGGCATTCGAGCCGATTTTGCTGTCGTTTCCAATGTTTATGGGGCCTAAAACCATGGCGCCGGCACCAATAACGACATTGTTGCCGACCGTGGGGTGGCGTTTGGATGTTACTTTTCCCCGCGCGTTAAAAACGGATACGCCGCCTAACGTAACGCCATGATACAAGGTAACATCGTTTCCGACTTCTGCCGTTTCGCCAATAACGACCCCCGCGCCATGGTCAATAAAAAATCCTCTTCCGATTCGCGCGCCGGGATGAATTTCGATTCCAGTTAAAAAGCGGGCAAATTGAGAAATAACGCGTGCCGTAAGATGAAAATTGGCTTTCCAAAGCTTGTGGGTCAGACGGTAAAAAAGGATGGCGTGCAGGCCTGAAGAGCAGAGCAGGGCTTCGGTGCGGCTTTTGGTGGCGGGGTCTCGCGCCAGGACGGCATCGATGTCTTGAAGAATTGGCTTGAAATTAAAAAGCATTTTGTGATAAATTCCTTTGCAATATTAACTTTTTATATATGTTTTTCAAACTATAATATATAAGTTGCTAAATTTAGGTTAAAAGATATGACAGAAGTATTGTTTAATGGCCATGCCGGCCGCTTGGAAGGGCGCTATCATCAAAGTGAAAATCCTAATGCTCCGATTGCGCTTATTTTGCACCCCCATCCCCAATATGGCGGAACGATGAATAATAAGGTTGTTTATACCTTGTTCAGCTGCTTTCAGAATTTGGGCTTTTCGGTGCTGCGTTTTAATTTCCGCAGCGTGGGGCGTTCTCAGGGAGAATTTGAAGACGGTCCGGGAGAATTATCCGATGCGACGGTTGCCTTAGACTGGCTCCAGTCGGTTAATCCTGAAGCGCGCCAATGCTGGATTGCAGGGTATTCTTTTGGAGCATGGATCGGCTTGCAGCTGTTAATGCGCCGCCCGGATATTAATAATTTTATTGCTGTTTCCCCGCCGGCGAACGAAAAAGATTTTTCATTCCTGGCGCCATGTCCGACTTCCGGTTTGATTACGCAGGGCGGCATTGATGAAATTGCACTGCCGGCGAGCGTGGCTTCCCTTGCCAGAAGGTTAAACACGCAGCGTAATGTTGAGGTCGACTTTGCCCTTCTGGAAGATGCAGACCATATGTATAACAACCATTTGGTCGATTTATATAAAGTTGTCGGCAATTATATCATTGAAGCCTGCAAGAAAAAAACACCTCAGAAAAAACGCCGCGGGCGCCGCAAAAAGAGCGAACTCGAAACTGACGAGACATTGCTTTTGGAGGATGGACACGAGGAATTAAACGATGATTTGAATGATGATTATCTTGATGATGAGGCAGATGATTTTGCCGATGAAGATGATGATGAGGAATAATCGTTAAACAACTTAAAAAAAAGCCGCATAGTTAATTATGCGGCTTTTTTATTCGTCCCACAAATTGCTTAAGACATATGAAAACAAGTGGACAAAAGTGAACGCGTTGAATTAAAGCTTTGTTTTAATTTGGTTTGCAGCGAATTCATTGACAAAAAACGCGGGATGTAGTATGCTAAAGCAAATAATGTGCGGAGATGTATGGTTATGCCTGGCGTTGCTGTTGTTGAAATAGGTTCTAACGGCCTTAAAATGTCAATAAAAAATGATGATTACTCATTTTTTTCATATAAGCCGCTGCCTGTTGAAATGGTGGATGAAAAGCATATTGCCGGCAAAGATTTGGCAGAAAAAATTTGGGGTTTTGTTTTAGAGGCTTCTGCCAGAAAAGTTCATCCTGAAAATATTGAAATTATTGCTACCGGCGGTTTCCGAATTGCCGAGAATAGCGAAGAAGTCCTTAATGAAATTAGCAAAAAATGCAATATCTATGCCCGGATTATTCATCCTTTGGAAGAGGCGCGCTTAACTGCTGCAGCGGCTTGCGAAAGGGTGCGCTTTAAGGGATATGCCCTGGTTGTTGACAGCGGCGGCGCCAGTACGGAACTTATTCTGGCAAATAAGCAAAAAAACGGCAAAATAGATATCTTAAGCAAAACGTCCATTCCTCTGGGGTCAAAAGTATGGAAAAAATATTCGGAAGAAGAAAGAAATAAAATTATAGCAAAATATATAAAGCTGTTTCAAAAAAACTGCGAATGGGATGAAATTAAAAGCAACATTTCCATGGTTATTACAAATTCAAACGCCGTCTCCCGTATCGTAAGTAAAATGAATTACAAAGGTGAGGGAACATATCGCTATAATGCTGCCATCACGGCTTTTACAGCCAAAGCCGATATTGGCGAATATAGAAAAGTTTCAGAACAGATTGCCAAAATGCCATCACAAGAGGTTTTGCAGGAACAATATGCCTCCGGAGCAACACTTTTGCAATTTATGCCGGCAATGGAGGTGTTCAACAAGGTGCTTGACGGGCTAAAGCTTGAAAAGGGAACCGTCAAACCGCAAATATTTAAACCAGGCGATGGGCTTTTAATGCAAAAATACAGGAAAGCAAAAACAAAAGAAGCTGTTTCTTGCATTGAAGGAGAGGTGATTGAAACCGGTAAAGGTAAAATGCAGGATTGGCATAAGCCGATTGCCGGTTTTTATAAAAAAAGTGCCGCAAGCCATGAGAAAAAAATTGAAATAATCCCCCAGAAAGACAAATCGCTCATTATTAAGAGCGAAAAAGGCAAAGTCCAATATGAGGAAGAAACAAAAATCAAAGTGGAAAATGCCGATTATCAGATGGTGTATGACATGCTTAAAGAGCGCCAAACCAATGCAAATGTAAAAAAGATAGATATGGCAGGGATCAAATCTCAAAAATTGCAGATAAATATGGTGCTTGCGGCGACGAGCCTTGGAATAACGGTCTTAAATATGCCGGATTTAACAAAAATGAACATAGATAAAAAGCTTATTTCCTATACGGAAATGAAGCAGCAGGAACTCAGAAAGCCACAGCGCCCAAAGGCAAACGACAGCCGCCCGGCTCCGAAAATGCAAGAAAAAACGCGTCCTGTTTAAGGGCGCGTTTTCTTATTGGAGGATTCCGGCATTACTTCGAATAATCGCTCAAAGCAATAGAAGTTTCATTGCTTTTGCGGTAGGTAATCGTCGGTTTTTCATTATGCCAACGTACCTCGGGAAGCAATTCGGAAAATGCATAAAATACCGTATCTCCGGTTTCATTGAAACGGAAATAATAGCAGTTTCCTTCCTGTACTTTCTCTGCAACCGTAACCTTGCGGGTAACGGAAGAAACGTCTGCAGCCGATGATTTCAATCCTTGGCGCTGTTCATATTCGGCGCGGGATTTCAAATAGGCTGCCTTTGCACTCTGCAGAGAAGTGCCAACCCCGACGACTTCTTTATTATAAGCGGAGCAAAAGCCGTAATATTTAGGCATATTGTCCTTTGTGCTTATAAATGTTGCAAAATAAGTCGGGATGCCTTCAATGTTATAGAAGACAGCGTCATCCAGTTCGACAGTGCCAAGCTGGATGTCTTTTGCAACGGAAATGTCTGCGGCCATGGCTTTTTTTGCAGCAGGTTCGTTAATGCCTTCACGCTTAAAGAAAGTAGCCTTTCCGGTGATGGTATTAATTTTTAAGAACCCGATGGTTGCCACAGCGTCTGAATCAGCATTTGCCTTGCTTTGAATGCCGACATAATAGCAGCAGCCGTCTTTTCCGTCATGGACGATATCCATGCCGGGGGTTGCGCGTTTTCTGTCCTTGTCTGAGAAATCGACATAACCGTGAACATATTCTCCCCAGTAGTAAATCAGGTCTTCCACAACGTTTCGCGGTTGAACCAGATTAACAAAGCTTGGAGTATGTTCAATGTCATATTCCTTAATATCTCCCGTCTGGACGTCAACAATGACAGAACCTGTTGCCAGCGGCGTTCCCCACATGATTTGGTTTTCCAAAACGGAAATCACGTTAAACGGGCGTCCGTTTTCGTCAAGCTCAATGCCAAAGTCGCTAAGGCGCTTGTTTTGAAAGCCGTGCGTACGCACATATCTTTCAATATTATCGCCAAAGTGGGCGCTTTCAAGATATTTCAGCTTGAGAGGTTCTCCGTTCACCTCGCAAATGAGGTAATACTCGGAAGGATCGCTGGCATTGACTAATGCATATCCTTCGGTGTGGCGATATTTTTTCCATTTCCAGAAGCTTGTGTGCTCAAGCGGAGCGACATAAACGATTTGGTTTTGGTAATCGATATTGACCACATTGCCGTTGAATTCTTTAGCTGTGAATTTCCCGGTAAAGCTCTGCTTGGTAAAGGTGCCGATTTCACAGCGATTGCCAAGGTCGTTCATTTTCTGGTTCACCAGAGCTCTGGCGACGTTTTCATTGATAATGGCCATCTTTTCCACGGGAATGGGCGAAATGGTATTTTCAATGCTGTCCTGTGTTTCTTCCACCTGCAAAAGATTGTACTTTTTGCTGCTGTGAAAGATATCCCAGGAATAGAGGCCTACAAAAGCCAAGCCGAGTGCTCCGGCAGCCGCCAAGCCGATGATAATCTTCTTTCCTGCTTTTGAATAGTCAAGAAGAGACGACAGGCATCCGTAGAAGCAGAGGCTTAGGGCTAGTTCTATCCACATCGCCGGCGTATCCGGCGAGATGACAGGCAGCAACAGCCAGTTAAGGGCTCCCCAGAACAGAAAGCTGCAAATCCCCACGATAATTGCAGGGATCCAAGCTTCTTCTCTGTCTTCCTTATCGATAAGGAAGGGGAAGAGGAGAGCCAGAAGGCCGAGCATGAGGGCAAACAAGAGGTAAGTTAACATAATTTATTTTGCTTTCGTCTTTATTTTATGAGGCGCGTGGGTTCCAAGCCTTATTCCTCGTGATTAATAATTGAACATAAACGTTAATAACAAAAGCTAGTATACCACTTTTTTGAAAGCTCGTCAATCTTAACCGTATAAAACAGAAAAGCCTGATTTTTCTTTCAGGCGTTGTCTGATAAGCTCAAAAAAGCCCCGAAGTTCCGGGGCTTGCGGCTATTCGTCTTCCAATAGGCCGATATTCTTATATTTAACCTTGGTTTTATAATTTTTGCCATAGGCTTTTATAAGCGTATCCGCAGCTTGTCTTGAAAGGTCGCTTTGAAATTTAAATTTCGTAACATCAGCGGCTTCTTTAGACGGCTTTCTCTGATCGTTTATGATTTTAGTCGTTGTAACAATCATTTTTTTGCCATCCAAATCCAAGACTTTGGCAGACCCGACTTTTTCATGGAAAATTTCGGCAATCTGCGCTTTGTTTAAGCCGGCGAAAGAGCCTTCGCGCGTTATTGGGGCGGAGCTGTTTAATGATAATTTGAAACGTGCGGCAACTTCTTCAATTTTGTCTCCGCTTTCCATATCATGCAAAACATCGTTGACAATTTCTTGCATAATGGCGCTTTTTTCGTTTTCTTCCCACATTTGTGCGATTTCATCTTTAACTTCGGATATTTCTTTATTATGCGCATCTGTGATGTTATCAACCCGAAGTAAGGCAAAACCGTCTTCCGTTTCCAAAATCTGGCTGATTTCGCCTTGGTTATAGGAGAATGCCGTATCGATAAAATCAGCAGATTTAATCAAATCGGAATATTTTCCGGGCGCCGTAACAAAATTGCCGTCTTCGCTCAAGCCTTTGGCATTATAGATTTTTGCCTGATACTCGGAAGCAATTTCATCCAACCCTTTTCCTGAGCCGATTTCATCTTCAATTTCGCGGCTCGCATCCATTGCCTGCTCATAGGCTTGTTCTTGGCGCAAGGCATCAATGATTTTATTTTTTGCCGCTTCTAATTTTGTTTCTTTGACAGGAACAATTTTAACCGCCTTCATAATGTGCCATCCCATGTCAGACTGGAAGGGGCCGACAACTTCATTAATTTTTGCGGAAAAGACTTCGTCTGCCATGTCGGCAATCAGCATGTCTTTAGAAACCAGTCCCAGCTCGGTGGCGGCTTTGTCTTGCCCTGCAAACTCTTTCGCAACAGCGTAAAAATCTTTGCCGGATTTTAAGCTTTCGGCAGCTTTATTGGCTGTTTCCTCATCGTCAAAAGCCATTTGCAGGACTTGGCGCTGTTCCGGAATAACGAATTGGTCGATATTTTCCTGATAATAAGCCTTGATTTCCGCATCAGAAGGCATAATTTTTTTTGCCAGGCTGTCAGACGAGATAACCAAAAAAGAAACGTCGCGTTTTTCAGGTTCGATAAACTGCACTGAAAAATCTTCATAATATTGTTCCAGCTCTTCGTCTGATATTTTGCGGTCAACATTTAACATGTCCGGGTTAATCAGGATATATTTAAATGTTTTGCGCTGGTTTGCTATTTTATTAAGAAGGCTTTCAGCCGTTTTCGGGGTATTTAGCTCTTCAACGGGAGTCTGCACCAAATGCTGTTTTAATATATCCTGGCGCAAGAGCTCAATATATTCTTTTTCGCTCATGTTGGACGTTTGCAAAAGCCTGCGGAATTTGTCCATGTTAAAACGCCCGTCCGGATTGATAAATTCGGCCTGCGAAAAGATAATCTGGCGGATAAGGTCATCGCCTACCTTAACATTATAATCATCGGCTGTTTCATTTATAATCGCTTTTGAAAGCTCTTTTTGCACGATTCCCTGAAGCAGGCTGTTGCGCAACGCTTCATTGTTTTCGCCATCCTCTCCGGTCAGCCGGCTGAGCATTTGCATATCTCTTTGGTAGAGGCGGGAAATCTCTTCCTGAAAAACAGCCGTGCTGCCCACCTGGATAACAGGCTTATTCTTGCCGGCAGAGCCAAGGTAGCCGGTAATCCCGAACAAAGACATAAAACTGAGGGCCGTCAAGCCTAAAATTCCTTTAACAATCCATGAATCTTGGAAACTTCTAATCTTTTCAATCATTGTACCATCCTGTTAATAAAAAAGCTTTTTCGGGATTATATGCAAAATTAATTATTTATACAATCTTATAAATATTCGTGTTGAAAAGTTTTTTTAACTGGCATTTTAAAAAACTTTGTGCTAGAACGGAAGCAATATGAATTTTAACTCGGAAAAAGGAAAGAATAATGGCAAGAAAACCCCTTATCGCCGGAAACTGGAAAATGAATATGCTGAGCGCAGATGGCACAGCTTTGGCAAAAGGCGTTGCAACGGAAGTTAAAAAGCTGGGCAAGCCTGAATGTGAATTTTTGGTATGCCCGCCCTTTACATTGCTGAGCCAGGTAAAAAAAGCTTTGCGCGGCGCAAAAGTCGCCTTAGGCGCGCAAGATGTGCATTTTAACCTTAAAGGGGCACATACCGGCGATATCAGCCCGCTCATGTTAAAAGATTTGGGTTGCACTTATGTTATTGTCGGGCACTCTGAACGCCGTGCAGACCATAAAGAAAGCAATGAATTGGTTTGCAAAAAAGCTCAGGCGGCAATTGAAAATGGTTTGAAAGCCGTTATCTGCATTGGCGAAACGCTTGAAGAACGCGACGCCGGCAAAACGATTGATGTCTGCACCAAACAAATTCTTGGTTCTGTTCCTGAAAATGCAACAGCAGCCAATACGGTCATCGCTTATGAGCCTGTTTGGGCAATCGGCACGGGCAAAACCCCGACAGCCGCAGATGTTGAAGATGTTCATGCTGCAATCCGTAAGGTTGTTGCCAAAAAGCTAGGCAAAGGAAATGCCAATAAAATGCGCATTTTATATGGCGGATCGGTAAAACCGGGAAATGCAAAAGAACTCTTGGCCCTTCCTGACGTGGACGGAGCTTTAATCGGCGGCGCAAGCCTTAAGGTTGAAGACTTTATGGGCATTGCCTCAAAGGCTTGTGTAAAATAGGATAAGGAATAAAAACATGGGAACAGTTTTATTGGTCGTTCATTTGTTGATTGCAATTTTTTTAGTCGCCATAATCCTTATGCAGCGTTCTGAAGGCGGTGCATTGGATGGTTTGGGCGGCGGCAGCGGCGCTTCCAGCTTTTTAAGCGCGCGGGGAACAGGAAACCTGTTAACCAGAACAACGGCCATTCTTGCAACATTGTTTATTTGCACATCTATTGCCTTGTCTTTATATTATAAAGGCCATGGACAGCGCAAAGGCTCCATTTTGGAACAAGCGCCGGTTGAAACACAGCTTCCTGAAATTCCGGATGTCCCGGCGGCCGGAAAATAATGGCAAATCAAAAAAACATAATCAAAGGCGTCTTTTTCAAGGCGCCTTTGACACTTTAAAATAACCTGTTGATAAGTAATAAGGAAAAAACTAAATGTCTGATTTATTAGAAGATATTCTTAAGAAAAAAGCCCGTTTTATTTTCATTACCGGCGGCGTCGTTTCATCTTTGGGAAAAGGGCTGGCATCGGCGTCCTTGGCGTCCATTTTGCAGGCAAGAGGATTTAAAGTGCGCATGCGCAAGCTGGATCCTTATTTAAATGTGGATCCGGGCACAATGAGCCCTTATCAGCATGGCGAAGTTTTTGTAACGGATGATGGTGCGGAAACGGATTTGGATTTAGGGCATTATGAACGCTTTTCAGGCGTATCCTGCCATAAAACAGACAGCATCACGACCGGAAAAATCTATCAGCGGGTTATAGACAAGGAACGCCACGGCGATTATTTGGGCGCCACGATTCAGGTCATCCCCCATGTAACCAATGAAATTAAAGACTTTATCCTTTCCGATATTACAGATGAGGATTTTGTCCTTTGCGAAATCGGCGGTACAGTTGGTGATATTGAAGGACAGCCTTATCTGGAAGCAATCCGCCAGGTGGCATATGATTTGGGACGCGACCGTTCGATGTTTATCCATGTAACGCTGCTGCCCTATATTCCGACCGCCGGCGAATTAAAAACAAAACCGACGCAGCATTCGGTTAAAAAACTTCAGGAATACGGAATTCAGCCGGATATGCTGCTTTGCCGTTCACAATGCCCGCTGCCGCAGAATGAAAAGAAAAAAATAGCCTTGTTCTGCAATATTCGCGAAGAAAACGTTATTGCAGCCTTGGATGCCAGCAGCATTTACCAGGTGCCGATTGCTTATTCCCATGAAGGAATGGATGTGCAGGTTTGCAAGCACTTCGGCATAGAATGCGGGCAGGCGCCGGATTTAAGCAAATGGGAGCATATTGTTGAAACACTGCGTTGTCCGGAAGGGGAGGTTAAAATTGCCGTGGTCGGAAAATATACCCAGCTTTTGGAAGCTTACAAGTCTTTGGGCGAAGCTTTGACACACGGTGGAATTGCAAATAAATATAAAGTAAGAATCAAATGGATAGATTCCGAGCTTTTGGAGCAAGGCGAGCCGGAGACTTATCTCAATGAAGTTTCAGGAATTTTAGTCCCGGGAGGTTTTGGAAGCCGGGGCACGGAAGGCAAGCAGATTGCCATTCGCTATGCCCGCGAGCATAATATTCCGTTTTTAGGCATTTGCTTTGGCATGCAGATGGCAGTTATTGAAACCATGCGCCATGTGGCCGGGGTAACGAATGCCGGCACGACCGAATTTGGAAAATCCTGTGAACCGGTTGTCGGCTTGATGACCGAATGGGATAAAGAAGGCGCCAAAGAGGTCCGCCATAAAGACGGAGATTTAGGCGGCACAATGCGCTTGGGAGCTTATCCCTGTGTCTTGGCTCCGGATTCTTTGGCGGCAAAAGCTTATGGAACGGAACAAATTTCCGAACGCCACCGCCACAGATATGAGGTTAATATGAAATATGAAAACCAGCTCAGGCAAGCCGGCATGATTATTTCAGGCAAGTCTCCGGATGGCAAGCTGCCGGAGATTGTTGAGATTCCAAACCATCCGTGGTTTATCGGCGTGCAATTCCACCCGGAACTCAAATCCAAGCCCTTTGCGCCGCATCCGCTGTTTGTTTCCTTTGTCCGAGCATCGATAGACAAAAGCCGGCTGCTGTAGAAAATTTTCTTGCATAATAGAAATAATGGGTTATAAATTGAGGCAATAAAATTAAATTATGTTTCATTTTTAATCCATTATTCTATGTTTGAAAAAAGACGGCTTAAAAGGTTTGCCCGTGAGGTTTATAATGCCTTGCCCCGGCCAAATCCGTGTTTCGACATGCGGGCGTTTCCCGGTGTGAATGACGAGGAAATCTCTGATTTCGCAAACATCTATCTGCTGCCGGAGCATCTGCCTTCTGCAGTTTGCGCAGCCCATTGCAGCAGCGTCATCCAAAGGCGTTTTGGGCATTATCCAAAAATTCTCCTTCTTGGAGAAGATGTAACGATGTGCCTTTACATCCTGACAACCCTGGGCGTGCGGGAACAAGACATCCGCTTTGCCAAAGAAAGCGTTAAAGAGTTTTATGACTGCAACAATCTTGGCACAAGGCTTTTAATGATTGTACCGCTTCAGTCGGCGCTTTCTGTCAAAAGCGAAACGCTTATGTGGAATCCCTCGCTGCTGGGGACCCAAGTGTTCTTTACTGTTTGCGAGGATTTCAGCGAAGCCTGCAAAACGGAAGGCTTTTACAAAGCGCTTGATGATTCCGTCAAGGCAGTAGAGCAGCAGAAAAAGCTTTCCAGAATAAAATTTTCCGGAGACGATATGCAGGCGTTTCGAAAGCAATTCTATGGCGAACCGCGTCTTCCCGAGCGAGAATTCGCAACGCTTGGGGCTAACTACGCCTCGCTATATGAATGGAAGAAAAACGGCCTTTGCGTTTCGCCTGAAACAGCAAGGAAACAAATGAAAAAACTCGTTAAAGACTATCTGAAAAAGATGTCGTAAGCCTGTTCAAGAGAATCCCTGGTGAAAACTGGGGATTTTCTTTTTTATGATTGATAAATCTGCCGATTTTGCTATAAATAAGCTATTAGAAATTAAATAAGGACAAATAAAATGGAACAGCGCCGCATAAAAATCGGAAATTTTGAATTGGGCAACAAACTGCCTTTGGCAATTATTGCCGGCCCCTGCCAGATTGAAAGCCATGACCACGCGATGATGATTGCCGGGGAAATGGTTAAAATAACGAAAGAACTTGGCATTAATTATATTTTTAAGGCTTCTTTTGACAAAGCCAACCGCACCTCGATTAACGGCGCCCGCGGCGTCGGATTGGAAGAGGGAATGCGCACTTTTGAAGATATAAAAAAGAAATTCCCGGGGCTGCCGATTGTAACGGATATCCATGAGAAAGAACAATGTGCAGCAGTTGCGCCCTATGTGGACATGCTCCAAATTCCGGCGTTCCTCTGCCGCCAGACGGATTTGGTTGTTGCTGCGGCAAAAACCGGAAAGGTTGTTAATATTAAAAAAGGGCAGTTTTTAGCACCTTGGGATATGAAAAACATTGTTAAAAAAGCCGATGATTCCGGCAATAAAAATGTTTGTGTTACCGAACGCGGCGCCTCATTTGGTTATAATACGCTGGTAACGGATATGCGCGGTTTTCCGCAGATGGCAAAAGATACGGGCTGCCCGGTTATTATGGATGCGACGCACGCCGTGCAGCAGCCGGGCGGGTTAGGCGGTTCAACCGGCGGTCAGCGCGAATTTGCTCCTGTCTTAGCCAGGGCTGCGGTTGCCGTCGGCGTAGCGGCCGTATTTATGGAAACCCACGATAACCCGGATAAAGCTTTGTCTGACGGGCCAAATACGATTGCCCTTAAAGATATGAAAAGGGTAATTTCAGAATTAATGGCCTATGACAAAATTACAAAAACAATGATTAACGATTATTAAGCATGAAGTTTACGGATTGCGGACATATCATTAATCTGCGCAAACATGCTGAAAACTCGTTGATTTTAACGCTGATAAGCAAAGAGCACGGAAAAGTAACCGGCTATGTCGGCAATTGCCTTCATAAAAAAAATCTGGGAATTTACCAGCTGGGCAATAAGGTAAAAATTGACGCATATTCAAGGGTCGATGATAATATGCTCAGCTTCCGGGTGGAGTTGATAAGTCCCGACGCGGTTAATTTTTTGAATGATTATAAAAAAATAAGCGCGCTGGCGGCTTTTTCCTCTTTATGCAACAGTTGCCTGCCGGAGCTTGAAAATCTGGAGGATTTTTATTTTTATGCGGAAAATTTTTTTAATCATATACATGAAGATAATTGGATAGCATATTATTCTTTCTATGAATTTTATTTGCTTGAGTATTTGGGCGTGGGGCTGGATTTAAGCGAATGCGCCGTTACAAAAAGCACACAAAATTTGGCTTATGTCTCGCCCAAGAGCGGTAAGGCCGTCTGCCGGGAAGCCGGAGAACCATATAAAGAAAAGCTGTTTCTATATCCGCATTTTATTATGAATAAAAATACCAGGCCAAATGAGAGGGAACTCGCTGATTTACTGGCAATGACCGGGTTTTTCCTCCAAAAAAACTTTTTTGCGGACAACGGCTTGAAATTTCCTGAAAACCGTGCTAATTTGCTGGAAAATTTGGATTTAAACAGGTGAAATAATGGAACAAACAGCTGAAAAAGTCAAACAGGTAACGCTTAAAGAAGAATTGGGCAAAAGATATCTGTCTTATGCGATGTCTACGATTGTGGACCGCGCGCTTCCCGATGTTCGGGACGGGTTAAAACCGGTACACCGCCGCTTGTTGTTTGCCATGCGCCAGTTGAATTTAAATCCGAAATCCACTTATAAAAAATGCGCCCGTGTTGTCGGCGATGTTATCGGTAAATACCATCCCCATGGCGATGCCGCCGTTTACGGGGCAATGGTGCGTTTGGCACAGGATTTTTCCGTGCGCTATCCGTTGGTGGACGGGCAGGGAAACTTTGGCAATGTGGACGGGGACGGCGCGGCCGCCATGCGTTATACGGAAGCCAAGCTGACCGAATTTGCCATGGCATTGATGGAAGGGCTGAATGACGATGCCGTTGATTTCAGGGATACTTATGACGGCGAGGAAAGCGAACCGGTAGTTATGCCGGGGGCTGTTCCAAATTTGCTGTGTAATGGTTCCGCGGGAATTGCCGTTGGCATGGCCACAAATATTCCGCCGCATAATTTAAGCGAAGTTTGTGATGCCTTGCTGTTAATGATAGACAATCCCCAGGCAGAGATAGAAGCTGTCGTGCGCAAGCTTCGCGGGCCGGATTTCCCGACTGGAGGCACGATAATTGACAGTTTTGATACAATTTTAAATAACTATAAACAAGGCCGGGGAACTTTCCGCATCCGCGCCAAATGGGAAAAAGAAGATTTAGGCCACGGGCAGTACCAAATTGTTATTACAGAGATTCCTTATCAGGTTATCAAGTCAAAACTGATTGAGAAAATTGCCGTCCTGCTTCAAGAAAAGAAAGTTCCGCTGCTCAATGACATCCGCGATGAATCCGCCCAGGATATCCGCATTGTCTTAGAACCCAAAAACCGTACGGTTGATGCGGCGATGCTCATGGAAATGCTTTATAAGCAAACGGAACTTGAAAGCCGTTTTAATTTGAACATGAACGTTTTGGATTCTGACGGCGTGCCAAGAGTGATGTCCATTACAGAGGTTTTGCGCGAGTTTTTAAACCACCGCCTGAATGTTTTGATACGGCGTACGAATTACCGGCTGGATAAAATTAACGCCCGGATGGAGATATTGTCCGGCTATCTGATTGCCTATTTAAATCTGGATGAAATTATCAGGATTATCCGAGAGGAAGAAGATGCAAAAGCCGTGATGATGGAAAGCTTTAAGCTGACGGAAAATCAGGCGGAGGCAATTTTGAACATGAAGCTCCGCAATCTCCGCAAGCTTGAAGAAGAGGCAATCCACGGCGAATATGATGATTTAGCCGCAGAAAAGGCTTCGCTGGAAGATTTGCTTTCTGATGGAAACAAGCGCTGGGCAAAAGTTGCAGAAGAAATTAAGGCCATAAAAGATAAATTCGGCAAGAAAACGGCGCTTGGCCGCCGCCGGACGGAATTTGCCGAAGTCCAGGGCGAAATTGAAATTTCCATGGAAGCTTTGGTTGAAAAAGAACCGATCACAATCATCCTTTCCCAAAAAGGGTGGATAAGGTGCATGAAGGGCTATGTCAACCTGAATGAAGATTTCAAATTTAAGGAAGACGATGTTTTGTTGTTGGCGTTGCATGCCCAAACAACAGATAAAATCATCCTCTTTGATACCAGCGGCAAATTTTTTAATATCAATGCCAGCGAAATTCCAAGCGGCAGAGGTTTCGGGCAGCCGTTGCGCCTGATGGTGGATTTGGCAAACAATGACAATATTGCCGAGATGTTTGTATTTAATCCCAAGGAAAAATATCTGATTGCCTCTGATAACGGGCGGGGATTTGTGGTGGATGAAAACCACATCATTGCCCAAACCCGCAACGGGCGTAAAATCATGAATCTGGCGGAAGGGGAAAAAGCCGTCTTTTGCAAACCGATAACCGGAGATATGGTGGCGTTGGTCGGCGAAAACAGAAAGCTTTTGGTCTTCAAGATGGAAGAAATACCTACCATGGCCAGAGGCCGCGGCGTTGCTTTGCAAAAATACAAAGAAGGCGGGCTGTCTGATATTCAGATATTTAATGAGGCGGATGGATTTAAATACAGCCGTTCGGGCGGCATTACCGTTGAAACAAATTTGCTGGGCTGGCTCGGACACCGGGCGCAAGTCGGAAAAATGGTTCCTTTCGGCTTCCCCAAGAGCAATAAATTTTTCAAAGAATAAGCCCGATGGCAGAGATTCTGTTTGAATATATCCGTCAGGGAAATGTCGTAAAAGTTACGGCAATAGAAAGCGAAACGGGCATAGAGGCGGCGGTTGTCGTGCCGGCGTCTTTGAGCGAAGAGCAAATGAAACTCCAGGCTTTAAACCGCCTGCGTTACATTATGCGCAAAGAAGAACAGAATTGCTAATGTCCAAAGCCCCTTTCAAAGGGGCTTTTTCTTGTGTGGATAAGTCATAAGAAGCGTTGTTTAATCTTTTAATCTTAAAAAAATTTGCTATACTGGCGCCAACAAAATAAACCTAATTTGAGGAATGTTGAGCAATGGTTCAAAACACAACGTTGTCAAAAGAAGAAAAGCTGCCAAACTTTATGAGTGAAAAAGAAAAAATCAGCTATATTGATGAAGTGGAAGATGAAAATTCCTGGCTGGCAGGAAACCTGACAAAACTGATGATTGGCGTAAGCGTTGTGTGGTTTGTCATTGTTTTGATTTATATCACCCGCTTTTTCGGCTGGTCTAACTTGTTTTTGATGATGCCCGACGAGTTTGGCGGATTTTTGGCCGGCGTAACGCTGCCTTTGGCGATTATCTGGGTTGTTATGGCCTATATTGACAGAGGCTCCTCCTTCAAAAAAGAAGCAAAATTTTTGCGGGCTTATATGAACCAGCTGGTTTATCCGGAAGACGGCGGCGCCCAAACGGCAAAAGCCATGGCCGATGCCATCCGCTCGCAGGTTGTTGAGCTGCAGGAAGTAACCAAACAGGCAACATTGCAAACGGAAAAAATCAAAAACGAACTGGGCGGAAGAGTAGATGATTTTGCAAAATTGGTTGCCGTATTGGATAATTATTCCACCCATACAATCACAGAGTTAAGCGATGGCGTTAAGACATTGGTTAAAAGTTTTGACAATGTTGTTGAAAAAGCCGGGCAGGCAAGCATAGATTTTGAAAATCGCATAAGCGGGTTCAATAATGCGGCGGATAATATGCAGGATAATTTCTCGCAAATGTTTGCAACGCTTATTCCCCATATTCAGGAAATGAAGTCTGCTTCTGAACTGTTGAGCAATATTTTTGATGAAAACCAGAGAAAAGTTCAACAATCAAACAGGATTTTAGCAGATTTCAGCGAAAAAACCAGAAGCGAAATCAGCCATATTGCGGAAGTGGTCAATGCGCAGACGGCGCAATTGGCGGATGTTTCCTCCATGGCCGTAAAAAATTGCGATGACTTTTACCAATTGCTCAATGGCCGCGTAGACAGCCTGGAAACTATTTTGAAAAAACAAACCGGTTTTGTTAATGAGCATGTTGCCAAACTTAATAAAAATTCAGATGAATTGGCTGAAAAATTTGGTGCGCACAGCGTTATCATGGCTCAGGAAGTTGACCAGATTATGACAAGGGCCGCCTCAATAGAAGAGAGCATCGCAGTCCAGGTCAACGAACTCAAGGGCATTTCATCGCATGTTGCGCAGGAAATGGAAAAAATTGAAGAAAATATCCGTGAACAAGCTGAAAAGCTCAGCGGTGCGGCGGATGATGCGGCGGCTAATGTATCTGACGCCATTGTTTCATTTAATGACGCCTCATTATCTTTGCAATCTTCTGCGCAAAAGAGCGTAGAAAACATTAACCAGGCAGAGGCCGTCCTTTCTGATAAAAATGAAGCCATTCAGAAAAGCATGTCCACGGATGTTGAAAAATTAAATTTGATGGCAGACACGGTGCAAGAAAAGCTGTCATTGCTGCAAACGCGTTCCGCAGAAGTTATTGGACAATTTGACGAAGTCGGCGTCAACATGCAAAAACATGCCGATGCACTGCAGGAAGCCTCAACAATTGTGGTTGCGCAAAGCAAAGTCAGCGAAGCCTCCCTTTCTCAACAGCAGCGCCATATTAACGCTTCCGCCAGCCGGGTGGAAGAAATTAAAGGCGAGTTAAAACGCCAATTGGATGAATTGACAAGGGCGGCAGGCGTCATAGACGACGAAGCGGCGGCAACGGTTGAAAAACTGCAAAAGCAAATGAATTTGACGCTGCACACCTGCGAAGCTGTTGTTGAAAAGACAAAAGGCCTGAATGAAAGCTTATCTGAACAAAGCAGCCGCTTTGACAGCAAGACGAACCAAACGCTGGCAAAAGTTGTTCAGCTTGAAGATGTCTTAAACAAAAAAGCCGAGCAACTGGATAAAGTTTCTCAGGAAGTCTTAACGCGTGCAAATGAAGTAGACGGCATTTTGGAACGCCAGCTTCAGGCTGTCGGCGAAGCAACTGAAAATTCAGGAAACACGTTTAAAGAAATAATGGCTTCTTTTGAAAACCAGTCTGCAATGTTAAATTCTGTTGCGGAAAATACCGTCGGCTATGTGGCAGATACGGTTCAGGCTTTGGATGATAAGGTTGGCGCAATTAACCTGATTTTCAAACACCAGGAAAACACGTTCTTTGATATTTGCGATAAGATATCTGAAAACACCGCTAATATCAGCAGCTCGCTCAAAACGCAGGTGGCATCGATTGAACAAAGCGCTGACAGGGTTTTTGCCCGTTTGGCCATGTTGGAGGAAGATGTAAACAAACGTTCGGATACGGTGGTTGAAAGCTCTTTGCAGACCATTGACCGCCTGGCGGAAATGTCCACCGCGATTAATGACAAGAACAACGAAGTAAACGGCTATCTGGCAGAAGTAACTGATAAAATGAAGCAAGTATCAGAAAACTTCCGCCATGATGTCCAGGGCTTTAACAATATTGTCAAAGACATTCACAATGAAGCCACCAAAACGACACAGAAAATTTTGGATAACTACGGCAAGCTCAAAGAAGCGAATGAAAATTTGTCTGGCGAGACCAAAAATGTCGCCTCGGTTATTGACGAGCATCTGAAAAGCCTGGATGTTAACCTGGTCAAGGTCAAAGCGCAGGCGGACAATATTAGCGAGACTTTTGAACACCAACAGGAAAGCCTTGGCGATATCTTAAATGTGGTCAACACGCAAACCCGGTTGGGCGAGGCTTCTTTGGCACAGCAATATAAATATTTGACGGATGTTTCAACCGATGTTGCGCAGAAGCTTAATGATATTCAGGCAAAATTCAAAAGCAACCTGGATGCGATGCAAGATGCTTCAACGAAGGTGGCTTATGAATTTGATGTCTTGGGCGACCGCCTCTTGAAGGTTAGCGAGGACATCAATAAAGCCTCCAAAAATTCGATTAAGAGTGTCGAACAGGTTAACCTTTCGCTCAGCATGTGCAGCGAAAATGTGGCTGAAAGCGTTGAGAATGCGGGAACAGCCGTTAAAAATTATGAACAATATATCGCAGGCTTCCATACGGTTACTGCAGAAGCAAGCACCGGCGTGGTTGAACTGAATGACCTCATCAGCCGCCAAAGCGATAAAATGATAAAAATTTCAGAAGATACAAAAGCTTTGGTTGATTGCTTTAACACGGTTTTAAATGACACCTCAAAGCAATTGTCTATCCGTGCCAACGATGCTTTTGATAAGGTTAAAGGCTTGGGCGAAAATCTTAAGAACCTGGGCATGCAGATGGAAGATACGACGAATTTGAGCGTAACCCGCCTGAATAATTCCGGAGACAAATTGCGTGCCGGTTTGGGGGAAATTGCTGCGAATGCAGAACGGATTTCCAATGAGATACGCTCTTCGGGCGAGGTCTTCTTAAAGCAGTCTGGCGTTTTGATTGCTGCTTCTGATGATACGCTGCAGAAAGTGCAGGGCGTTATGAAGAGTTTGGATGACAGCTCGGAAGCTTTTGCCAGTGCCGGAGATGTTATTGTCAAAAAAGCCCTCCAATTTAACGAAACGGTTAAAAAACAGGTTGATACGCTTGGCGATACCGCGCAAAAAGCCGACGGAAAATTAAGCGCGCTGGAGAAGAAATATCAAGAAATGCAGATAGATACCTTCTTGCGGGACGCCTCATATATTATTGAAACAATGGAAACCGTGTCTGTGGATATTAACCGCATATTCAATCCCAAGACGGAAGAAGAAATCTGGAAGCGTTATTATAACGGCGACAGCGGCGCTTTTGTACGCCATTTGGCAAAAACAATGACCAAACAGCAGATTTTAACGCTTCGCGAACAATATGAAAAAAATCTGGAATTTCGCAATTTGGTCAACCGTTACCTCGGCGAATTTGAAACCTTGATAACCAGTGCCAAAACCAACGAACGCTCTGGAATATTGCTTTCGGTCATTTCCGGTGCGGATATCGGCAAACTCTATTATATTTTGGCAAAGGCCGTAGACAGGCTTAATTAGCGGGATTAAGGGATGGACGCATCACGAATAAATTCTGAAATTTCCCGTCTAAGCGCAGAGATACAAAACTCTGCGGCTAAAATTGTGCACCGGCGGAGCGCATCAAAAGAGATAACCGGGCTGCCGGCGGAAAAAGAGGAAAGCTATCTTTCCAATTATAACTTCAGAGTGGTTTATCTTGAATCTTCTTCGTTATTTAATACGCAAAAAATAAGTTTGGAAGTAAATGGGCAAAGCAAAGAAGAACCGGATAATTTTGAAAAGGTTTATGCTGATTCCAGCTACCGCTATGCTTATAATTTGCTGAATGATACGGATGTTTTGATAGATTTTATGCACAAAAACAACCGCAGTTTTGACTATATGGTATAACAGATGCAGCAGTTTTCAGATTTTACTTCCCCTGTTTTTCTTGCCCCGATGGCCGGCATTACGGATTTGCCGATGCGTAAGCTTGTCAGAAGCTACGGACCGGGAAACATGGTATCAGAAATGGTGGCAATCAACGGCTTGTCGCGTAAAAATCCCAAAAGCTATAAAATTGCCGATGTTCGCGCCGAAGCATATCCCGTTATTGTGCAGATGGTTGGCGGAGAACCGGGGCTTTTTGCCCAAAGCGCCTCCTTTATTGCTGAACTGGGGGCTGCTTCTTTAGATATTAACATGGGATGCCCGGTCAAGAAAATTGTGGCAAACAATTCAGGCTCTTATTTAATGACAGACATAGACAGGGCTTCAGAAATTATTAAAGCCGTCGTCAAAGCTGTAGAGCTTCCTGTGAGTGTAAAATTTCGCAAAGGATGGGACCATGCGCACGTCAATGTGGTTGAATTTGCGCAAATGTGTGAAGAAAGCGGCGCCTCATGGGTAACCGTGCATGGCAGGACGCGTTCTGATTTTTATTCGGGGAAAGCAGACTGGGAAATTATTGCTGCCGTAAAAGAAGCCGTAAAAATTCCTGTTATCGGAAATGGCGATGTCAACACGCCTGAAGCGGCAAAGAAAATGATGGAAGAAACAAAGGTTGACGCGGTTATGGTCGGGCGCGCGGCTTTGGGGGCGCCATGGCTGATTTCTCAAATTCATGATTATCTTACAACCGGAAAAAATCCGAAACCGATTGCCGCCGGGGATGTTAAACAAGCCTTGTTAACCCATATTAAAGGATTAAATGAGTATTATGGCGAAAAGCTGGCTTTGCCGCTATCCCGGAAATATGTTTGCTGGTATTCAAAAAGTTTGCGGGAAGCAAAGCGCTTTCGGGAGCGCTATGTAAGGATAAACAATTGGACAGATGCGCTGCGGGAAATTGAAGATTTCTTCAGCTATGCCGAGAATGAAAACGGAGAATTGAAATGAAAATAATAGTCTGTGGCGGTGGTAACGTCGGGAAAAGCATTGTCCGTTATTTGGTTCACGGCGATAACGATATTATCGTAATTGAAAAAGACGCGCAGGTGCTGGATGAAATTTCTAAGGAATTTGACATTCAGCCAATTCTGGGAAATAGCGCACATCCTAAGGTCTTGGAAAGGGCAGGCGCCAAAACGGCAGATTTGCTTCTGGCGGTAACAGACCATGATGAAGCCAATTTGGTAACTTGCCAGGTGGCTAAATCGCTTTTTAACCTTCCTCAGCGCATTGCGCGTATAGACAGCGAGGCCTATCTTTCGCCGCTATGGTCAACAATTTTTTGTGAAAACTGCTTTCCGGTTGATTTAATTATTTCTCCGGATATCGCGATTGCAGAAGCCGTGCTGAGAATATTGAAATTCCCGGGAACCTCCGAAGCTTTGCCGTTTTTTAATGACAAGCTGTATTTAATAGGCATTAAATGCGATAAAGATTCTCCGCTGAAGGGGCTTTCTGTTTCGCAGCTGGGACGCCTGGCTCCGGATTTGTCTTTTGAAATGGTCAGTATTTTTCGCAAATCCAAGATTTTCATTCCGCAAAAGGAAGATAAGATATATGCCGGAGACGAGCTTTACCTTTTGGTTAAAAAAGAAGATATTGCAGAAGCAGCCCATGCTTTTGGCCGGGAACATCCTGCCAACGAGCGCATTATTATTTTCGGGGGAACAAAGATAGCTTATTATTTAGGCCGCAAATTGGAAAATGATGATAATCTGATCAGCTGTAAGATTATTGAAGAAGATTACCAGCAAGCCAAGCGCCTGGCTCAGGATTTGCCGGAGATAACCGTCATTCACGGGCCTTTGATGAGCGATGTCATTTTGGAAGAAGCCGGCTTGGCAAATTGCGATGCATCTGTTGCCATAACCGATAAGGACAAGGACAATCTTCTTCTTTCGCTTCTGGCCAAAAAAGGCAGTGCCGGATCAGCCATTTCTTTGGTAAACAGCCCGGCATATAACAATTTGGTTGACAATATCGGCGATAATATTCTGGTTGACCGTTCCACGGTAACCGTTTCCCATATTTTGAAAGAAATCCGCAAAACCAAAATAGACAAGGCCTATTCTTTAGGGCGGGGTGCCGGTGAAATCTGGCAACTGACCATTGATGAAAATTCGTCGGTGCTGGATAAAAAAATATCGGATTTGCCCTTGGATGAAACGGTTAAAATATGCGTGGTTGAACAAGATGGCGAGTTAATCCCTCCCACGGCAGGATTTGTATTAAAAGAAGGAACCCGCCTGGCTGTTTATATGAACACGGGAGCGGTGCGCAAAGCGGAGAAAATTTTTTCTTAAAAAAATATTTAAACTTTACATGTAAAAAGAAATGTAGTTAAGATTAAGTTACAACTAATAAAAAGGATAAACAAATGTCGGCAAATGTTCAGGACGCATTCTTAAATAAGGTAAAAGAAGAAAAGGTTTCTGTTACTGTTTTTTTGGTAAACGGCGTAAAGCTCCAGGGATTAATTACCGGGATAGACGAACCGTCTTTACTGTTGCGCAGGGACGGGCATACACAATTAATATATAAGCATGCCATATCCACGATTATGCCGGCAATTCCGGTAGATGTTGAAGCTGCAGAGTAAGCGGTTGATAGAATTAAATAATATCCCTCAAAGCCGTGCTGGCGTTATATTCCCTGAAATTCGCGGGCAGCGCCTTTCCGTTTCGTCAGAGGCCAGATTAAGTGAAGCCGCCGGCCTGGCCGAAGCAATCAATTTGCAGACGCCTTACCAGGAAATTATCAATATACGCGAGGTCAAACCCGGAAACTTTTTTGGACAGGGGATAATTGCCAAACTGCAGCAGATTATTCAAGATGAAAAGCTTGATTTGCTGATTATTGATGCTTCTTTGTCGCCGATTCAGCAGCGCAATTTAGAAAAACAGCTGCAAATAAAAGTAATTGACCGTACGGCTTTAATTCTAGAGATTTTCGGAGAACGTGCCCAGACTAAGGAAGGAACGCTGCAAGTGGAACTTGCGCATCTGACTTATCAGCGCAGCCGCCTTGTCCGCTCATGGACGCATTTGGAGCGCCAAAGGGGCGGTGCCGGCTTTTTGGGAGGTCCCGGAGAAACGCAAATTGAATTGGACAGGCGTATTATTGATGATAAAATCATCCGCATTAAAAAAGATTTGGAAAAGGTAAAAAAGACCCGGGAATTGCAGCGGGGCGCCAGAAGCCGGATTCCATACCCCGTTGTTGCGCTGGTCGGATATACTAATGCCGGAAAATCAACATTGTTTAATGCATTAACCCAAGCCGGCGTTTTGGCAGAAGATATGCTTTTTGCCACGCTCGACCCGTCCATGAAAAAATTGGAACTGCCTTCGGGCAAAGAAGTCATTTTATCAGATACGGTTGGATTTATATCTGACTTGCCGCATGAATTGATTATGGCTTTTCGCGCCACTTTAGAGGAGGTTTTGGCAGCAGATGTTGTTGTCCATGTCTTAGATAGTTCTAACCCTGATCGGCAAAGCCAAAGAAAAGACGTGCTGGATGTGCTCCATAATTTAGGGCTCGAAAACATAGAACTTCAAAAGAATTATATTGAGGCATTAAACAAAACAGACCTTTTAACGCCAAGCGAACGGGAAACGGCCGGCTTGCTGCAGGAAAGAAACCCTGAACAAATCGTTCCCGTTTCAGCTTTATCCGGACAGGGGCTGGAACAGCTTTTGGCGCTGATAGATAAAAAATTAAACGCTGATAATATAGAAACGGAAATAAAAATATCTGCTGCGGACGGAAAGCTGCAGGCCTGGATATATGCAAATGCAGAAGTTTTAGAGGCCGAAACAAAAAATGATAAAACAACGCTGCGCTTAAGTTTGTCTGAAGCAAACTATAACCGTTTACGCCATAAATTGGAGCTTCCCTTGCAATCCTTGGGTAAATGATTACATCATTTAAAAACGTCAAGGAGAAAAGATATGCGTTATGTTTTTTGGACGGCATTTTTATTGCTTTGCGCTTGTGCGGCAACATCTGACAATTATGGGCGGAAACTGCAAAATTATGTAGGGGCGCCGGAATCGGTTTTAATTTCAGATTGGGGAATTCCTGATAATGTGCAGACGATTGTTCCCGGAGAACAGCTTTACACTTATGTACAGGTAGATAACGGCGCTATTGGCGGAAACAGGGACCCTTATGCCGGGCAGGTCGCTTATGGGGAATTTGGCATGAATCCGGATTTGCCGGCAAATCCAAACCCGTCAAATGATTTTTATTGTCAAACAACCTTTACGCTGCAAAACGGAATAGTGGTCGATTATGGCTTTAACGGCGATGATTGCGTAACGAGAAGCAGCTGGTAATTTAAAACTAATTGTTACATTTTATTTATAAAAACAATGTTTATATCACTATTACCGGTATAATATCGCCGGAGCCGGTTTAAAATAATTTCGAGCCTGATTGAAAATTATTTTTTTCCGCAAAGCAAAGCATTTTATACCGGTCCCCAATATTTTTTTAATGTTTAAAAAGAGTATAAACCCTGGCGTAAATTCCGGGGTTTATCATTGTCATGCCTTAAAATGGGCATTTTCCAGATTAAGAAGCTTTTGCTTGATATGAAGTCCGCCGCCATATCCGACGAGTTTTTTATTTGCGCCGATTACCCTGTGGCAGGGGATGAAAATTGCAATAGGGTTTTTGTTGTTTGCCATACCGACTGCTCGGCTGGCCTTGGGGCTGCCGACAACTTTGGCAATATCTCCGTAGCTTGCGGTCTGTCCGTAAGGAATATTAAGCAGAGCATCCCAAACTTTTTGCTGAAAGACTGTTCCGGATGGGTGGAGCGGAAGGGAAAAATCTTTTCTTTTTCCTGACAGATATTCTTCAAGCTGAATAAAAGCCTTATGAAGCAATGCAGTTTCTTTTTCTTTGAAATCAATTGGAAAACCCGCACAATTCAGCCATAAGTTTGTAATTTTTCCGTCTTCTTCAGAAATACCGATCATGCCGATATCTGTTTTTTGTTTCCAGGCATATTTCATAATATTCTCCTTTTACTATAAGGATTTTACATTTCTTAAATCTTGTCAAGAAGTGCTTTTGCTTTTATCGGCAGGAATTTTTAAACTTGAAACATATATTTTTTGATAAAATAGTGTAAACTGACGCGGCTTACGCCATATTTTTTAGCAATTTCAGTCTTGGTCATTTTTTGAGATAGCAATTTTTCTATTTCAGTTTCTTTTCCTGATAATTTAAGGTTTTTATTTTTTGAACCAGCCGGGCGCCCTAATTTTATTCCGGAATTTTTTAACCTCGCAAGCGTTTCTCTTGTTCTTGCGGAAATGAGCTCTTTCTCAATGCTGGCAGAAATAGAGAAAGCAAAGGCCAATATTTGTGAATTTAAGTCATTTCCCAATTTATATTTTTCTTTTATCGTCCAAACCTCGCAGCCTTTATTAAGGCATTCATACAAAATGCCCATGATTTCAAAAGACTTGCGCCCAATCCTTGATAATTCCGTTGTGATTAAAATATCATCTTTGCAAAGTTGTTTGAGGAGAGAGTTGAATTTTCTTTTTTCCAGATTTTTTCCGGAACTTATGGTCTCTTCCACCCATCTGTCAATTTTAAGGTTGTTTTTCTGAGCAAATTGTTCAATTTCAAAATGTTGGTTAGCCTCATTCTGGAGTTGAGAGCTGACGCGCACATAAGCATAACAAGTCATTTTAAATCCTTTTCTAAGAGTGATTGGAATAACATATTATGCTAAAGTGTTGAAAATAATGAACATTTTATTTTTATATTTTCTATAGCTCCCAAAATCAAGAAAATATTTTTGAGATTGTGCATTATGCGGTTTCCCTTTGCGTTTTTAGCACAAATTCAGACTGGAAAAATGAATAATTTTTAGTTCATTTTTATAAACGCCAATGGGGGTAGAATGTTAAATTTTTCCATATCTGAAATTAGAAAATATTTTAAACCGGTTACTTTTCGCAGAAATATTCTAAATAATTTTTTATTTGTATTATCTTTTTTGGCAGCAGTTTTCATTCCAGATTTCGTTATTGCCAAATTTTGCAAAATTCCAATTCATATAGAATGGTTGTTTTTCTTTGGAATATTAGGATTTAGCTTGTTGCTGTCATTTACAAATCGTATTGTTTTTTTGGCGTTTTTAACTGTTATTTTTATTATGCAGGTCATCCAGCTTCATTTTGTCGTTTATTTTGGAGAAGCAATAAATGCTGAAAATATTATGAATATTGTAAGAGAATACAATGATATTTTTGATCTGGCTTATTTAAAGCAGGTATGGTTTGTTTTGCCGTTATTGCTCATTTGCTATGCGCTTCCGATATGGATATTTTTGCAGAAAAAACTTTGTAAAATAAGGATGATATGGATTATCCTTTTTTATCTTGCTGCTCATAAGCCTTATCGAGCTTATACGGAAAGCAAAGGAATTTGGTATTTTCAGCCAAGTATCACACGCCCGACGTTAAAAAACAGCATAAGCACTTTTTCATATTTTTTCTTTCAATACTATCCCAAAGGCTATAGCCGCACAAATATTGAATATCAGCCTTATTCTGTTAAGAAAAAAATTTCACAAACTGAAAATATTTTGCTGGTGTTTGGAGAGAGCCTTTATGCGAATCATCTTCCCATGTATGGATATGGCAGAAATACTTTTCCAAAGATGAAACGCCGCATGGCAGATAATTTAAACTATAAAAAATCGTTGGCTGTTTCAAGCGGTATAGCGACAGCTACGTCGACATTGTTATTTTTTAACGTGATAAGAGAACCGGCGAATATAGGGGAAATAAAAAGCCAAACGGCAAATCTCTTTAAGCTGGCTAAAGAAGCAGGCTTTAATACTTATTATTTTTCAAACCAAGAATCACGGTTAACGATGGGAATTGGAACGAAATATATTGATGAAATTGTTGCTAATGATACAAATCCTGTCTTATTTGCCAGATATAAGGATGAAGGATTAATTGAACTCTTGAAAGAAGTAGATTTTTCTAAAGGAAAAAACTTCATCGTGCTGCATATGCGTTCTCCGCATCTTCCTTATGAAAATAGATATAAAGGGCGCGAGGAGGAATTCGAAAAATTCAAGCCTGCGGCGGAAAGCCGAGACCGTTATGAATATAGCGTAAACACTTATGACAATGCCTTATTATATACAGATTATGTGATTGATAAAATGATTGAAACATTTAAATTAAAGGCTTATGAGAGCAAAAACAGCATCTATGTTACGGCAGACCATGGGCAGTTGTTTAATTATCAGGGACTCTGGGGGCATAATAATTTATTAATAGAACAAGGCAAAGTTCCTTTGTTTGTTGAGAAAAACACAAAAAACATCCTGCCGCCGGTTATATCCCATTATCAGATTGGAAAGCTGATTGCTGAAGATTTAGGTTTTGTTATTGAAAATCCGAATGAGGAGAATAACAGTTATTATCTGCACGGCAATAATATTGATTTCCCTTATGATTTTATTAAATACGAAATAAATCCGGAAGGAAAAATTTCTGAATTATTTAAAGAAAACACCGGAAATATAGCAAAGGGAAAATAATGCGGAAGCTATTCAGAAAATATAAAAAGATAAGCAAAGCCGCCAGAAAAAGAATAATAAATGCCCTGGGCTATTCTCTGGACGGCTTTGCTTCCGCATATAAAAGCGAAGCAGCCCTTCGCCAAGATTTGCTAATCTTTCTTTTGGGAACAATATTAGCTTTTCAGTTAAATATAAGCCCAATAGAAAAAGTGATATTGGTATTTTCATTGTTTTTAATTGTGCTGATGGAACTGGTCAACACCGCATTAGAGGTGATTATCGACCGCATATCAAAAGAATGGCATCCACTTTCAAAAAAAGCAAAAGATATAGGTTCTTTGTTGGTTATGTTGTCATTTGCGAATATGTTATTTATTTGGTACATGATACTGCAATAAAATACGCAATATTTTCTCTTTTTCCAAGGATGGTTTTTCTTGCAGGTGTATGCTACCGCCCTTGCGAATTAATTTTTTGCTGTAAGGCTGCCGCGGATTGAGAATTATTTGATTGTAGTTTCTTTTTGGTTTCTGGACTGAGTTTGTTAAGAAACTGGTTATCCAACTCTGGCATTCCTTTCATTTTAACCGGCGGACGGTGGTTTTGGCAGGCAATCATAAGGCGGGCTTTAAACTCGGGGGATTTAATATTGCCAAAAGAAATTGTTTTGCCTTGTTGAAAAGCATATTCGGCGATGTTATTAAAGCGTTCCATCTCCGGGATTTTATCTTGTCCGGAAGCGTCAATTGACGATAAATAAACCTTAGAAGGGTTTGCCGCCTGGATTTTATCAACGGAACCATCGGCATGGGTGAGGGTGGCAGAATAGATTTTAGCCTGAATATTTTCTTTATAAACAGCCCCTTCTTTTTGTGCAGCGGCCTTGAAAACCTGGCGGATGCCGGATTTAAAGCTTCTGTCTTCTGTTTCTTCGTCTTGCAAAGGTTCTGAAGAATGTTCAACCTCAATAGAATGAGAGTTGCTGCGCTGCAGCTTTAAAGTATTTTCCATATAGTCGCGCATAGATTCCATGCAGTCATTGCAAAAAGGATTAGCCTTTGCAAGCGTTTGCCTTCTGTTGAATGAGGCTGCGGTATAAGCATGTTCGTACATTAAACAATCTTTGTCTGTGCAGTGTGAACCAAGATTTTCAACGTTGTTTCGACGGTTTTCGTGAGTGGCCCTAAAAACATGTCCGAGTTCATGCATAATGATTTGCTTAAAGTAGTCTTTATTTTTGCCGCATTGGGCTGCGGAAACATATAAATCTTTTTGATCGCTTATTCCGTAAGCAAAAGTTGTTGGCAGAGAGATGATAGAGACAGTAACAGGGGCATCTATAGTGAAGCTGGTTCCTGGAGGAGTTCTGAAACTTGAAAATTTTTGTAAATCCAAGCGCCCGTTTTGAGAGACTTGTTGGAGGTCGTAATCTAAGCTTTCTTTTTTTAAATAGGAGCCGTTGCTTTGCGGTACAAACATAGAAAAAACATCTTCTCTGGAAACATCAGAGGAGCGGGCGGCGATATCCTCTACTTCTTGCCGGGTGTAATAGCTTTGGTCTTGGTTAATTTGAAAATTATCTTTAAATTCGGGGAAGAGGTTTATAAAATCCTGAACGGCTTCTCTTGTCCAAACTTTAAAATCATTATCAACGCCTTTATCAAATTCCAAAGCAAATGTTTTTTTCTTATTCATGTTTTTAACCTCTCCTATGAATCAACATAACATATGCATAAATTTTTGTCAACATATTCGCAAAAAAACGATTGTGTATTTGGCGGAGAGGCAGAGATTCGAACTCTGGGTAGGCTCGCGCCCACGACGGTTTTCAAGACCGCTGCATTAAACCACTCTGCCACCTCTCCATAAAGGCTCATGATTTTGCTGATAACTTTTTATATAAAACTTCGCAAGAGGTCAAGAACTTTTTTTACCTTTTTGCTAAATTTTATAATGGCCGCATAATGTGTATAAAAAAGAAAAAAAAATACAATTCAAAAAAATCTGCGTAATATAGCGGCATAGACGGGGAGAGGATATTATGCCAAAAAAGGTGTTTTCTTTAACAAGAACTTTTTTATTATTGCTGTTTAGCATGTTTTCCGCTTCGGCTTGCGCGTCATCAGCCGCAAAGGAAAATATGCCGCCTGAAGATTATGTCCAATGGCTGGAGGCTCTCAAAAAAGATATGCGCCGCCGGGGAATCTCCCAAAAAACGCTGGACACGGTTTATGCTCATAATTTTTTCAAAGCAGATTCTAAGATTATCAAAACGGACAGAAGCCAGGCCGAATTTGTTTTAACTTCAGCTCAATATTTGAATCGTCTAGTCAATCAAAAGAGGGTGGAAAATGCCCGGAAGCGCTATAAAGAAAACCAAAAAAACCTTGCTCCGATTGCTGAAAAATATGGTGTTCCGGAAAATTATCTGATTGCTTTTTGGGGCATGGAAAGCAATTTCGGCGCTTCATTTGGCGGTTATGGCACGATTGAGGCGCTGATGACGCTGAGTTATGATACGCGCCGTCCGGAATTTTTTAGAAATGAACTCTATCAGGCTCTGAAAATTATTGATGAATGGCAAATTGATTATCAGAAGTTGCAAGGGTCATGGGCCGGCGCCATGGGGCATTTCCAGTTTATGCCTTCGACATTTAACGCTTATGCGGTTGATTATAATCAGGATGGAACAATTGACATCTGGTCTGACTTTCCGGAAGCGGCAGCTTCTGCTGCCAATTATTTATCTTCTATCGGCTGGGCGGAAGGGCAGCCCTGGGGAGCAGAAGCGGTTTTGCCATGGAACTTTGATTATGCCTTAACCGGGCATAACCATAAAAAGGCGTTAAAAGAATGGAAAAAATTGGGCGTGAAATTTAAGAACGCCAAAATATCTGATATGGATGAAAACACCCAGGCATCAATTTTCCTGCCGGACGGCAGAAAAGGAAAGGCATATCTCGCCCTTCCGAATTTTTATAGGATTATGCAATGGAACCGCTCGGAAAATTATGCTTTGGCGATTGGTATTTTAGCAGATTATGTTGAAAATCAAAAGAAATGGCAGGCCTTGGATTTCCCCTTCTCTGAAAAGTTAAAGACGGATAATGTAAAGGAAATACAAGTATTTGCAAATAAATATTTAAGTAAAACATTATCAGAAGACGGGCAATTGGGAACAAAAACCAAAGAAGCTGTGAAGCTGTTGCAAAAAGATGCCTTGCTGCCTCAGGACGGTTATCCCGACGAGAGGCTGCTGCAAAGGATAAAAGCTTACACGCCCCAAACCGGGCTAGGCGTTCCGGTCCCCGAAAGAAAATTGCACAAGGGGATTTAAACTATTTACGAGCATAAAAAAAGCGTTTAGATTATGTTTAATAAATCAGAAAATAGGATAAGGGATGATAAAAACAAACAGTAAAATTATTTGTGCTTTTTCTGCGCTTCTGCTTGCGGCGGGTTGTGCTTCCAATGGCATTGATTTAAGCAAAACATACACACAGCAAAGCGCCTTAAGCGGCAAAAACGGAACCTATAAAGTCGGAAACCCCTATAAAATTGCCGGCAAGACTTATTATCCGGAAGAAGATTACGGCTATAGCGAAACCGGCGTCGCTTCTTGGTATGGCAAAGATTTTCATGCCAAATATACTGCAAATGGCGAAATTTATGATATGAATACGCTCACGGCGGCACACCGCACGCTTCCTTTGCCGTCAATCGTCAGAGTTACAAATTTGGAGAACGGGCGTTCGCTGATTTTGCGCGTGAACGACCGCGGGCCTTTTGCAAAAGACCGCATTATTGATATTTCTAAAAGGGGCGCGCAGCTTTTGGGCTTTCTGAACCAGGGAACGGCAAAAGTCCGGGTTGAAATTATGGAAGAAGAAAGCAAAAGGCTGAAAGAAGCCCTGCTTAACAAGAAAGAAGAACCCTTAATTGCCCAGCGGGGGCTCATCAGCGATGTTGCTTCGGAGTATAATGCGCCGGCCATAAGGGAAAATACCGCATATCAATATAAAAAAGGCAGCTATTTTGTTCAGGCAGGCGCCTATAAAAGCCGGAGTACCGCAGAAAAGTTAAGCGCCCAGCTTCGCAAATACGGCGTTTCAAACATCTATAAGGTAAACGTAAAAGGGACAGATTTTTACCGTGTGCGGTTAGGGCCTTACAAACATGAAATGGAAGCCAAAATTGCAATGGATAAAATGGTCAATAACGGCGTTTACGAAGCGCAGGTTGTTAAAGATTAAAAGAGGAAAAAATGATAAGAGAGCAAAAGAAAATATTTTCAACAATGTTTTTATGTGGGGTTTTGCTGGCGTCCGTAAGTGCAGAAGCCATAGAAACAAAAGCGCGCAATGCTGTTTTGATGGATTTTGATACCGGCCAATATCTTTTTTCAAAAGATGCCGATAAAATGGTTCCTCCGGCCTCTATGAGCAAATTAATGACTGTTTACATGGTGTTTTCAAAATTAAAAGACGGCACCTTGACTTTGGATGATACTTTTACGGTGAGCGAAAATGCTTGGCGGAAAGGCGGGGCGGCCAGCGGCGGGTCGACAATGTTTTTGGCAATCGGAGACAAAGTCCGGGTTGAAGATTTGTTAAAAGGCATATTAATCCAGTCAGGCAATGATGCCTGCATTGTTGTTGCCGAAAATCTCGCCGGCAGCGAAGAGGATTTTGCCGCGGCCATGCAAAAAGCCGCAGAAAAAATAGGGCTGCGCAACAGTTCCTTTGCAAATGCAACAGGTTTGCCGCATCCGGACCATCGGATGTCGATGGAAGATTTGGCAAAATTGGCACAGATACTTATTCGCGATTTTCCGGAATATTACCATATTTTTTCCGAACGCTATTTTACATATAACAATATCCGCCAGGGCAACAGAAATCCGCTGCTTTACAGCATGAATAACGCGGATGGGCTCAAAACGGGGCATACGGAAGAAGCCGGCTTCAGCCTGACAGCTTCTGCAAAGAAAGGAAACAGGCGCTTAATAGAGGTTATGGGCGGGATGTCCTCCAATAAGGAGCGTTCGGAAGAAGCTGAAAAATTAATGAGCTGGGGCTTCCGCGAATTTGATAATTACACAATCTTAAACAGAGGCCAGACGATTAATAAAATTCCTGTATATATGGGCAAGCAAAAAGAAGTCGAAACCGTTGTTGATGAAGATGTTATTCGCACAATCCGCAGAAACAAGACAGATGATGTCAAGCTGACCGCAATATACAGCAAGCCGCTTAAGGCGCCGATAGCACGCGGAGACAAAGTTGGAACGCTGAAAGTGGAGGTTCCGGGCTCTAATGCCTATGAGGTGCCGCTGCTTGCCAGCAGCAATGTTGAAAAGCTTGGTTTCCTTGGCCGGTTAGGCGCAAATCTGAAATATTTGCTGTTTGGAGCAGAATAATGAAAACCTTCCCAGGAAAATTCATTACTTTTGAAGGCGGCGAGGGAACCGGAAAATCTACCCAAATCAAGCTGCTCTCGGAAGTTTTGGCAAATTGCGGGATTAAGAATATAAGCACGAAAGAGCCGGGCGGAACCGAAGCGGGGCTGGAAATCCGCAAATTGCTGGTAACCGGCGATAAAGATAAAATGGATGCCGTGGCAGAAGCTTTGCTTTACTTTGCCGACCGCCGCATCCACATGGCGCAGAAGGTCTGGCCGGCGTTAGCTGAAAATACCTGGGTGTTAAGCGACCGCTTTGCAGATTCGACCTTTGCATACCAGTATTATGGTTATAACAAACGCGTACCGGAGAAAGTCTTAAAAGAATTGTATAAAATCAGCGTTGAAGATTTTAAGCCTGATTTGACGATTATTCTGGATTTAGACCCCAAAATCGGCTTAAGCCGTTCTTTTGCAAAAGCAGATAATATGGCGGTCAAAGAATTGCGTTTTGAAAGCAGAGATTTGGAATTTCACCATAATCTGCGTAATGGCTACCTGGAAATTGCAAAACAGGAACCCGGGCGTTGTGTCGTTTTAGACGCAGACAAGCCTATCGAAGACTTGCATAATGATATTGTAAACCTTGTGATGGAAAGGTTTGAAGGGGAGTTATGCCGCAGTTAGAAGAAGATTTTGCCTCTCCACGGACAAACACTTTTCTGCTTGGGCATGAAGCCGAAGAGCAGCAATTCTTATCAGCCTGGAGAAATAATTCTTTACATAATTCATGGCTCATTTCTGGAATTGAAGGCATCGGGAAAGCCACATTTGCTTACCGCCTGGCCCGTTTTCTGCTCAGTGCGGACGAAAAGGAAAAATCAAAGTATAAAACGCTGGATGTCAGCCCGGATAACCCTGCGCTGCGGCTGATTGCCAACAATGCCCATCCCGATTTTAAAGTAATAGAGCGCGATTATACGGAGACGGATAAGAAAAAAGTTTTAAAAGCGATTAAGGATGGGGACGCCCTTTCTGAAAATGAGCTTCAAGGGCTGAAAAAGTCGGCTTTTATCCGTGTGGACGATGTAAGGCTTATTCATGAATTTCTATCGAAAAAAGCTGGGGGAGACAATTGGCGCGTCGTTTTGATTGACAGCGTGGACGATATGAACAAGGCTGCGGCAAACGCCCTGCTTAAGGTTTTGGAAGAGCCGCCTTACAAAACGCTTATGCTGCTCATCAGCCACAATCCGAACAAGCTCCTGCCGACGATTCGTTCCCGCTGTGCCAAAATAAATTTTGCCCCGCTGGAACCTGTTCAGGTCGCAACGCTGCTGCGGCGTTATCGTCCGGAGCTTTCTGAAAAGGATGTTAAAAATCTGGCGGATATTTCTTCGGGAAGCATTGGCAAAGCTATAGCTTATGCCGATAACCAAGCCTTGGATATCTATGAAAAACTGCATAGCCTGGTTAATGCAGGGGCGCGGTTTAGCGTTTCCGACTTGCAGGAATTTTGCTCAAAAGCGGCCTCCGGCGATGATATATATGCTTTAACCAAAGAGCTCCTGTTGAAATTTCTTTCGGAAGAAATTAAAAAAATGCATAATATAGAAGCCTTGTCTGAATCTTGGGATGAATCAACCGCCGTTTTTGCCGAGACGGATGCTCTGAATATGGATAAAAGCCAGGCACTTATGAAGATAATCGTAAATTTGATTAAAAGGATGTAAAATGTTAGTAGACAGCCATTGCCATTTGGATTTCAATGACTTTGAAGACGATATGGAAGATATTATTTCCCGTGCGAAAGAAAACGGCGTAACGGCCATGCTCAATGCCGGAAATAATATGAACGAACTTGAAAACCAATTAAAGCTTTCTGAAAAATATCCTTTTATTTATGCGGCGGTCGGTGTCCATCCCCATAATGCCCAGGAATATCCGGGGTTAAAAGCAGAAGATATTGTCGCCAGGACAGAGCATAAAAAAGTGGTGGCCATTGGCGAATGCGGGCTGGACTATTATTACGATTATGCGCCGCGCGATGTCCAAATTGAAATTTTTAAAGAACAGATAAAAGCGGCGCAAATCAGCGGGCTGCCATTAATTATCCATACCCGGGATGCCGATGAGGATACGATAAATTTATTGGGAGAAGCATATAAGGAAAAAGCTTTTACGGGCGAAATCCACTGTTTTTCTTCATCAAAAAAATTAGCGGATTTTGCTTTGTCTATCGGTTTTTATATTTCCGCCTCGGGAATTATCACTTTTAACAAAAGCGTTGAATTGAGGGAAATATTTGAACAGGTTCCCCTGGACAGGCTTTTGGTTGAAACAGATTCTCCTTTCTTGGCGCCTGTTCCGATGAGGGGCAAGCGCAACGAGCCGGCTTTTGTTTATTATACGGCGGAACGCTTGGCACAAATTAAAGACATCCCTTTGGAAAAACTGGCGCAAATTACTTCGGATAATTTTTACAAGCTTTTCCGCAAGGCCAGCGATAAAGGGAGATATGAATACTAATGTTAAAAGTTGTTTATTTAGGAAGCGGAGCAGCTCCTGGCGTTCCTTCTTTAGGGGCAGGGTGGTTATATTGCAATCCGGATAATCCCAAAAACCGCCGGCGCAGGACATCCACCTATGTTGAAATTGACGGTGTGAAAATTTTGATAGACACGTCTCCGGATTTGCGTTTGGAACTGATTGACCAGAATATCCGGGACCTGGATGCCGTTTTATATACGCATATGCATGCAGACCATCTGCATGGAATAGACGATTTGCGCGAAATCAACAGGATAAATCTTAACAGCCTTAATTTTTATGCAGGTCCCCAAAGCGTAAAACTTATTAAAAAAAGGTTTGATTATCTGATTGCCGATGGAAAAAATCCAAATAATGCCATCCGCAAGCCCAGTTTAGTTGCCAATATTGTCAAACCCAATCATCCTTTTGAAGTTAAAGGGGTTAAAATCACGCCGATAAAACTGTTGGAACATTGTCCTGAATGTTTGGGCTATGTGTTTAATGACGGTGAATATGTCCATTTGGCGGATTTCAAAAAAATCGCTGGCAGCGCTTTCAAAATGATAAAACGCCGGCCGGAGCTTCTGACCGCGCCGTTGACAACCATTAAAGGCGAGGTGCAGCATGCCAGCCTGGATGAGGTTATGGAAGTGGTAAAAAGGATAAATCCCCGCAAAGTCGTGTTGAACCATCTGACCAATGAATGCGATTATGATAATGTGAACGCTTTAACGCCGGATTATTGCGAACCGGCTTACGACAATCTGCAAATAGAAATAAAAGGAAAAGAATAATGTTATGCGTATATCATATTGCCGACCATGACGGCAAAGGCTCGGCGGCAATTATAAAAAGCCTTTATCCCGATTGCGAGACAATAGGGCTGAATCATGATATGGAAGTCCCTTACGAAAAAATCCGTGCGCATGACAAAATAATCGTCTGCGATTACGCTTTGCCTTTCCCGTTTATGGCAGAACTTGCGCAAAATAAAGATTTTACCTGGATTGACCATCATGCGTCTGTCATTAACGAATATAATGATTTGCGCGCTGGCGGCAGCTATCCTGAGCTAAAGGGGCTGCGCCGGGTTGGAACGGCGGCGATTTGCCTGGCCTGGGAATATTTTCATCCCGGGGAGGAAATTCCCGAAGGCGTGCGGCTTTTGGGATTAAATGATATTTATGATTTGCGCGATCCCCGGGTGCTGCCCTTTGAATATGCTTTCCAATCTTTAGGCGTCAACCGCCCGGAAGATGAAATCTGGAAGGAATTACTGGAAAATAAGCTGGATATTCCGGCTACGGTGGCTAAAGGCGAGGCGATTTTATCCTGGATAAAAATACGCAATTTCCGCTTGGTTCGAGGAATGGCTTTTGAAAGCAGCTTCCAAGGGTATAAATGCATTTGCGCAAACATGCCTCAGGGAAAATCGGCGTTTTTTGACTCCGTCCCGCAGATTGAGGGCTATGATTTCATGGTTAATTTTTACATGAATAAGGACAATCTGTGGAACTTGTCTTTTTACACGGCCAAAGAAGGCGTGGATGTTTCTAAGATTGCCTCAATATTTGGCGGCGGTGGGCATGTGAAAGCGTCCGGCGCTTCCGCTTTAAAGGAACTTCCTGAATTTTTGCTCGTAGGAACCCCGCTCAAAGCGTAAGGCGGATTGTTATAATTTTTTACCGGATTTCTTGAGATTTATGCTTGAGAATTTTTCTGATTGTTGTAATATTCATCAGTTAATTTAAAAATAAACCGGAGAAAAATAACAAATGTCTAAAATTTTAGTTACTTCTGCATTGCCGTATATTAACGGTGTGCCGCATTTAGGCCATATGGTCGGTTGTCTTTTGCCATCTGATATCTATGCCCGTTATATGCGAATGATGGGTAACGAAGTTTTATACATTGCCGGAACGGATGAACACGGAACAACTTCGGAAGTCGGCGCTTTGAAAGAAGGGATGGATGTGCAGAGCTATTGCGACATGTATCATGAGCGCCATGCCCGCACTTATAAGGATTTTAACCTTTCTTTTGATTATTTCGGACGCACGTCAAGCCCGCAGAATCAAGAAATTACCTATCATATTTTTGAACAGCTGGATAAAAACGGCTATATCGAGGAGCGCAGCATCAAGCAGATTTATTCCGTAGATGACCGGATGTTTCTTGCCGACCGTTACATAACCGGGACATGCCCGCATTGCGGTTATGACAAGGCGCGCGGCGACCAGTGCGAAAATTGCACCAAAGTTTTGGAACCGACAGATTTAATTAATCCCAAAAGTTCGGTTTCGGGGTCGTCAAATTTAGAGGTGCGGGAAACAAAACACCTGTTTTTGAACTTGCCAAAAATTGAAAAAGAACTGACTTCCTGGATTAAAACCAAAGAGCCCTTCTGGCCGGATGTTGCTTATACCATTGCTTTGAAATGGCTCAAAGAAGGTTTGCAGCCCCGCTGCATTACCAGAGATTTAAAATGGGGTTTCCCTGTCAATAAGCCCGGTTTTGAAGATAAAGTGTTTTACGTTTGGTTTGATGCGCCGATTGGTTACATCGGCATTACCAAACAATGGTCTGATGAAAAGCCGGAAGAAAGAAATTGGAAAGACTGGTGGCTGAATGCCGACGGCGTCCGTTATGTCGAATTTATGGGTAAAGACAACGTTCCTTACCATTCCATCACTTTCCCGGCAACTTTGCTTGGAACAGGTGAAAACTGGACGAAGGTTGATTACTTAAAAGGCATGAGCTATTTGACTTATGAGGGAGGAAAGTTTTCAAAATCTGCGCATCGGGGCATTTTTGCAGAAGATGCATTGAAAGAATTCCCTGCGGATTACTGGCGCTATTGGCTGATGTCTAATGCACCGGAAGGTTCGGATGCATCTTTCAGCTTTGACTTGTTTGCCGCAGTCGTTAACAAAGACCTTAATGGCGTTTTGGGAAATTTTGTTTCCCGCGTTTTGAAAATGACGGCTTCAAAATTAGGTGAGGCTGTTCCGGCAGCAGGCGAATATACCAGCCTTGAAACAGATTTGATTAACAATCTGCAACAACGCGTTAAAGATTATTTGAAATATATGGACGATATGGAATTTCGCAAAGCTTTGAATGAACTGCGCGCAATCTGGGTGGAAGGGAATAATTATATTTCCATGGCCGAACCTTGGAATGTAATTAAAACGGATGAAAAACGCGCCGCGGCAATTTTATATAATTGCATTAACCTCATCCGTATATTTGCCATATTGAGCGCACCGGTTATGCCGCAAACCAGTGAGGCAATGCTTGCAAAATTAGGCCTGGCGGCAAAAGATATGCCGTTATTAAAGGATTTTGACGTTAAAAAAGAGATGTCTGCGGTTTTGCCCGGGACAGCCTTTAACGTCGGCGAGATGCTTTTTGAGCGTATTACGCCTGAAAAAATTGCTGAATTAAAACAAACATACGGAAGTGATAACAATGAAAATAAAGTTGCGTGATGATTCCTTAAGAATGAAAGGCTGGCCGGCTTTTTTCAATAAACTGGCCTATACTCTCTTGTTCCCTTTGCGGCGCCCATGGATGTTTTTAGGAATATTGGCGGCGTTATATTTGATTCCGGTCTTTATCGGCGTAAAACCGTCGAAAGTGCATTCCTGGTATTGGTTTAATATCAAACAGCATTTCTCCGCCATAGAGCAAAGCGTGTCTCAAAAAGCCAAAGAAATTATCCCCGAGCAGATGACGCAGGTTATCATTAAAACGCCGGGCGACAATGTTGTGGTAAAACCCAATGTTGAAAAAGGCGTAAAATCTTCCAGACGCAAGTCTTTCGGCAAAGCAGAAGGTTTGCAGAAGAAAGATGCTTTGGCCGGGGAGGCGATTGTCAGGTTGCCCCAGGCAGAAAAAGTAATTTTGACAGATAAAAAAATATATGCCAAACCGGCAGCTCCTGCACAAAATACAGAAAGCGCCGCTTTGGCTGAAGCCGCAAAGCCGGCAGGCAAAAAGCTTCCGCTTGTTTATTTGGATGAAGAACAGGAAATCACAGGCCGCGCCTCTGTCCTTAATGCAAATGAAATCAGCATTGCCGGAAAAAGGCTCTTCCTTTATGGAATTTATGCCGACCCCAACACAAAAAACGGAACCGAAGCAAAGATTTTTCTGAATCTTATGTTGGAAGGGAAGGTTGTCCGCTGCAAGATTAACGCTTACACCTATCAAAATGTTCCAACCGGGATATGTTCCGTCGGCGATGTAAATATAAACAGGACTTTAGTGGAAAAAGGCTTTTCCAAAAATGTAGCCTTGTAAGAAAGGTCAAAACATGTGGCAGCCGGTTTTTATGATCAGCGGATATTTCATCAGCATTTTGGGAATTTCCATGCTGATACCGGCTGCTTATGACATTTATTTGAGCAATGGCGACTGGTCCAGCTTTCTGACATCTTCAATTATCTGCCTGTTTATCGGTTTATCGCTGTTTTTGGCAAATAACACGAAAATACAACGGATTTCAATCCGCCAGGCCTATCTGCTTACAGTCGTAAGCTGGACGGCTTTTATTGTTTTAGGGACAATTCCGTTCAGCCTGTATGGCGTAACAGAAAATTTTGCCGATGCCCTTTTTGAAAGCGCTTCGGCGGTAACGACAACCGGTTCGACAATTTTTGCGGATGTGGAAAAGCTTCCAAAGGCCGTTTTGCTGTGGCGCGCGCTGTTAAGCGCCTTGGGCGGCGTGGGAATTGTTATCTTTGCGGCTGCTCTGATGCCCTTTTTGGGTATTGGCGGAATGGCGATTTTTCAAAGGGAAAATTCAGACGTAAACGAAAAAATGCTTCCCAAAATAAGTTATATCGCCAAAATAATTATTTCTGTTTACCTCATTTTATTAGGGGCGGCCATTGTTTGTTTGCACTTTGCCGGAATGTCTTGGTTTGAAGCGGTATGCCAGGCCATGACGACAATATCGACTTGCGGGCTTTCCACCAGAAATTCTTATGGAAGCTTTAACAGCCTGGGAATAGACATGGTTACCATTGTTTTTATGCTTTTAGGGGCAATTCCGCTGACTTATTATCACAGCATCTTTTTAACCAGAAATTTTCATTCCTTAAGGGCCGAACAAGTCGTTGTCTTCTTGAAGGTTTTGTTCTTTTACATTCTGTTTACAACGCTTTGGCTGAATTTTACGGGCGTGTATGGCTTTTGGGAATCCTTGCACCAAGCCGCTTTTAATGTCATTTCCGTAACAACCACAACAGGCTATGCCACAACAGACTACCTGCAATGGGGCGCTTTGGCCGGAAGCCTGTTTGTCGTCTTTTCTTTGACCGGCGGTTGTACCGGGTCAACAACAGGGTCAATTAAGATATTGCGCTGGCAGGTAATTTTTTCTTATCTAAAAAGGAATTTAATCCTTTCTGTAGATCCAAACCGTGTGGTTCCTGTTAAAATCGGCCAGGCGAATACGGACAAGACCGTGGTGAATTCCGTAATATTTTTTATTGTTGCCTATCTGTTCTGTCTGGTTTGCTTAACATTGGCCGTTGCTTTGTCTGGATATGATTTTTTCACAGCCTTGGGCGTTGTTTTAAGCAATATGACCAATACGGGGCCGGGGGTTATGGCGGATATCGGGCCTTCGGGAAATTACAGCTGGCTGAATAGCCATGCCAAATATTTGCTAAGCTTTTCCATGCTGTTGGGAAGGTTAGATGTTATCACAATCTTAGTGCTGTTTTCAAAAGGCTTTTGGCAAAAATAAGGGCAAAAAAAGCGTGAAGAATCTAATCCCCACGCTTTTTTGTTAAAAGTTACGCTGTTTCAATCGTTCAGCAGAGCATCTGCATTAAGTTCAAATTCATCTTCTTGAATTTCAGAACTCAAATCAATCAGCTGTTCTGACGGTACATCTTCTGAAACATTTTCTTCATTAACCACAGCGGTCAGCGGTTCAATTTTTACAATTTCCTCAGCTTCAACAGCGGTTTCTTCTGGGGTTTCCTCATTTTCCGCATTGGAAGCATCTTCATTTCGGGCAGCATCTTCTTGAGGATCGTTCTGTTGCAAATTGATGAGCGACTGAGGGCCGCCGTCAGCATCAGCCTGTCCGGCGTCAGAAGCATCTAAAGGTGCAGGAAGCTCAGCGGGCAGAGTTTCGGGATTTTCCTGCGGCTTGCTTTCTGTCATAGGTTGTTCAGGCGCGGACTGGTCGTTTTCCGTCTCCTGATTAGCTTCTGCCTTGGGAGTTTCTTCCGCTTTGCCTTCTTTGTCTTCTTTCGGCAGTTCCTTTTCAGGGCGCAGCATTTCAATTTCTTCTCTTGCGGCAAGTTCCTCAGCAGTCAACAGCTTTCCTTTGGGTTTGCCTTGAATGCATTTCAAAAGCCAGACATCATAAATCGGGTGTTCAACGGCGTTGACGGCCGGAGATGAAGAAAACATCCATCCCCTGAAGATGTTAACGGGCTTTTCCGAATTATAATTATCAACCACATCAACAAAAGCCTTATTTTCAGGCGTTTCCTCGGCTGGTTTTGTTTTGCAGCTCCTCACGACAATAGAAAAACTGCCAAAATTAACCTCGCCATTCACAGGAGCTTCAATAACGCTGACTTTGCCTGTTATTTTATCCATAGCCTGCATTTGGGCAATGTTTGTATTAATATCTTCAGCCATTGCCGCATGGCAGGATAAAACAGCGCACAAAGCTGTTTCGCTTATAAGTTTATTTATTTTCACCATTGTCTGTTACCATAAAAATGATTTCGCCAACCATGTCTTCAATTGTTTTGAAATCTTTTGTTTTGGCAATGATATCGCCGTCTTTCAAATATTCCGAAGCTTTGCCGGGTTCAATTTTAATAAATTTATCGCCGATAAGCCCGTCGCTCATAATCATGGCAACGCTGTCTGCCGGCAGAGGAATGTCTGATGAAAGGCTCATTTTGACTTCCGCGTCAAAATTTTCAGGATCCAGCTTCTGGCTGATAACCGTACCAACTTTAATACCGTTGATTCTAACGTCTGAACCCACGTTTAAACCGCCGACTTTTAAGAATTTTGCAGTAACCGTATAACCTTTAACGACTTGCAGGTCTGAAACTTTATAAGCAAAAAACAGAAACAGGGCGGCAACAACGACAACCACAATTCCCATGATTGTTTCAACAGGTTTTTTATTCATTAATAATCTCCTTTTTATTGTTTTCTTTCAGGCAGTTTTTATTTGCCGATTTTCTATTTGCTTTTCCGATGCCGATAATCCGGTCGACTAATTCTTCAATGACCATGGCATCTTGCGTGTAGGAAAATTCTCCGTTAGGGGCGATATAGTCTTCAGACCCGCCCGGTTCGATTTCAATATATTTGGTACCGGCAATGCCGCTGCTGACAATTGAAGCGCTGCTGTCATCCGGAATTTTGATATTATCCTTGATTTCCAGAGTCAGGATAGCTTTGTAGTGGTCATCAAGCTGGGCATCTACAACCCGCCCGATATCCATTCCGGCCATGCGCACCCAATCACCGACCAAGAGCCCGTCAGTCCTGTTAAAACGTGCGTTCACATCATAAAATTTTCCGTTGTCTGCACTGGAAACCTTTTTTCTGGTTAAGGTTACGGCCAATGTCAGAACAATCAACGCCAAAGCCACGCCAAAGCCTACTTTTAAAATCCTGCTTTCTTCGCGGCTGTATACTTCGTCAGACATGATTACTCCTTTAAATTAGAACTATTCTATCAATAAAATATTTTATTATCTTTGTCATCATGATTTTGTAAAAGTTAAAATAACTGTTAAAATTTAAAAAAAAGTTGTTATGATATATAAAACATTGGAGAAAAATATGATAACCGTAAAAAATCTGTGCAAGGCCTTCGGCGAGATACAAGCCGTAAACCATGTAAGCTTTTGCCTCAAAAAAGGGGAGGTTGCAGCGCTGTTAGGGCCGAACGGTGCCGGAAAAAGTACTTTGATGAGGCTGTTAACAGGTTATCTGAAGCCCGATTCTGGGGAAATACGGCTTGCAAATTATAATTTGCCGCAAAATTTGCTTGCTGCGCTGCGCCATGTGGGGTATGTGCCTGAAAATTCTCCGCTTTATTCGGAAATGGGCGTTTTTGAGTTTTTGCGCTATATGGCTGCGCTGCGCGAATTGCCAAAAGATACGGCGGATGCGAACATATGCCTTTGCGTAGAACAATTGAGGTTGGAAAGCGTCCTGTCCCAAAAAATAGAAACCTTGTCGAAGGGCTACAAGAAAAGGGTGGCGATTGCCGCGGCATTGGTACACCTTCCGAAGATACTCATTCTGGACGAGCCGACAGAAGGGCTGGATCCGGTTCAAAAAGACCATATTCGCAACTTTATAAAAAATTATGGGCAGGATAATATTGTCATCATTTCAACCCATATTATGGAGGAAGTTGAAGCAATGGCGAACCGCGTCATTTTAATTCACCATGGGCGGATTCTGCGTGATACAACGCCGGAAACTTTGAAAAAAATCCATAAAGAACATGATTTAAGCAAGGCTTTTTTACAATTAGTTCAAGACGATTAGGAGATTTTTATGCTGGCATTGCGGATTTTGGAAAAAGAATTTTATGCTTATTTTAGAACATCATTGGGCCATTTTATTATTGGCGTCTATCTGTTGCTTTCAATGTTAAGCGCTTTTTACGGCGGATATTTTTTTGAGGTAAACAACAATGCGTTACCATCCTTTTTTATGTTTCAGCCAGATGTTTTTGCCTTGATTGTTCCGGCAATTACCATGAAACTTTGGGCAGACGAATATAAAAGCGGCACGATTGAACTACTTTTGACACAGCCGGTAAACGCCTTCACGCTGGTTTTGGGAAAATTTTTTGCAGCTTGGCTGTTTTGCACGCTGTTGCTCTTTTCAAGCATATCAATATGGGGCAGTGTAGGCTTTTACGCGCAGCCTGATAATTTGGCAATTGTTGCCAGCTACGCATCCTGTTGGATTGTTTGCGGCGCCTTTTGCGCCATCGGATGCACCGTTTCGGCGTTTTCAAAAAATCCGATTAGCTCTTATCTTGTTTCATTAATTGCAATCTTTCTTTTCAGAATCGCTAATTTGGACTTCCTGTTAAAACTTTTCGGATTCTCAAATGACTTGCTGATACGCGTCTTGAAGTCGTTAAATTTCGATGCGCATTATCAAAATTTGATTTCCGGGCAGTTTTCTCCGGACGATATTTGTTATTTTCTGTTATTGATTGCCGGAAGCCTAATCTTAAACACGGCAGCGGTAGATTATAAAAAATCTTAAGGGCAATACCATGAAAAAGAAAAAAAACTTTATAAAAAAAACATCCGTTTTTATGCTGGGGACAGTGCTGTTTTCTTCCTTCATTCTGTTAAATATCGCATGCAGTTTGTTTCTGGGGGGATTCAAAATCGATTTAAGCGCCGGAAAACAATATTCTTTATCTGAACAAAGCCGGGAAGTGGTGCAAAGCCTGAAAGCGCCGGTAACAGTTCGTGTTTTTATTTCGGAAGAACTGGAAGGGAATTATCCCGAACTTGCCCAATATTCCCGCTATCTGCTTCGCTTTTTAGAGCAATACCGGCGGGCGGCCCGCGTGCCTTTTGAAATAGAGGTGGTTGCTGTAACTCCCTTTAGCCCCGGAGAAAAAGATGCCCTTGCCAACCGCATAAGGCCGTTTATCGGCAGAGACGGGCGGACAAACCTTTATCTTGGGGCCGCTTTTAGAAACGCTGACGGCACAACCCGGATAATCCCTTACTTTTCACCCGAGCGCCAGAATTATCTGGAACAGGATATCAGCAGAAATCTCGCTCATTTTGTGGCGGAAAAAAAGAAAACAATCGGAATTGTTTCAAATACGCTGCCGGTCATAAATATGCCCGAATTCGCAAAGAAAAGGGAAGATTGGGCTTTTGTCAGAGTTTTAGAAAATGATTATGATGTAGAGAAAATTTCTTCCAATGCTTATGATGTCGGATTCTATGATGCCGTTATCGTAATTAATCCGCAAAAATTAAAAAACAATCTGCGTTATGCCCTGGACCAATATTTGTTAAACGGCGGCAGCCTGCTTGTTTTCATGGATCCTTTTGCAGAAATGGACTTGTATGTAAATGATATCACGACGCCTGATGTTTCTGACTTTACGCCATTCTTAAAAAAATGGGGCTTAAATTATATTGATAACGCCGTTGCAGGGGATGAATCTCTGGCACAGCCGGCATTGCTGAGCGCTGAGGAGATAAAAAGGGTTGAAGATTACCCTTATTGGATGAAAATCGGCAAGGCTGAAATGAATTCTAAAAGCGAAATAACGCGCAACATAAACAAAATCATTATGAAAACGCCGGGCATTATTGAATTGGCCAATCCTTTTGAGGCAAACAAGATTACAATCCTTTTGAACACAACTGCCCAAGGAGGAATAACCAGAAGTGATTTTGTAAAATATAACCCGCGCGAAGTTTCCAAACAAGCTTTTAAAAGCGACGGATATAAATATAACCTTGCGGTTTTAAGCGAAGGCAAGTTCCTTTCAAATTTTGAAATGCCTTTAAGCTTAAATCCCGATGCGCTTAACAAGCTGCGCCCCTTTAAATTGATTTCGGACAAAGAGGGCAGGCTCCTGGTTGTTTCTGACAGCGATATGCTGGCAACGGCCAATTGGAGCGAAAACCTGATAAAAGAGGATGAAACAATCTATGATTTGCTTCCGCAAAACAATAATATAGACTTCCTTCTGGCAGCTGTGGACTATTTAGCCGGCAATGGCGCATTCCCGGTTATTGGCGGAAAATTTAATTATCAGACCAGCGGTTCAATTGAAAAGATTCTCCGCAAAAAATATGAAGATGTCCATGCAGATGAAATTTATTCCTTGAAAAACAAGGTTCTATACGCAAAAAATGATATCTCAAAACTGAATAGGATTGTTGAAAACCCTGAAGGCAGGGGATCAGCGGAAATATTGCGCCGGTTAGATCAAAAGCGCCGCGCATTAAATGACGCTGAACAGGATTTGAAATATATTGATTATGAAATAAACAAGCATGTCCAAGAAAGCATTAGCCTTATCATATGGTTTAATGTTCTCGTATGGCCTGTTTTAATTTTGATTTTTGTTTTGTGCGCAAATATTTTTTATAAAAGAAAAGCGGCAGCAGCTGCCGGGAGGTTATGCCATGAACGCTAAATTTGCAAAATGGATGGGGCTTGTTTTTTTGGCTTCGCTCGCACTGGGCATTTCTGCTTTTTACTACCGCGGGCACCTGGATGTGAAGTCTGTCGAATATAAGCCGGTGTTTGGCGAATTTTCCGGAACAGGCGTTAACGGCATTAAGCATATCCGTCTGCAAAATTCCACCAGCGATACCAATCTTTTATTGGAAAACGATATTTGGATCGTCAGCGAGGAAGATGGCTATTATGCCAATATGAAACTTTTGGATTCTCTGTTAAAATTTATTCAAAATGCAATTTACTATTCGAAAATATCGGATAATGAAAAAGATTATGAAAAATATGGTGTGGGAGAGCAGGGCGAAAATGCGGGAACTTTGCTGACGCTCTATCTGAAGGAAAAAGAATTCCAAATTATTCTCGGCAAAATGTCGCCTGATTATTTCTACACATATATCAGATTCCCGGGGCAGAAAGATATCTGGATGGTTGATACGGGATTCCAAGCGCCAAGAAAAAGATATTCTTGGCTGGAACAGCCGATTTTGAGCTATCGGGCCGATGATGTGGAGGCTGTAAGCGCAAATTGGCAGGTGCAAAGAATGCTCCGGGGCGGAGAATTTAAAAATTCCGTAAATATTGATACGCCGATTCTGCCGATATTAGAACAGCTATCGGCTCTTTATGCCGAAAAGGTTATTAAAGGCTATGATTTTAAAGAAGGGGCTTTTGCCCAAAAAAGGGAATTGGTAATTAAAAATTATGGCGGCCTGATAACTTTTCTTAAAATTTATTCGGATGGTTCAAATTATTGGGCAACAATAAAAATTTCAACAGACAACCTTCCAACCTTGGCAATTAGTGATTATATAAAAAACAACCGCCTCCGGTATGATGGCTGGATGTTTAAGCTGCCAGAATATCAAGGGAGCCTTTTGTTGAACTATAACCCCTAGAAAATGAGATGTTATGCTTGTAAATATTGCAGAATATGAAAAATTATTGGATATTTCCGGGCAGATTTTTATAATAACGGATATTGAAGGACGGATTGCATACAGCAATCGGAGAGATTTTCTGCCGGAAGGGGCGTTCTTTTTGCTTTCAGAACATCGGCAGAAACTTCCTGATGGAAAAACATATCAATCGCAAATAGGCTATAAAGCGCCATATTACTACATATCTTTAAAGGATATCACAGATAACCTGAAACTTTCAGACATGCTGCAGCGCGTTTCCGCCAGGTTAGATTTTGCCGAAAAAACGGCAAAACTCGGCTATTGGGAAATCGACATCAATCAAAGGATAATCTATTGGTCTGCTGAAATGTATCGCATTTTGAAGGTTGAAGAAAGCGATTCTTCGTCGAAAAGGAAGCTGTTGGAAAGAAGGATTTTTAAAGAAGACATACCGGTTTACCGCAGCAAGATATCCGAACTTTTAAAACACCGGCGGCAAGTAGAAGGCAATTTAAGGCTAAAATATGATAAGGGCGAAATTTCTTATTGCCAGTTTCGTGCGGAGTATCACAAAGACAGCCGTAAAATCAGCGGAACGCTGCAAGATATTACATCGATGATAGAAATTCATATTGCTTTGAATAAAGCAAAAATAAATGCCGAACAGGCGGTAAAAGCCAAATCATATTTTCTAGCGCAAGCCAGCCACGATTTGCGCCAGCCGATGCAGGCCCTGACACTGTTTGTCGATGCCTTGCAGGAAGATGAAGGCTTGTCGCGCCGCCAACAGCAGCTGGTCAGCAAAATAGAGGCTTCTGCCCATAATTTGAAATATCTGTTAGACAGTTTGCTGGATTTGTCAAAATTAGAAAGCGGAGGCATTGAATGCCAGCAACAGGAATTTAATATCGGCACACTGCTTTATCGTTTGAGCATGGAATATGCCGATTTGGCAAAAATGCACCATATCATGTTTAAAATCCAGCCATGCAGCTGTAAAGTCAGCGCCGATCCGCTCCTGACGGAAAGAATTTTGCGCAATTTCTTAGGAAACGCTCTGAAATTCACCAAAAATAAAATTTTATTAGGCTGCAAAAAGAAAGGAAAATATTTAGAAATTTGCGTCATTGATAATGGCAAAGGGATTCCGGAAAATGAGCAAAAGAATATTTTTCAGGAATTTTATCAGATAAAAGAAGCGCAGGGCGAAGAAATCGGCGCCGGGCTGGGCTTAACGATATCTGCAAAATTAGCCCGTTTAATGGGAACAAGTATCAGTTTGAAAAGTGTTCCGGGAAAAGGAAGCTGTTTTTCTTTTGCGCTGCCTTACGCCGAATAGTCATATAATTGGGCAAATTCATCAAGAAACTGTTCATAATTCTGATAGAGAATGCCAATGCCGCCATGCTCCTGCCAATTTTGAATATTGCATTCGCGGTCATCGACCAGAATATCTTCGCAGCAAGTCAGATAAGGGCCTTTTTTATCATTTGTCGTGATAACCTTTATATCTTTTGAAATATATTTTCTAATCCACGCTTCCTTGTCCTGGGCAACTTGGTTTTGGTATTCTTTACAAGCTTTTGTGGGAACCTTGCTTAGGATAATGACTTCAAAATGTTTGCATAAAAAGGAAAATAGTTCCAAAGCCTTGGGCATCAGCGGCATTTCCAGCCAAAAATCTTTATGCTTGGCGACTTCCTCCCAAAACGCCCAGCGGTCGTTAATTTTTTTTAAATCTCCGGCCTGGCGGTCAAAATCCGCCAATACGCCGTCCATATCCAAAAAACACTTTTTCTTCATATTTGCTCCGTTTATATTTTCATTATATCGAAATGATGGATGAAAACAAGAGTTTTTATGCGCAAAGCCTTAATAAACAACATGTAAATAAAGGTTTGACAATCAGGAATTTATGAAATAACCTGAAAAAGCATTAGTTGATGACTAATGTGAGGTTTGAAAGCCTCGTTGATAGTTGTCCGTTCTGCGGATGTAAAAAGCTACCTTTTGGTCTTTATGACTGGAAGGTAGTTAATAAGGTATATGTATATACCAAATACACTACACTATTCTATCAAATAGCTTTCAACTTCCAGTCGCCTCTCATCAAGGCGATTTAATTTTATGTGTGTAAAATGAAAGGAAGTTTATAAATGAATAAAACTTTATTACTGGCAGGTATTGCCACAACCTTATTTGCGGCAAATGCCGGTGCAGTTGAATTTAACCCTTATGTTTCAGCCAAAGCCGCATTCGCTAAAATGAAAAATGATGCAGCTGTAGATTCTGATTATTCTTTTGGAAAACAAACGCATTACCAGAATGCTTTGGCAAACGAAAAACATAAAGATGATGTATGGGGATTAAGATTAGCCGCGGGTGCTGCAGCTCCTGTCAAATATGGGCAGATTAGGGGTGAAGTTGAGCTGGGATGGAACGATGATGCAAAAGATTCTAATAGTTTTGCCTTCAAGGTAAAAGACACATACAATCATAAATTTGCAACAGAATTATCTGTCTATTCGGCAATGTTGAATGTGTATTATGACATTGATACCGGAACCAAATTGACGCCCTATGTCGGCGGCGGTATAGGTATGGCTCGCCTTAAAAATAAAACCAGAGTTACAGGAACAACTCCGGCCGGAGATTTAGATTTAGGCAGCAGCGAAAGCGAAAATAATTTTGCTTGGAATATTGGCGCCGGCGTAGCTTACGCTGTAAATGACAAAGTGTCGGTTGATGCAGGCTACAGATATACAGATTATGGCAATGTGAAAGAATCTGTGTCCCAGGCAGTTCCGGGTTTGGGCGTTCCATTGGATGTCAATGGCAAATATGACGTTACATCACACGAATTTTTGATTGGTGCAAGATATAGCTTTTAATCTTGTGCTTTGAGAATAAGTAGTTTTTTTCATAGGGCAGGGCGTTATTACAGTCCTGCCTTTTAACATATGAGCCAGAACGAACCCGCAGGGTGAGAACCCCCAAAACAAAAAAGTAACCCC
>CAJUAK010000005.1 GCA_910584385.1 uncultured Alphaproteobacteria bacterium | reverse complement strand
CTAAGCTCTTTGGAACCACGCGTCTAACGCGTGGTTTTCCGAATACAAAAAAAGCCCGCTTAAAAAAGCAGGCTTTTATTATGGTAGGCGCGTGGGGGTTCGAACCCCAGACCCACTGATTAAGAGTCAGTTGCTCTACCAACTGAGCTACGCACCCATAACAATCGTTATGACAAAGCGGAATATAAACCGGTATATTTTTTTTTGCAATAGTTTTTTTCAAATAAACTAAAAATTAATGCAATAAGGCTAATTTATCAGGCGGAGGCAATATATGTTAACATCTGCATGGAATTTATTAAACGAAGAATATGCAAAAAACCTGAAAAGGATACCCGAAAGCGGAATATACAGAATCTTTTGCGATGAAAAAATAAGGCATTCCGCACAGGTTTTAGGCGCTGCAAATTATATTTTAAAACATGACGCATTCTTTGCCAAGCAGGATTCTGAATTTATAAAAACGGCCAAAACGGCAGCATTGCTTCATGATGTTGCGCGTTTTGACGAGGCTTTTAATAAATTTAAATTTCCAGAGAAAACATATAACCACAGCCGGGAAGGCGCCAAGATTCTCTCCAATATAAAAGTGTTTGCCCATCCGCAAATCTTATTGCCCGTGAAATATCATGGCGACATATATATTGCGCCGCTTTATGAAGACCCTGACTACATAAAGCAGCCGCCGGAAATCCGCATACAAATTGATAAAATAGCCAAACTGGTACGGGATGCTGATAAAATTGCCAATCTGCATTTATTTTACAATAGCCGGGAACATATGGAAAAGCTTGTGCTTTCGGGCTTTATTGTAAACCAATTAAAAAACAAGAGCCCTTCTGAAAAAATTATGCAGGATTTTAAAAATGAAAAGCTTTTAAAAACGCCGGAATTAATCTGCCGGTCTGAAAGGCTTTTGCAACTCATTGCCTGGGTTTTTGATTTGAATTTTCAAAGCTCGGTACAATTTTGCGAAAAACTGAACCTTTTTACAAAAATGATATCTGCTTTTAATGAAAATTGTGAAAGTGTGGAGATTCAGGAAATTGTTGCAAATAAACTCAAAAATTATATATTTAATAATTATCAAATAACCGTGAAAGGATAAAAACATGAAAATCAAAAAACGTTATATTGTTTTAGGCGTGTTGGCAGTGGCTGCCGTTGCGGCATATGTGTTCACGCCATCCATTGAAACGATTGTTAAAAAGTTGGTTAATAAATATGGCAGCCAGGTAACGGGAACGGAAGTCAACCTTGGCGGATTTAACCTTTCCTTAACCAACGGAACAGGAAAAATCAGCAGCCTTACCGTTGGAAACCCCAAGGGATATAAAAGCGCAAATATCATCAGCCTCGGCGAAGTCAGCGTAAAGGTAAACCTTAAAAGCCTGACAACAGATACAATTATAATAGATGAAATTAATGTAAAAAAGCCGATAATTACCTATGAAATGCTTTCTTTGACACAAAACAACATCAAAGAATTGCAAAACAATATTTCAAACAACACAGCTTCGGCAGCGAAGGAAGAAAAAGCTGAGGCGGCAAAAGGCGAGGAAGGCGCTTCTAAAAAAGTTGTCATTAAGGTTATCAATATCAATGACGGGGAAATCCAAGCCGTAACATCTGTTCCGGGCGGAAGTGCCGAAGTAAAACTGCCGAATATTCAACTGACAGGAATTGGCGAAGATAAACAAAATAGCGGGGAAAATATTGCCGTTACCATTTCAAAAATTTTAAATAAAGTTTTGGCAACAGCCTCGGAAACAGTGGTTAAAAGCGGGCTGAACAATGTTAAAGCCGTTGCTGAGGAAAATCTTAACAATGTTGTCGGCGATGTTAAAGACCGCGTCAAAAGCTTAGGTATTTTCGGAAAATAAGGCAAAGCAGCTAAAAAGGAGCCTTTTAGGCTCCTTTTTTGTTATTACATTCCTTACAGAAAACCCCCGATTTATCGGGGGCTGAATGCAAAGGTGTCGTTAGACACCGTTCCACGCCAACGAGCGTGGTCAAACCGTAGGTTTGTAGCTGATTAGCACCCCCAGTTTACTGGGGGATATCTATTCTAAATATTCCTTTACAATCCCCGGCGTCAGAAGCTGCGGCAGCACCTTATATCCGCCCGTGCCGTCATAGTAAATATAGAGAGGGACGGATTGGCGACCAAAACTTTCTAAAGCTTTTGAAATTTCTTCATTATTATTGGTCCAATCGCCTTTAAAAAGATGAATTTGTTTTTTGTGAACCAATTCTTGAAATTCAGAAGAAGAAAGCGCCAGCTTCTCATTTGCCAGGCAGGTAATGCACCATTTTGCCGTAAAATCAATAAACACAGGCTTATGTTCATTCAGCAAGCCTTCAATTTCTTCGCGGTTAAAGGCATTCCATGAGATATCTTTTGAAATATCAGCCGCCGGGCGAAGCTGGTTTTGTAAAACCCAGGCCAGCCAGATGCATGTTAAAAAAATGGGAATGGCAAATATTTTTTTCAGAATATCCATCCATTTGCCGGGTTTGGGCAGCAGTTTATGAACAAATTTCGGAAAGCAGGCAATTATTGTAAAAGGAAGCGCATATCCCAAACTCAAAGATAAAAAAACAGCATAAAATACTGTTGCCGGCTGGGTAAGCGTATAACCGACAGCGGCGCCCATAAAAGGCGCAGTGCAGGGGCTGGCGATTAAAACCGCAAAAAATCCCGTCAAAAAGGAACTAAGATTTTTTGTTCCGGCAGAGAATTTGCCAATAGCATTAATCCCGGGGATTCTGATTTGGATAATATCTAAAAACATAAGCAATATAACCGAAAAAATCACAATCATTAACCCGACAAAAACCGGAGATTGCAGCTGGAAGCCCCAGCCGATTTGTTCGCCTTTCGAACGGAGCCAGATAAGAACGGAAGCCGTAATCATAAAACAGGATACCACGCCCAACAAATAGAGCAAAGCTTCAACCCGCGCTTTCTTCTTGTCAGTACTGCCCTGAGCCAGAGAAATAGCCTTGATAGACAGGATTGGAAAGATGCAGGGCATCAAATTCAAGATAATCCCGCCGGCAAAAGCCAGAAGCATCATCCAAGGCAGGCGCGCCGTTTCTGCTGCGGGCATCGGCATCATTTCAAAACTTTGAAGGGCTAAAGCATTTTCGCCTTCCCATAAGGGAGAATAGGCTAAATCCGCATGAATAACCGGCAGGGAAAATTCAAAACGCAGGCTTTCAGGCACACATTCTTCGCGGCAGGCAAGCCAGGAAACCCGCGCTTTAAAATGAACATCGCGCCAAATATCCGGGCTGGGTTTCATGACAGCTTTATAATAAGCTATAGAATCATAGCCGTTTTGGATAATACCGTCATTTTCAAAATCTTTGCCAATTGTCCATTGTTCTTTTAAAATTTGATATCCTTCGGGAAGCTTCCATTCCACGGCCGTGGGCATGGCGATTTCGCCAGGCGTGTTTGAAAAGATGTGCCAGCCGTCTTTTAGCAGGAATTTAACGATGAATTCAACATTTTCTTCAGGGTTAATTCCTTCGTTTTTATAAATGAATTGAACGGCAACCTTGTCTGTTTGCTGCAATTGGGAAGCTTCCGCCTGATGCAAAGGGCAAGCGGAAAGCAAAAAAAGGCATATTCTGAAAAAAAGCTTAAGCATTATTCTTTGGGCGCTTTTTCAGCGATGACAAAGCTGTAATAAGCCGTCGTTATGACTGTCAAAGCCTTGACTAAAGACAAAACGCCCAAGATTAAGGCCACGGGAAGGAACCACCCCGGGAACAGGCACAAAACAACCAAAGCGATAAAAGTTTCAAAACCTTGTGCGACCCCGCCAAGATAAAACGGAGAATCTATTTCCAAAGAAAAAGCTTTTTTGTCTTTATAAGCAATAACGGCATATGCCAGCAAAGAACAAGCGGCTGCGCTAAAGGCAAAAAGCAGGAAAGCTGCCGCAACGGCATTTTGTGCCGGGTTGGCAAGAGCAAAGCCGAATATGACCGCGCCATAAAAGACATAATCCAAAGCAGCATCCAGAAAAACGCCGAATTTAGTAACCTGGCTCATTTTCGCAATGGCGCCGTCTATGGCATCAAACCAACGGTTAAGCAAAATGCAGAGCAAAGCCGTCATATACATTTCCATGGCAAGGAAGTTAAGGGCGAGCAGCCCGATAACAAATCCGCAAATCGTAACAAAATTGGCGGAGACGCCGTTTTGGTGCAGCCATTTTGCACAAAAAGTTACGGAATTATATATTTTTTGATAAACGATTTGTGAAAATTTGCGGGTTTTCTGTGCGGCATTTGCAACACGCTCGTCTTTTAAAAGCGCAACGGCTTTATTTTTAATTGATTTCAATTTTTCTCTCATTGTATAATGCCTCCTGAAGGATGAATATATCCCGATTATAAAATATTTTTTTCTAATGTAAAATCCGGGTGCAAAAGTGTACACATGTTAAATATGAGAATTTTTAAATCTGTTTCAATAGCGGCGCTTTTATTGATGACTTTATTAATTGTCGAAAAAAAGCTAAACAGCCGCATTCATATTTTAGAAGGTAATATTTTTGGAACATATTACCGCATAAAGGTGCGCGCGCCGTTTATAGACAGCGGCTTAGCCGCGGCAATCGGGCAGGGATTTGAAGAAGTAAACGCATCGATGTCCGTTTTTCGGGAAGATTCAGAGGTGTCCAAGATAAACGGCTTGCCTGAAAATGCATGGCAGGATGTTTCAGGGGATTTGTTGGAAGTGCTCAAAGCTTCGGAAATTGTATACGAGGAAAGCGAAGGCTGGTTTGATCCCACAATCGGGAAGCTGGTTAACCTTTGGGGTTTTGGAATAGGGCATAAGCAAAATCATCCCAAAGATTCTGAAATAAAAGAAGAATTGCGGCATGTCGGTCTTAATAAAATAGAATTAAACGAAAAATCTCGGCAAATAAGAAAAAAAGATGCAAAAACCTATTTAAATTTATCTGCTGTCGCAAAAGGATTCGCCGTTGATAAAACAGCGGAAATCATAGAAAAATTTGGCTATAACGATTATATCATAGATATTGGCGGAGAATTAAAAATCAAAGGGGCTAAAACCTCCGGGCGCCGGGGATGGACTGTCGGAATAGCCATGCCTGAAGATGAAAGCGGCGAAAACGCCATGGCTTTGCATTTAACGGATATGGCGGTTGCCACTTCGGGAGACTATAGAAATTTTTATGTTGAAGGCCAAAAGCGCTATATGCATACAATATCGCCGTTTGACGGCTATCCGCGCCAGCATGGGCTGGCTTCGGCAACGGTTTTCCACCCTTCCTGCATGTATGCGGACGCTTATGCAACAGCAATGTTAGCCATGGGGGAGGGAGCGGCTTTTGATTTTGCGCAAAGGCTTGGCCTGCCGGCAATATTGATTATAAGAAAAGAAAATGGCGATTTTGATATAAAGTTTTCTCCGCTGGCGGAAAAATTAAAAGGAGAAAAAAATGGGAATGATTGAAAAAAAAGCCTCTGTAACAGCAATAAGCGGCAAGAAAATTACGGTGAGCATAAGCATGGAGGCCGCTTGCGAAAACTGCGCCCTGGCCGGCGCCTGTATTTCGGAAAACTGCGGCAGCCGGAAAATTGAGGTTATTCACCCTAATCCCGAATCTTTTAAAATCGGAGAATCCGTTTATATTGAAATGGCTGAAAAAGAAGCTTTTAAAGCTGTGTTTTTAAGCTACATAATGCCTTTAATTTTAGTCATTTTCACCTTGGCTGTATCAATGGTTATAACCAATGATGAAATCAAAAGTGGGATTTTTAGCATAATTATCTTGATTCCTTATTATTTATTGTTACTCTTAAGCACAAAAAAAGGAAAAGCCTCAGTTCAATTTAAACTGAGGAAGGCATCTGTGAGGGAAAATGGATAACTTGGTTCTGATGAATATCCTGATTTTAAGCGGGGTGGCTTTAGCTGCTGCGGTTTTGCTCTATTACGCGGCTCAAAAATTTTATGTTGAGGAAAACCCTAAAATATCAGAAGTGGAAGAATGCCTTCCGGGGGCAAACTGCGGCGCTTGCGGGCGTGCCGGGTGCCATGATTTTGCAACGGCCTGCGCCGGAGCAGACGATGCCGGGTTTTCCAAGCTTTATTGCCCTGTAGGCGGCGCGGCGTCCATGTCTAAAATCGCAGAAATACTAGGCTATGCGGCAGAAGAAAAAGAACCTTCCGTCGCGGTTTTGAAATGCAACGGAAATTGTCAGAATGCGCCGGCAAAATATGAATATGAAGGCGTGAAAATCTGCAGAATTGCCGACAAGATATGCAACGGGCGCTCTGGCTGCCCGGACGGCTGCCTGCGTTTGGGCGATTGTGTGAAGGTGTGCAAATTCGGCGCATTGCACATAGATGAGGAAACGGGGCTTCCGGTTGTGGATGAAGATAAATGTACATCCTGCGGTGCCTGTGTCAACATATGCCCGAGAAAATTGTTTGAAATCCGCCCGAAAGGAAAAAACGGGCAAAGGGTTTATGTTGCTTGCAGCAATAAGCAAAAAGGCGCCTTAGCCAGAAAGAACTGCAAAGTGGCTTGCATCGCTTGCGGCAAATGCGCAAAAATTGTTCCAGAAATCACAATAGAAAACAACCTTTCTTATATTCCGGCAAGCGTATCAGCGGAAAAATTTGGAAAAGAATTATCCGAAGCTTGCCCCACAGGCGCAATAATTTATAAAAAACCAGAGGGTTCCGATGAGCAGTAAAATGAAAACTTTTCCTTTAGGCGGCATTCATCCCGATAAACATAAAATAACCTCCCAGACGCCGATTAAAGACGCCGGCCTGCCGGAAACAGTTTATATTCCGGTCAAACAGCACATTGGCGCCCCTGCAAAAATATTGGTCAATAAAGGGGATAAGGTCAAAGTCGGCACGCTTCTTGCGGATTCTGACGGAATTGTTTCTTCTGACGTACATTCTTCCGTGTCGGGAGAAGTTTTAAAGGTTGAAGCGATTGAAGGCGAATTCGGCTATTTGGAAAATATGATAACAATCCGGGTTGAAGGCGACGAGTTTGAACCTTCAATCGACAGAAGCGCCGATATCATCAAGGAAATCCCTTATACACAGGATGAAATCATCCAAAAGATAAGGGAAGGCGGAATTGTCGGAATGGGCGGCGCCGGTTACCCCACGCCGATTAAAACGACAGTGCCCGAAGGCAAAAAAATAGATATTCTTATTTTAAACGGCATAGAATGCGAGCCATATTTGACGGCGGATGACCGTTTGATGGTCGAACATGCCGAAGAAATTATCATCGGCGCCAAGATTATAAATAAAGCTTTGGGAATTCAAAACGCTGTCATTGCCATTGATGAAAATAAGCCCGAAGCCATTAAAATCATGCAAAAGCTGACAAAATCTTATGTCGGCGTTAATGTTCAGGTCTTGAAAACAAAATATCCCCAAGGGGCTGAAAAACAATTAATCAAAGCCATCGCGGGCAGGGAAGTGCCGAACGGAAAGCTGCCGGCGGATGTCGGATGCATTGTGCAAAATGTCGGTACGGTTTTTGCCGTTTATGAGGCAGTCCAAAAAAATAAGCCGCTTTTTGAACGGATTGTAACCGTGAGCGGGGATAAATGTTCCATGCCCGGAAATTTTAGAACCAGGATAGGGACGCCGGCGGCATTTCTTTTAGAAAAATGTGGCGGGATTCCTGAAGATACGGCTCAGGTTGTGTTCGGCGGGCCGATGATGGGGACTTCTGCGGTGAATATTCAGGCACCGGTAACCAAATTGACTTCAGGGCTTTTGTTGCTATCCGAAAGCATTTCCCGCAAAGGCGAAGAAGAGCAATGCATTCGCTGCGGAAAATGTGTCGCAGCCTGCCCGATGGGGCTGGAACCTTTTGCAATTGCCCGCTATGCGCGGCAGAATATGTTTAATGAAGTAAAGCCCCTTCATGTTTTGGATTGTATAGAATGCGGCTGCTGCGCTTACATATGCCCGGCAAGAATCCCGTTGTTGGATTATTGCAAATTGGCAAAAAATGAATTAAAAAAGAGAAAATAGCAAATAAGAGAAAGACGACTAAACAATGCTTAAAGTTTCAACGGCACCTCATGTAAGTTCATCTAAAACAACCGCCATGCTAATGAAAGATGTGGTAATCGCCTTGCTTCCGGCAGCGGCGGCCTCGATTTTTATTTTTGGCATTTCCGCGCTCGCGGTTATTTTGACATCCGTTGCCGGATGTGTGCTGTGCGAATATCTGATTAACCGTTATTTGTTTAAAAATCCTGTTAACACGCTGCATAATTATTCTGCAATTATAACAGGCTTGTTGTTGGCATTTAATTTGCCCAGCTCAATGCCGGCATGGATGACTCTTGTTGGGTGTTTTGTGGCAATCGGCATTGCAAAAATGGCATTCGGCGGCTTGGGAAAAAACCTGTTTAATCCGGCTTTGGCGGGAAGAGTTTTTCTTTTTATTTCTTTTCCGGTCCAAATGACAACCTGGCCGATTCCAAATTGGCGGGACTTTTTAAATATAGACATGCAAACCGGCGCAACCACGTTGAATGTGCTTAAACATATAGATGCTTCCAGTTCTGCAACGTCTCTGATGTCCAAAACGGCAGAATTGCCGGATTATGCCCATATGTTTTTCGGGCTTACCGGCGGATCATTGGGAGAAGTTTCGGCAGCGGCTCTGCTCCTGGGGCTGGCATATATGCTCTATCGGCGGGTAATAACCTGGCACATTCCCTTTTATTATATGGCGACTGTCTTTTTAATAACCGGCATGATGTGGCTTTTAACGGATAATCCGAAATATGACCCCATAACCCATTTGCTTTCCGGCGGTTTAATGCTGGGTGCCATATTTATGGCAACAGATTATGTTACTTCGCCAATGTTTAAAAACGGACAGATTGTTTTTGCTGTCGGCTGCGGCATACTGACGGTGGCCATCCGCCTTTACAGCTCATATCCGGAAGGAGTTTCTTTTGCCATTCTGATTATGAACGCTTTTGTTCCGTTGATAGACGCCTATTGCCGGCCGAGGCCGTTTGGAAAAGGAGGGGTAAAATAATGTCAAAAAAAATATCCCTGTTTAATTTATGCGTAACGCTTGTTATTATTTCCGCCTGTTCGGCTTTTTTAATCGGAAGCGTGTATAAACTGACAGAACCTGCAATCAGCAAAGCCAAAGAAAAAAAACAGCTTGAGGCAATAGCATCTGTTGTTGGGGGAGATTTTGACAACGACCCTTATGCCGAACGTATCAGCGTTAAATTAAAAGACGGAACCCAAATGGAGTTGTTTCCGGCAAGAAAAGACGGACAGATAACGTCAATAGCCGTCAAATCATCATCAGATAAAGGTTTTGGCGGAAAAATAGAAATGATGGTCGGGATTTTCATTGATGGAACGATTAATAATTATGAAATACTGGAACAGCATGAAACGCCGGGCTTGGGAACAAAAATAAGCGAAACGCGCTTTAAAAGCCAATTTAAAGGCTATCGCCCAGCCTCTAATGATTTTAAATTAAAGAAAGACGGCGGCGATATTGATGCCGTTACAGCCGCGACAATCAGCTCCCGCGCCGCTGTTGACGCGCTTTCAAAGGCTTATAAGGGATATAATCGGTTCAATTTAGGAAACAAAAATGAATAAAGTCAGTTTTGAAAACTTAACAAGAGGAATCATTAAGGAAAACCCCATTTTTGTTATGATGTTGGGCATGTGCCCGACGCTCGGCGTAACGACTTCTGCGGCAAACGGCTTAGGCATGGGGCTTGCGACGCTTTTTGTTTTAATCTTGTCTAATTGCGCGATTTCCCTTGTGAAGAATCTCATTCCGGGAACAATCCGAATTCCTTCTTATATTGTTATTATTGCGACTTTTGTTACCGTTGTGGATATGCTTATGGCGGCTTATCTGCCGGCGCTTCATGCCCGGCTGGGAATATTCATCCCCTTGATTGTGGTTAACTGCCTTATCTTGGGGCGTGCGGAAGCTTTTGCTTCTAAAAATAATGTAAAGCAGTCTTTTTTAGATGCTGTGGGTATGGGCTTGGGTTTTGCTTTGGCCCTGACTATTTTAGGCACGGTCCGCGAAGTTTTGGGCGCAGGCTCAATTTTTGGGTGGAGCTTTTTAGCCGAAGGCTCCGACACGGTTTTGCTGTTTATTATGCCGCCCGGAGCTTTTTTGGCCCTGGCGGGATTGATTCTGATTTTAAATGCTTATAAAGCCAAACAGGGAATAAAATAATGGAATATGCGCTTATTTTCATCACAGCCGTTTTGGTTAACAATATTGTCCTTTCCCAATTTCTTGGAATTTGCCCCTTCCTTGGCGTTTCAAAAAAAGTGTCCACGGCTGCAGGCATGGGCGGGGCGGTTATCTTTGTCATAACCATATCAACATTGGTAACTTCCATAATATATAAAGCCCTGCTGTTGCCAAACGGCTTAGCTTTTATGAATACGATTGTATTTATTCTGGTTATTGCCTCATTGGTTCAAATGGTGGAAATCGTTTTGAAAAAGACATCTCCGGGTTTGTATCAGGCTTTGGGAATTTTTCTGCCGCTCATTACAACCAATTGTGCCGTTTTGGGCGTTGCGCTTCTGTGTGTGCAAAGAAACTACACATTATTGCAGTCTGTTTGTTTTGCTTTTTCAAGCAGCGTCGGCTTTACATTAGCTATAGTCCTGTTTGCCGGCCTGCGTGAACGCCTGAATCTGACCGATATTCCCCAAAGCATGCGCGGTGCGCCCATTGCGTTGATTACAGCAAGTTTGCTCTCCATGGCTTTTATGGGCTTTTCAGGAATTGGAAATTAAACCGCATATTTTTTTGATAACATCTTCAAACATTTCTTCCGTTAAAACGCCGGTATTAATGTTGTATCTTGAGGTGTGGTAAGAATCAACCAGGCGGATGTTATGCTTATCAAGAAAATGCTCGGCGCCGTGTGCAAATTTATATTGGCTTTTTTTATAACCCAAAACGCCTAAAACCGCGCCATGCGACACGCTGCCCAGGCATAAGATGGCTTTCAGCCGGGGCATGGCTTCTATTTCCTGCTTAAGAAAAACGCCGCAAGTCTTGGTTTCTTCTCCCGTAACTTTGTTTTGAGGCGGCACGCAGCGGACAGCGTTTGTTACACGCGCGTTAACAAGTTCGAAACCGTCATTTTTTCTCTTTTGGTAAACGCCCCGGGCCAGATTATATTTTTTCAGCATGGGATATAAAACATCGCCGGCATAATCATTGGTAAAGGGGCGGGCGGTCTGATTGGCGCCGTTTAATCCGGGTGCCAGACCGACAATAAGGATTTCCGCATCAATATTTCCGAAAGGTTCAACAGCACCGTTATAGTAATGCGGAAACTTTTTAATATTCCCATTGCGAAATTCGACCAACCGCGGACATAAGCTGCATAAGCGTTCAGGGGCATTAAAAACCATAAAAAAATCCTCTTGTTTAACTTTTTTTATAAATTAACACCATTTTTTTTGCATCCCACCCTTTAAATTGTTTTATCCAATGTTATTTACATGGATAACAGCGCTTAAACGCCTGTCAAAAAGAACCGCAGCAAAGTGGTTTAATTGGAAAAACTTAATTTATAAATGGAGTTTATGAATATGAAGAAAACAACATTACTTTTAGCTGGCGCCGCATGCCTTTTTGCTTTCCAGGCAAACGCAAAAGAATTTATGGAATTTAAACCTTATGTTGGTATTGATTATGCCTATTCAAAAGCTGGCTTGAAAAAAGGATTGAACAGCTATGACAACAAGTTCAATTCAGGAATCATTAACGCCGGTGTTGAAATGGGCGAAAACGTAGGTTTGGAAGCCTTTTTCCAACAGACAGGCGAAAGAAAGAAACATCGTGACGACAACACATACAAATCACAGTACAATGCTTATGGTTTGGATATGTACGGCTACCTGCCGATGGGTTGCGAAGGCAAATTCAACTTGTTAGGTTCTTTGGGTCTTGGTATTTATGACTTTGACATGAAGAATGTTGACAATAAAGTTACCACAACCCGTGTCGGTTACCGTGCCGGTATCGGTGCCCAGTATAACTTCACCGATCACTTTGCCGCCCGTGTAATGGGACGTTACGGCTACATCGGTGCCGACAGCATCAAATATGTTGAAGAATTGACAGCTGGTGTAAGATACACATTCTAATTATGCTGGTGTAAATTCTTAAAGGCAGGCTGCATCTTGTGTGCGGCCTGTTTTTATTGTGCAAAATAAATTTTCCCCTGGACGGGGAGGCCGTCTTCTTTGCGCAAGGCAATGTCTTCCTCATAAATATTGGAGAAACCGTTTTCTTGTAAAAGTTTTTGGATATATTCGGGGTTGTGGAGGTATCTTCCGCTGCTGCTCAGTTGATAGTCAGGGCATTCGGCAGATGTTTCAACTGAAAAACATATTTTTTTATTTTTCAGCAGCGCAATAATTTCGGATAGATCGCCCAGATAGTTGAAAACATCGGCGGCAATAAAATAATCGGCGCAGGGACGGGTTTTAAGATAATCCGCAATATCCATGCATATCAGGTCGCTGTAGATATTTTTTTCTTTGGCCTTTTCCAACATTTTTTGAGAAATGTCAACGCCTATGATTTGATTTTGAGGAGTTTTAAGAGCTTTTCCAGCCAGCCCCGAACCACACCCCAAATCCACAATGGTACCTTGAGCATTTCCAAGAATTCGTCCCATAGCCATCGGAACTGAATAATCCAAAAGCGACATAACCAATTCGTAATTATCAGCAAAAAGTTCAAAGAGATTCTCAGTATAAATTTTATCAGTCTCAATTTTTTCTCCAGTCAGTGCGGCTAAGACATGCCGTGCAAAATGGTTTTCCGGATAGCTTTTTACCCAGTTTGCGGCAATTTTTTCAGCATATTCCTTTTGCCCGCCGCGGTGCAAAAGCAGGAGCGTTTCGCTGATGGCTTGTGATATCTCAAGCTTTTCGGGAAGTTTTTCCAAGGTCTTAAACAGCAGGGCCAAAGCTTCTTCTTTTTCATCAGCATCTTTTAAAACCAATGCCAGGTTATAATTTGTTTCCGGCAGGTCCGGATTAATAATCACGGCTTTTCGGTATTCTTCCAAAGCTTCGGCAAGGCGCTTTTGCCGGTGTAAAAAAGCCGCATAGTTAATATGGGCGTCCAAATTTCCGGGTTCAACATCAAGCAGGCGCAAATATAAGGCTTCGGCATCTTCAGAATTTTGCTTTGCATATAAATTGGCCAAGCCGATTAAGGCGGCTTGGTTGCGGGGATTCAAAACAAGGGCTTTTTTAAACCATGTTTCAGATGAGGAATCATCCTGCTTTGTCGCCATAATCTGCCCCAGGACAACTTTTATCTCATCGGCATGCGGGGCGGCATTATTTGCTTTCAGGGCATATAGCAACGCCTTGTCAAAATCATTTTTTCGCATGTAAATTAATGACAGGTAATAAGCCCCTAAAGGGTTTTCAGATAAATCAGACAGCAAAGGCAAAGCTTTGTCATCATTATAAGTGGCTGCCAGCCTGATTTTTGCTTCGTTGCAGGAGCTGTCCAAATCAATGGCGTTCTGATAGTTTTGGCGGGCAAGCTCAATTTGTCCGGTTTCCTGGTATATAAGGGCTTTTTGGATATAAACTTCTTTAATTCCGGCTTGCAGGGATAAAACCTTGTCAAAATATTCCAATGCTTCAAGATGTTTTTTTAACATCCGGAGCGATAAGGCCAGGTTAAAATAGTAGGGGGCTTGATCCGGTTTTTGTTTTATTGCCCTGTAAAAAAGCTGCACAGCTTCATTATGAATGCCTTTTTCTTGTGCAACCAGCCCCAAAAGATTTAAAACGTCAGGCTGATCGGGAACAGCTTCCAATATCTGCCGATATAATTTTTCAGCTTCGTCGAGCTCTCCTTTGTCATGCAGGGCAACCGCCTGCTGCAGCATATAATCGTAAGACATCCATAAGCTCCGTTTATCACAGCAGATTTTAACGGGAAACAATTGAAAAATCCAGTAATTTTTTGCTTGCATTTGTTTTTTATTTATTATAGATTACGATTTACTTCCGGGAAAGAGGGCAAAAAAGCCCCGTTCGCATTAACGAAACTACCGGGACAATAATGTTAAACCTGATTAAAGGATAAAATAATGAAGAGTATTGTTTCTGCAAAGAAGAAAAAAGAACGCCAATATGGCGTGATTTGGGGCAACCCGAACAGTTCTGTTGCCAGAAGGGAATATGCTCCCGGACAGCACGGACAAAGAAGAAAAAAACCGACAGACTACGGTGAGCAATTGCATGCCAAACAAAAGTTGAAAACTTACTATGGCAATGTTTCTGAAAAACAATTCCGCAAATATTATGCCGAAGCAATCCGCCGTTCAGGCGATGCTGCTGAAAACTTAATCGGCATTTTGGAATCTCGTTTGGATAATTTGGTATACAAATCAAAATTTGTACCGACTATTTTTGCATCCCGCCAATTTGTTAACCACGGACATGTCTTGGTTAACGGCAAGAAGGTAAATATTCCTTCTTACATGGTTAAAGTTGGCGATGTTATTGAAGTTCGCGAAAAATCAAAACAAATGCCGATGGTTGTTGCCGCTGTTGAATCCAGCGTTCATGACATTCCGGGCTATTTGGAAGTAGATACCAAAAAATTAACTTCTAAATACACATTTGTTCCGAAATTCGATGATGTTCCTTACGCTTCTGTTATGGAACCGAATCTGGTTATCGAATTCTACTCCAGATAATCTGGAAAAATTCAGAAAATCCCCGGCAGTTATGCAACAGCCGGGGATTTTTGCTTTAAATGTAAAATAAACTATGCTTATATATGAACAGGCCTAATTTATAATTGAAAGATAGCTCATGCAGGATATATATCTGAGTGAAAAACGCGGAAAGAGCAAGAAAAAATCCGCACCCCGCCCATGGAGCGGATTTCTGTTTAATTTAGTATGCAAAAGCTTGATAATCATTTCCCTGCTGTCAATAGACTTCATTTTATTTGCAAATGCGGGAAGCTATGGCATTTTTCAGGAAAATCACCAGATTTCTCCGGAATTCTTATATGTCTTGGCAGGCATTTCCATCTTTTCTGTATCCATAATTTTTCTGTTCTCATTTTCATATTCTTTGCAGAATTTAATCGTAACGCTGTTGTTTTCATGCATTGCTTTGGCATTTTTAAATCAATTTGCCTTGTTTAATAAAGATGCAATGCTTTATGGGCTGATAAGCAATTATTTTGGCGCAGATACCGGAAATTTGTTTATGCATGGCTCGCATTATATTGTTATTGGTGCCCTTGCCATTGTTTTATTCGGCCTGTTGAGCTTTTCATCGCGCGCCACGCAGGCTTATTTTACGGGAATTTTGCTGTTGATAGGCATTGGCGTGGGAACAGACACTTATTTTTCGGCTCAAAAAAATGGAAAAGACTTCCGGGTTACCCATCAGACAAAGCCGCAAGCCATTGCCAACAGCAACGCAAAATATTTCATTTACATCGGCTTGCCTGAATTAGGAACCTTAAACCAATCCGATGCATGGGCTAATAATAAATTTTTAACGGGCGAAACCTTGGCGCAAATAGAGCAGAGCCATAAGAACCAGTTAGGATTTTACAGCCTGAACAGGTTTGTGTTATATCCGAATGCTTATGTGCGTGAAGAAAACCCGTTTTTAAATATTGTTCAAACGTTAAATCCCGGAACATTGCCCGAAGATATTGGAAATAATCTGCTCAATTTGGTTTCATTAAACAGCCTCTGGAATTTTGATGATCTATCAAACCAATATTTATACCTAAAAAACAATCAGTTATTTAACAGTTTCAAAAAGGCGAAATATAATATAAGCGTTTATCAGTCCAGAGGTTTGGAACTATGCTCGAACCAGTTGGACAGCATAAACAAATGCGTAAAAAAACAAAATTTGCCGATTAATCTGGATGCTTTAAATCTTTCGCCATTTGCAAAAACGGAATTTTTAGTGGCAGAATGGCTGGAAAGCAGCGGGCTGTTTACTAATTTAGGGTTTGTTTACGAAGGGTTAAAGCCTTTTGTTAAAGTAAAAGAAACGCCGCTTCTCGGGTATTCAACAAATAACTTTTATGTGGTCAATTCCTTAAAAACACTGGATATTATCGCCGAAGATATTGAAAAAGACAAAAGCAGCCACGCCTTTTTTGCTTTTGTGGATATGCCTTCTAACGCATATATTTATGATGAATTCTGCCACGTCAAACCCGCCAGAGAGTGGGTATACCAGCAAGACCAGGATTGGGTGAAACAGCAGGATATGAACCACTTGGTGAAGGCATACAACCAGCAGGTCAGCTGCCTGTATGGAAAATTGCAAGAGTTTTTGCAAAAGCTGCAACAAGAAGGAATTTTGGATAAAAGCGTTATTGTTTTGCAGAGTTTAAATAGCCGAAACAACAGGCTGGGCATAAGAAACGATGATGATTTTATTGAAAACTTTAAAAACAACAACCAGGCGCTTTTAGCAATTCGCGATCCGTTCAAAAAAGAAAGCGAAATCAATGACAAGCTTTGCCTGGCTTCAAATATAATAAAAGAATATCTGTTCAAAGCCCCGCAATGTGCCGAACTAAAAGAGCTTAATCTGCACGATTTGGCCAAAGGGCAGTTATTGAGCCAAATTAAAGCGGAAACGATAAAAAAAGAAAATCTGGCTTTATCTGTGGCACCTTTTCAAAAATGGTATGAAGAATGGGTTCAAAAAAATCCGGCATCAGATATAAAATTAAAAGAGCTTCAACAAAACAGCTTTGAAAAAATTAAGAAAGAAACTATTGATAATTTCTTCAATGGAAAACCAACCTTAACGGAAGAAGGGCAGAAAGATATGGAAAAAGAAATAAAAGCCTTTTCTGAAGCCGTTAACACGGAAGAAGCAGAAGAAATTGAACCTGAAGTTTCCGTAAAAGTAATAGAGGGCAATAAAATAGAGGAAATAACAGCCAGCCCGACTGAAGAAGTAAAGGAAATCAAGCCTGTGCCTGTCAGCGCAGAAGAGGAGGCCGAGCCCGAAACAGAAGTCATTGAAACGCCGCAGGAAATAACAATAGCTTCTCCAACCCCGATTGAGGTGAAACCAGATGAAATGCCTCAATAAGGTGTTTAAGCGGCTGTCTCCTCTTAACCAAAGGCGCTTGTTTGCCTTTTGGCAGAATAAGCGCGCGGCTTATTCTTTGATTATTTTTTTAATTGTTTTTCTTTTAACGCTTTTGGCCGAATTTCTGGCAAATGATAAGCCGTTGCTGGTCAGATATAAGGGAAGCTTTTATTATCCGCTTTTTCAAACCTATACGGATAAGGATTTCGGAGGGGATTTTCCAACCGCCGCCGATTATAAAGATGCCTTTTTGCAACAAAATATAAATGAAAACGGCTGGATGGTTATGCCGCTTATCCCTTTTTCCTTTAATACGGTAGATTACGAGCTTGAAGAACCGGCCCCGGCGGCACCTGATGCAAAACACTGGCTTGGGACGGATGATGAGGGAAGGGATATCCTTGCCCGGATTTTATACGGCCTGCGCCTATCAATATTTTTTGCTTTTACGCTTACATTTTTCTCTTCGGTTATTGGTATTTTCGCTGGGGCAGTGCAGGGCTATTTCGGCGGAAAAATAGATATTTTCTTTCAGCGTTTTATGGAAATTTGGGAATCTTTGCCGCAGCTGTTTATCTTAATTATTGTTGCCAGCATATTTGTTCCCGGATTTTGGAGCCTGCTTATAATCCTGCTTTTTTTCTCATGGATGAACCTGACCGGCGTGGTTCGCGCAGAATTTTTGAGAACACGCAATTTTGAATTTGTCATGGCCGCCAAAGCCCTTGGCGTAAGCGATTTCAGAATTATATATAAGCATATTCTCCCCAATGCCGTTACCGCAGCGCTGAGCTTTCTCCCTTTTATCCTTTCAGAGGCGATTGTTGCATTGACCGCGTTAGATTTTTTGGGCTTAGGACTGCCGCATGATTATCCGTCGCTTGGAGATTTAGTCCGGCAGGGCAAGGATAATTTGCAAGCGCCATGGATTGGAATAACAATATTTATTGTGCTTTCCAGCCTGCTTTCCTTATTAATTTTTATCGGAGAAGGCGTGCGCGACGCTTTTGACAGTAGAAAGAACGCATAATGGATTTGTTGGAAGTAAAAGATTTAACGGTTGGCTTTAACCAGAATGGTGAAAAATTTCTGGCAGCTGAGAATATATCTTTCACCTTAAAAAAAGGGGAAATTTTAGGAATAGTCGGTGAATCCGGCTCCGGAAAATCCGTTACGGCCCTTTCAATTTTAGGGTTGCTTCCTTATCCGAAAGCTTTTCATTCGCCCCAAAGCTCCATTAAATTTCATGGCGAAGAACTGATTAACAACAGCCGGCTTCCCAAACTCCGAGGCAGTAAAATATCGTTTATTTTTCAAGAGCCGTTATCTTCGCTTAACCCTTTGCATAAAATAGGGCGGCAAATTGCAGAAATGATTATGCAGCACCAAAATCTAAGCAAAGAAGCGGCGCAAAAAGAAACGCTTAATTTATTAAAATTAACCGGAATTCCAAATGCCAGGCAAAAGATGGATGCTTATCCGCACCAGCTTTCCGGCGGACAAAGGCAAAGGGTAATGATTGCAATGGCCATTGCCAACAAACCGGAGATTTTGATTGCTGATGAACCCACCACGGCGCTCGATGTTACAATACAAGCGCAAGTTGTTGATTTGCTTATAAATTTACAAAAGAAAATGGGAATGGCAATTATTTTTATCAGCCATGATTTGCAATTAGTCAAAAAGATTGCTGATAAAATAATAGTTATGAAGAATGGGAAATTAATAGAAAGCGGCACCACCGGTAATATTTTCTCCTCTCCTGAAAATAATTACACTAAAGAATTAATATCGTCATTTAATCCTTTGAAAAATGTAAAGAAAGAAAATAATGAGATTGTTTTGGAAGTTAAAAATTTAAGCGTAAAATTTCCAACTTCATTTAATTTTTGGGGAAAACCCAAGACTTTTTTCACCGCCGTTAATAAGGTGTCTTTTTCGCTTAACAGAGGGCAAACTCTGGGAATAGTCGGTGAATCCGGTTCCGGAAAAAGCACATTGGCTTTGGCCGTAAGCCGCCTGATACCCTATGAGGGGAAGATATTCCTAAAAGGGAAGGAAATAAAATATAACAACAAAAACAAAGAGCTAAGAAGAAAAGTTCAAATTGTATTCCAGGATCCGTTTAACTCTTTAAATCCGAGGATGAGCGCTGCTGAAATCATAGGCGAGGGGCTGCTGGTGCATTTTCCGGATTTAACGGAAAAGGAACGCCTGGAAAAGATAATGAAAGTGTTGAAAGAAGTCGGGCTGTCTAATGAAACGGTCAATAAATATCCCCATGAATTTTCCGGCGGACAAAGGCAGCGGATTGCCATTGCAAGAGCCTTGATTGTTGAACCTGAAATTTTAATACTGGACGAACCAACATCAGCGCTGGATGTAACCATTCAAATACAGATTTTAAAATTATTGCAGCAAATTCAAAAGGAAAGAAATATTGCTTATGTTTTCATATCCCATAATATGCAGGCCATAAAATCACTTTCCGATACTATTGCTGTTATGAAAGACGGGCATTTTATTGAAAAAGCGCCGGCAGATGAAGTTTTTGAGCATCCCAAGGAAAAATATACCCGGGAATTAATAAAGGCGTCATTATAATGGAACAACTTATTGATATTATCGGAAAATTTAAAGATTTAAAACGCTCCGGATGGTGTAAAAGGAATGTTTCTTCTCCGGAATCTGTTGCAGATCACAGCTTTGGCGTTGCACTGCTGGCATTTTTGCTTACGCCGGATAATTTGGATAAGGAAAAATGTTTAAAATTAGCCATTGTTCATGATTTGCAAGAAATTTATGCCGGAGACATAACGCCTTGCGATGCAAACCTGGCTGACAAGCCCCGGTTGGAAAGGGAAGCTGCGCAAAGGTTGAGCAGGGAGCTGGGTAATTCAGAATTTTTAGAGCTCTTTAATGAATTTGAAGCGCAAATCACGCCTGAAGCGCGCTTTGTTAAAGGCCTTGATAAAATTGAATGTGTTATGCAGGCAGCCTATTATGATAAAAATCAGCGTTCTCCTGTGCAATTAATTCCCGAATTTCTTGGAAATTGCCGAAACTGGTTATATCATGCCAAGCAGCATCCTTTGATTCTTGAAGTTTTAGATAATTTAACAGAAAGGAAAATAAAATGAAAAAAACTTATTTTTTAATCTTGGCCGTAGCCATTTGTGTTATTTTGGCCGGTTATATCCTAAACATTCCTCAAATCATTAACTTCGTGGATAAGACAATCCGCTTGATGCGCAATGTATGGATTGCCGTTCCGGCTTTGATTTTTACCTTTGTTGCAACCGGCAAGCGCTATTGGCTCAGCTTGGTAATCTGCGGATTGATTGACGCAGTTTTGGTTCAGTGGCTTGTTTGGCACAACAGCAGCATTGGCATAGAAAGCACGCTGATGATGGCTTTTGCTTTCTTAACAATTGCTTACTTTATAAATTTAGTCCGTGTTATTTTCAGAGGATAAGCTTATAATCAGAAAAATGGCTCCGGAGCGAGCCATTTTTTTATAATCAGGAAGAAAAAATGAAGCTTTACCATTACATATCAAAGGGAAATACCGCTTTACAGGAAGGCATCTTGTCATTTGCATGCAATCCCCAAGCTGATTTACGTTATTATTATAAAAGAACCGGCAGCGAAACGACACATGAAAAAATAGTTGAATGGATGGAAAACTGCTTCGAAGGGCGCAGTCGGGCCATTCGGGGATTTTCAGAGCCGATAAAATGGACTGAAAAAAGTATAAATATGTTCAAGCCTTTTATTGAAAATGCCGATTTATTTTCAATAGATGTAGACGCCTTGCAAAGGGACGGGCTGATTGAAGCCGTTTATATTTCACCGGCACTCAAACCAGATTTAGATAAGGACTTACTGCAAAATTGCGATGAAATCTTGGTAAAGTTAAATTCTGTTGATGAAATAGGCACATTTCCGGTCGATTGGTCAGCATGCGATGAAAAATTAGGCTTGAGATTTACGGTTGTTCCATATTATTTGCTTGTCATCAAGGGCGGAATTATACCGCCTAAATATATTGCGAGAGAAGATTAGAAACAAAATTGACAGATTAAATTCAATCCTGTCGCAAGTCATATTTTATAATGGCGTAAAATTATAAGCGCACCATGATTTTAAGAAGAAAACAAAGGCGGACAGCGCATTAGCCCTTGAATAGCATAGAGAAGAAGTGCCCTGTGTGATAATATACTTTTGTCGCATAATATATATTATAGATAATATTCGCAAAACGAATAAAATTAATAAGCTGATTTCGGCCATTTAGAAAGCGCTCAGCCTGAATTTATATGGCAAACAACACTGAGCGCGTTCTGAGAGCCCATTTACTCTCCCGAAACCTTTAACCCTTTGACTAAAACAGATGGTGAACCAAATTTTGAACCATAAAATTCTAAATCATCCCCAGCCATAACAATATCCGTCAGCAATTGATAAATATTGCCGGCAATTGTAAATTGTTCCAATGCTGCGCCGATTTTTCCCCGGCTTATCTCAAAACCTTCTGCACCAAAAGAAAAATCGCCTGAAACAATATCAAACCCGGCATGCAATCCGTTTAAGCTTTCAATCCAAATAGAATTTCCCGCCTTGTCTAACAATGCTTGCTGGCTGGCTTCTCCAGGCTTAAGATAAAAATTTCCAACGCCAATCCCTGTTCCTGAAGCATTTCCTGTAGATTTGACACCGTCTTTATGAGCTGTTTTCAGATTATAAAGATACGTTTGCAATATGCCGTTTTTTATAACTTCTTTATATATGGTCGGAATGCCTTCGCTGTCATAGGCAGCTGTTCCAAAGCCTTTTTCCAACAAGGGATTGTCGATAATAGTAACATTATCTGCCGCTATTTTTTGCCCTAATTTGCCGCATAAACGGCTTTTTTTATCCTGAACAGCTTTAGCAGAAAATAAAGATGCAATTTTGGGAAGCAAGCTGGAAAATGCGCGAGGAGACAAAACAACATATTGATTTTCAATAGTTTTATTAATTGTCTCTAATCTTTTCACAGCTTTTTCAACAGCTTTATCCACAAAGTTTTCAACAGAAAAGTCTTCTGCTTTGTCAAAGAAAACATATTCACCGGCTGTCTTGACGACATCGCCTTTTTTAGCCGATAAATATATGCCTGCACTTGCAGAATCAAAATCTTTGCTTTGTTTTAGCCCTAAAGAATTACAAATGGACGACCGCCCATAATTTCTGCTGTAAGAGCAGCGGATAACCTTGTCAATTAAAGGATTCTGATAAGCGCGTTTTTCTGCGGCAAGCAAAAAATCTTCTTTATTCAGGCTGTTAAGCTTATCTGCCAAGGGCGCATAAGGCAAAACCCTAGGATATTCCCCCTTCCCGTCATAGAAAAAGTTTTCATCGGCATCATCAATAAGCGATGCATTTTCCATTGCCTGAGAGATTATAAAAGGAATATCGCCTTCATCGGGAGAGCTAATGCCAAAACGCCCGACTTTCCCGTTTTTAGATATTTCAAGAAGGTAAAGCTGCTCTTGAGAATTTTCACGCGAAGAAATCTGCCCGTCAAACACATTTAAAAATTCTTCGGCAGAAAATGAATATTTGATTTGAAACTTGCCAATATTTTCACTTTTACAAGCCGCATACAATTTTTCAATAAACTCGTCAGCAAGCATTATTCTTGACCTCCGACTAAAATTTCGCTAACTCTGATTGCCGGCTGGCCGACAGTTGTAGGAACAGATCCCGAAACAGAACCGCACATACCGCAGGCAAGCCCTAAATTGTTGCCAACCATATCAATATTTTTCAGGATCTCGCTTCCTTTGCCAATAAGCTTAGCTCCTTTAACCTGTTGTTTTATTTTGCCTTTTTCGATAATATAAGCCTCATCGACAGAAAAGTTAAAATCGCCGCTTGCCGGGTTAACCGAACCGCCGGACATTTTAGAAGCAAACAGGCCATAATCTGTTGCGGCAATCATTTCTTCCAATGTAGAAGTTCCGTTTAAGATAAAAGTGTTATTCATTCTCGATGTCGGCGCATAACGGTAGCTTTCCCGGCGGCAACTGCCGGTTGGCGCCAATCCGAGCCGTTTCCCGTTAAAAGAATCAATCAGGTAGCCCGTCAGAATCCCGTCTTTTATCAACAGGTTGCGCTGTGTTTTCAATCCTTCGTCATCGATTGTCTGGCTTCCCCAGGCATTCGGAATTGTTCCGTCATCAACGGCAGACACAAGCGGAGAAGCAATCTGCTGTCCGAGCTTATCCTGAAAAACAGAAGCCCTCTTTGCCAAAGCCGTTGCTTCAAGGGCATGCCCGCAGGCTTCGTGGAATATAACCCCGCCAAACTTGTTGTTGATAATCACCGGCATTTTTCCGCTCGGACAATTGCGTGCTTCAAGCTTCCTGATGGCTGCTTCGGCAATCTGTGCTGCAAATTCATCCTTGTCCCAGCCGTCATATAATTCAAACCCTTTTAAAGCGCCAATATTTTCCCCGGCAGACTCATTTCTGTCGCCTTTTTGAGCTTGGGCACTTATAGAAAATCTTGTACGTTCCCTCTTGTCGCTAATCCATAATCCGTTTGAATTTGCAATCGTAACTTCTTGAATTTCCTCAAGATAACTTCCATCCGTCCGAATAATGGAAGGATGAGCCGCGTAAATGCGTTCCGAAACATCCCGAAGCAAGTCCGCTTTTTGCATTTTTGAAATATCTTTTTGCGTTTTCAAAATGATATGTGGAGAGGCCAATTCATTTTCTTGCAGGTTAAAATGTATATTTTGTTTCTTTTCATTAATACCGGCAGCTGCTTGGCGGGCTGTTTTGATTAAACTGTCCTTATCCAAGCGGTTTGTAAATGCATAGCTTTGCAGTTCACCGCCTTTGCAAACCCTTACACCGACGCCTTTATCAATAGAAGATGCGGCCTCTTTGATTTGCCTTTCGCCAATAACAAGGCTGCCGGAAAAACTGTTTTCCATAAAGACTTCCGCAAAATCTCCGCCTTGTGATAAAGCCTCTTCCAGCAAAACTGCCGTAAAATTTTTATCCAGCATTATTCTACTCTTTTCCTTTAAAATTATAACGATAAGCCGGAGTAAAACAAATAGCCGTATCTTTCTTAAAATTCGCCTTTAACATTTGGACTTTTTCTATTTCATCTCTGCTTGCGCCACGTTTTGCCATACTTTCAAGCACCATATCCCATTTTACTGCCACATTGCACATTTCATCATAATTAAGAGAGCTGTTTCTTGACCGTCCAATAGCTTTCATCACTTCCAATTGGGGAGATTGCCCTTTTTCGACTCTGCTGTCATAAAAGCATTTAAATTCTCTGTTATAAATGCTTAGAGCATCAGCAATGCCGTTTTGCAACATTTTTCCCGTTATATCCGGCAGAAGCGTATAAGCTTTGTCATGAACATCCAAAGTAGGGGCGAACCCATAGCCTGTAATTGCTTTTTGTTCTTCATATCTGGAAAATATAGAGACTTCGCTTAAATGCCTATGGACGCCTAAAACGGCGCATTCAACCTTGTAGCCTGCTTTTTTAGCTTTTAACAATGTTCCCATTTTCCAATCTTCAGGATTAGCAAGGATGCTTTCCACCAAAATATTCTTTTTATGAGCAAGTGCATAATCAACAAGCTTTTCCCTTGCCAATCCGGCATCTTTTTTAGTTAAAAATGGGTAATTCTGCTCATCCTCTCTCATAGCATCCATTGCATAAGGCAAAAGCAGCCTTAAATCATCAGCGCCAAAACGGATGGGCTCACTTTCCATACTTTGCGCATATCTGAAGGAAGAATAAGTTTTTCCAGCGCCAGGCTGTCCTGTAAGTAAAACAAAAGTTGGAACTTTTGCAGTTTCTTTCCCTTCTGCAAATTGAGGAAGAATAACATCTTCAAACCATTTCTGATGTTGTGCTTCATCTAATTCAAAACGTTTTAAATCAGTCATATTTTTTTTCCTAACAATTTTTTCAACTGTGGTGCGTAAACCTGTTGTGCTTTTGCGATAAGCTGCGGCTTATCCAAATAGCGCATATCTTTTTTCAGTGCAGCCGTTTTTGCCAAATATTCCTCAGATTTTTCAGGATTACGGCCAACGCACAGATACAGTTCACGACAAAGAGAAAGCATTATAAAATAAGCATTTTCAACTTGTTGGGAAACATCATTATTATTTATCATCAAAACAACTCCCTAAACAGCCATTGCCCGTTTTTATTTTCAATATGCAAAACAGCGCCATTTTCAACTTTAACATTATTATGATTAAGCGATAAGAGCACCTGCTCTAACATAATGCCATGGGAAGATATTCCAATAGCGGCATAGCTTTTATTTTCCGCATATTCATTCAACCCTGAAAAAACGCGCTCTCTTACCTGTCTTTTGGTTTCGCCGCCCTCAAACTTAATATCTTCATAAAGCGGAGACGAACTTCGCCATTGTTGGTACTTTTCTCCGAATTTTTCCTGTATTTCCGTATAATGAAGCCCCTCGATCTCCCCAACATTGACTTCAATAAAACGCTTGTCTTCCACAATGGGAAGCTTTAGATATTCATTAGCCAAATTAACTGTTTGCACAGCCCTTGTTAAGGGAGATGTAATTAAAAGCCCAATTCCTTTTCCAACAAGCTTTTGCCCAACTTTCCGTGCCTGCTCTTTTCCCTGATCCGTCAAAACGGAAGCATTTGTCTGCCCCTGCGTGCGCCCTGCCAGGTTATACGTGCTTTGCCCATGGCGAAAGATATAAAAATCCATTGCTAATTCTCCAACTCTTTTTTTATTTCCTTAGCAATCGCCTGATATAATTTCTTGCTGACATGCCCCTTGTCCGGAACGATAACCAAACGTGATTGGGCTAACGCTTTATGCAGCCGGAAAGCCCCCTCCGGCGGGCAAACAAAATCAAGCCGGTTATGGACAATAAGCGTTGGCACAGAAGAGATTTTTTTGATATTTTTCATAATTTGATTTTCTTTTAGATAAAAAGAGTTTGCGAGATAATTTATGTATATTCTGTTACTTGCAACAATATATTCATCTATTGCTTTATTTTCTATTTTAGGATCCAAACTTCCTAAAATTCTTTCATAGCTGCCCAAATATGAAATCGCTTTAATCTGTTTTTGCGCTTCACCCGTATTAATCAGCCGCGCATAATATTCGCCAACGCTGTAACCGCCGCGCACTTTGCTTTTTATTTGTTCCCAGATATCCGGATAAAACCAGGTCGTGCCCTCCTCTTCCCATTTTTTGCTTGCTTCATCGGCCAGAAAAATCTGAGAAAGCAAAAGTTTTTTGACCTTTTCAGGATGCCTCTCAGCAAAAAGCAGTGCTAAAGTAGAACCCCAAGAACCGCCGCGGATAATGATTTTTTCATAGATTTCAAGATGTTCGAGCAAACGGTCAATATCATCCAACGTATCTTGAACCGTATTTTTTTGCCACTGCCCCAACGGGTGCGATTTTCCGCATCCCCTTTGGTCAAACCCGATAACCCGGTATTTTTTTAAATCAAATACTTTAACATGTTTTGCTTTGAAACAGCCGCCCGGACCGCCATGCAGAACCAAAACCGGAAAGCCTCTCGGATTTCCGTATTCTGCAAAATAAACTTTATGCCCGTCTTTTTCCGGCAGATATCCCTGATTAAAAGCCTTAGGCTCAAACCACTTATTCCAAAACATATCATTCTCCTTACATCTAATAAGGAAAATGTTAGTTGAATTAAATCTCTTCCGCAAGCTTTCTTAAAATATATTCCACATCTTCCGCTTTTTTTACCGGCCAAACCGGCAACCCGCATTTTTGACAGCTGATAGATGTTTGAAAACTATCGTCAATGACCAAAGCTTCGCTATAGGAAATTTTATTGTTTTTCAAAAAGCTGTCAAAAAATATTAATTTCCCGTTTTCAATATCCATTTTCTGGCAGCCGAGAATATTGGAAGAGATGATTTCATCAAAATAGTTGCGGAGCTTTAATGCCGGAACAACATAATCTGTAAAAACATCCATATTATCTGTCGCTATAACAACCTTAACGCCTTTTTTTCTGATTTTTTGAATGAGCGGCAAATAGGTTTCCCGGTCAAACGTCATGTTTTCACAGCTTTTTTTCAAAAGAGACAGTGCCTTTTTTTGTTCGGATTTATTCCTGGCAAAAGCAGAAACGACATCTACGCGGCTTTTTTTCCCGACCAGCCATGCTTCAAGCATTTCTTCATTGTCTTGGAACGTATGCTTTCTGAAATAGCCGCACAAATCATCTTCCCCGCAGTTATCATAAAAAAGCGAGGAGCTAAGCGTGTTAAACCAATCAATAAATATCACTTTGTAAGTCATGTTGTTTTACTCAAAATTTACTATTTTATATGTTAATAGCCTAAAGAGATTAAAAAAGGCTAAATAGGAGCGGAACAGCATGCCAAAACCAGCAATTGTCATTCTAACCGGTGCAGGAATTTCTGCAGAATCAGGATTATCCACCTTTCGGAGCTCAAACGGATTATGGAATAACCATCCTGTGGAAGATGTTGCAACAATAGAAGCCTTTGAGCGCAACCCTGAATATGTGCATGATTTTTATAACGAACTCAAGCCTGAACTGAACCGGGCAAAGCCGAACGCGGCGCATCTGGCCATAACCCGTTTGCAAAATGAATATCCGGGCGAAGTTCACATCATAACCCAAAATGTCGATACGCTTCATGAAAAGGCCGGAAGCCAAAACATCTGTCATATCCACGGGCAAATCAACCAGGCCGTTTGTTTAAACTGTGGGCAGGTTTTAGAAACTTTTGGCGACGTAAACACGGAAACCGTCTGTCCCCATTGCCAAATCCAGGGAATGATGAAACCGAATATTGTATTCTTTGGAGAAAATTTACTCTGTATGGACAAGGTTGATGAATTGCTTAAAAACTGCGGCTTGTTCCTGTCTATCGGCACTTCCGGCGTGGTTTTCCCTGCAGCCGACTTTGTACGCATTGCCAAGATTTGCGGTGCTAAAACATATGAGTTTAATTTGGAAGAAACCTCTAACAACTGGTATTTTGACAAGCATATATATGGAAAAGCAGGAACAACCGTTCCCGCTTTTGTAGATGAATTGTTAAAAGAACCTTCTGACAATTTCTAGGACTTCTTCCGGCTTATATTTTTTATAGCAAAAATCTAACCGGTAAAAATCGGCATTAATATCAGGTTCACGAACAAGCGCCTCTTTTTCAAACAGCATCGTCTGGCAATTTTTTGAAAGAGCCTGATAAAATTTTCCGTCTTTTCTGAGGTTTATCCATTTTTCCTTCCTGTCGCAAGAGGCACAGGGATTATTGCGGATACAAACGGCACTGGTGAATAAAGGCACATCCTGATAAATGCAGAAAACAACCGGCAAGCAGGATTTTTCAGCCACGGCGCTCAAATTTTGCCTGGAAGCCTCTATCGGAAGGCATACCCTTTTGGCGCCCATGTTTTTGGCTTGTAAAACGGCTTGCGAATTAAACATGTATAAAGGCGCGTCAAAAGAAATATCGCATCCTTCAGGCAAAGCCTCAAGCCCCCAATAATTGGCAATTTCCCATTTTGTTATGCCAGCCGCGGCAAATTCATTTATGCGCCGGCGCCATTTCTCCGTATCACGGCATACGGCAGGAAGCGCAATTCTTAATTTTTCAAAAGGAATTGCGGATAAATCTGCCAAAGACGTTTCCAAATCCATTAAAAAGAGAATTTCTTCAAAATCATCCAAATTCAGCAAAGAGAGATATTCTGCCTTGTCAACCTTTATTAGCGGCTTTCGCGGCTTATGGGCAACCGGCAGGCTTACGGGAAGCTCTGCCTGCTTTTTATCGCGGCTGACCGCAGCATATAAGCCTCTGCGCAAATTATTCAGCAAGGAAGCCGGAACAAAAAGCCCGCCCGGGTTATTTACTTCCAGGCGCCCAAGTTCAAAAGGCGTTTCTCCGGTTTTAGAAAAAGATTTTTCAACAGCTTCACACGTTTTAGACACATCTTGAGCTGGGGCAAAATCGCCTGAAACAGAATAAGAAACACCCTTTGCACGCGCCAGAACTTCTTTTGGGCGGATATCGACCACAACATCCAGCCCTTCCCGGGCCTTAAATTCTTGAAGGCGTGGTTTGGCATAATCATAACTGCCTTTAACTTTGCTGGAAGATGACAAATAAACGGCGGCTCCAAAATCCAAAGCCGGGTGTTTGGGTGGAAGGGTAATTTCCACATTTTCTCCGGCTGCGGCTTCAAACGCGTCTTTCCCTTTGACTTTTAGCTTAAGCAAAGAAAAACCAAAAGGCTTTTCCTTCCCCGGAACATCAATTTGTATACCGTCATGGCGGGCAATTTCATGCGCCGTTTTCAAAATGATGCTTTTTCCCGTGTATTGCTGAACTTGCCCGATAGGCAATCCGCGATGTCCCACAAAATCACGGTCGGTAATATTTTTATCTTTGCCGTTAAAATGGAATTTGCACCAAGGGCGGGAAAAAATCTGGCGGATGTTTTCTTCTTTTTTCTCATCCCAGCCGCGTCCGTCTAAAATATGCCGGTAATAATCCGTAACGGCCGCCACGTAAAGCGCATTTTTCTTGCGCCCCTCTATTTTCAGGGACGTAACCGGCATCTTCAAAATATCTCCTTGCAGCGCCATATCTTTCATAGAAAAATAATGCCCTTTGCCGTCATCTCCCGCAAATTCTGAACGGCAGGGATAAAGGCATTGCCCGCGATTTGCGCTTTTTCCATATTCCAATGCCGAAAACAAACATAATCCGCTATATGAATAACACAAGGCTCCGTGAATAAACGCTTCGGTTTCCAAACCCGGCAGCGCAGAAATTTCTTGGATTTCGCGCAAAGAGAGCTCTCTGGCCAAAACAACGCGTTTAAATCCGAATTTTTGCAAAGCCAAGGCGCCTTCTTTATTATGGACAGCCATTTGCGTGCTGGCATGGAGTTCCAGTTCCGGATATTTTTCTTTAATAATTCCGGCAACACCCAAATCCTGAACAATGATGCCATCCACATGGTAATTTGAACACATATCCAGGCTTTTAAGCAAATCAGCCAGCTCGCATTCCTGAATAAGCGTGTTAATCGTAACATAAACCTTACGGCCAAGGCTGTGCGCATAAGCCGTAAAATGGTCAAGTGCCGTTTCATCAAAATTGACGGCCGTCGCCCTTGCCGAAAACTGCTGCAACCCGAGATAAACCGCATCTGCCCCATAATGCAAAGCGGCATAGCCTGCTTCAATATCTCCGGCCGGAGCCAAAAGTTCTTTTTTCTGCATTTTTTTATCCTTATCCCTAATTGCCTCATAATTATTCCGAAAGCCGGCAAAAGTCAATCAGGAAACTTGAAAGGCAGAAAATGGGAGCTATATGGAAAATGGAGAAAGAAATGCAGCGCAAATATGATATGAATTTAACAGATATTGTTTCCCTTGGCATTGGTTCCATTGTCGGGGCGGGGATTTTTGCACTTTTGGGGCAAGTTGTTTTGCTAAGCGGAAACCTCGCTTACCTGGCTTTTGTCATATCCGGGGTGGCAGCGTTATTTTCCGGATATTCATATGCAAAATTAGCCGGCGCATACCCGAATTCCGGCGGATTGACCGACTACTTCCATTTAGCGTTCAAGTCTCCCTGGATTGCCAACGGCTTGACTTTTATTTATGTTTTAACCTCAGCCATTTCCATATCAATGATGGCAAAATCGTTTGGAATATACGCTTCGGAGTTTTTTGACGGGCTTCCGCCTTCCCCGCTTTGGGTAAATGTTTTTGGCGGCGTTTTAATTGTTTCTTTGGGAGTTGTCAATATGCTGGGCGCCGGAGATGTCGGAAAAATCGAAACGCTTCTTGTCGCCCTTAAAATCGGCATTCTGGTTGTTTTAATCGCTGCGGCATATTTTTCTTCGGATGAAGCTTATCATTTTGCAAAGGATTCTCCGCATAAATTGGATTTCTGGCGCAGCATTGGCATAACCTTTTTTGCCTACGCCGGTTACGGCGTTATAACCAATGCTTCAGCGGATGTTAAAAATCCGGCGAAAACCATTGCCTGGGGAATTTTTCTGACACTTGCCGCCGTTATGGCTCTGTATCTTGCTTTGACACATGTGGTATTGCATTATATTCCCCAAAATATTTTTGATAAAAGCCCGGACACGGCAATTGCGCTGGTTGCTCGGCAGATTCTCGGAAAAACGGGCTATGTTCTTGTTTCAATGGCGGCTTTCATTGCTTTTATTACCGGCACAAATGCCACATATTTCAGCATTTTCCGCATAAATAAATTTTTAGCGGAACACGGTGCAATGCCTAAAATATATCTGGTTAAATTTTGGCAGCACGGCACTTACGGAAACTTGCTGACAATAAGCATAATTTTAGCCGCCACTTTTTTATTTGATTTCAGTTCTATCGTAAACCTTTCAAGCGCCGCGTTCCTGGTAAGCTATTTAGGCATTTTTGCCGCGGACTGGAAACTCCGCCAAACAACAAAATCCTCCCCTTGGATAATTTTGTGCGGTGCCCTTTTGCTCATCATGATTTTTATTGGATTTATTTTAAGTATTTAATATTTTTTTAAACTATTGATTATAATTTTCAGAACGAATTAATTAACTTACTAAATGGAGATTCCTATGAACAAATTTTCTAATTTTGATGAAAACGCAATTCGTGAAGCGGCTTACTACATTTGGAAAAACAACGGCTGCCAGTCCAACAGCAGCCTCAGCGACTGGAACCTGGCTATTCAACAGCTCTCCAACAGCTATAACAATATCAATACAAAGGGCAGCCTGAAGTCATCTTCTTGCAGCAGCACTTCTTTGAAAAAATGCTCTAAGTCTACAACGACAAGCAAAAAAACATCTTCTAAAAAATCCAAATAAATTTGAAGATTGAAAAAAAAAAGCCTCTGTTTTCAGAGGCCTTTTTTTTAACGTTTAAATATCCAGCGGATAACATTTTCATTATCGCACCAGCCATCAGGAATGCCGTTAACGCTGACAGAAACCGCTTCTGTCTTGGATTCCAGCAGCCCCTCGCATTGCAAATAGCTAAGCTCTCCGACTTCTATAAAAAATTTCCGCTCATTAACCTTGCCAACATTCCAAGGTAAAAAGCCGAAAGGCTGGCCGGAGATGATGCCTTTTGACACATTCCGGCCCTTTTCATAATCGTATCTGATTTCCGTTTTGAGCATGTTTAAGCTTAATACAATATTTTTAATATCCTCTTTAGCGGCCGCACTGAGTGCCAAACCGTTTGTCCGGTTTTGAAACCATGCGCAGCCGGCCAGGTTTAAAAGGCAAAACATTGTAAAAAAACGCTTAATCATGTTTCCTCTCTAAAAATAGAAATCCCGTTTGCCATCCTCAATCTTGCCCAGGCGGTCAATAACGACTTCTTTAACTTTCTCCTTGGGAATGCTGCCAAGTTCCGACTGAATAAGTTTTTCGCCGATTGCTCTGGTTTCAGGGCTGGCATAATCAACCAGATATTCTTTCAGTGTCATCAAAGCATTGGGATGGCAGCAGTTTTGAATCTGTTTGCTTTTGCATAATTCCATAAATCTGTCGCCTGTGCGCCCTTCCCTGTAACAAGCCGTACAGAAACTCGGGATATATCCCATCTCCATCAGCCATTTAATAACCTCGTCCAATGTACGTTTATCGCTGATGTCAAACTGGGCAGAGCTCTCATCTTCCGGTTCTGGTTCGCTATAACCGCCGACGCTTGTTTTTGAACCGCCGCTGATTTGGGATATTCCCAAATGCAAAACCCGCTCCCTTGTCTTTTGGCTTTCTCTTGTGGAAACAATCATTCCGGTATAAGGAACCGCAATACGGATACAGGCAACAATCTTTGCAAAAGTATCATCGTCAATGCCATTATCAAACGCATCAGGATCAATGTCATCCGCCCGGCGGATTCTCGGCACTGAAATCGTATGCGGGCCAACGCCGAAGGCTGCTTCAAGATGTTCGGCATGCATCAAAATTCCTGAAAACTCGTAACGGTATGATTCCAGGCCAAACAAAACGCCCAAGCCCACATCGTCAATGCCGCCGGCCATCGCCCGGTCCATAGCTTCCGTATGCCAGGTATAATTATGCTTTGGCCCGGTTGGGTGAAGTTTTTCATAAGATTCTTTATTATATGTTTCCTGAAAAAGAATATAGGTTCCGATACCTGCTTCATGCAATTTGCGATAATTTTCGACCGTCGTTGCTGCAATATTAACATTTACGCGGCGGATGGCGCCGTTTTTATGCTTAATTCCGTAAATGGTTTTGATGGATTCCAATATATATTCAATCGGGTTATTAACCGGATCTTCCCCGGCTTCCAAAGCCAGTCTCTTATGTCCCATATCCTGGAGGGCGATAACTTCTTTCCTGATTTCTTCCTGCGTCATTTTCTTGCGGGGAATATGCTTGTTTTTAGCATGATATGGGCAATAAACACAGCCATTAACGCAGTAGTTTGAAAGGTAAAGCGGCGCAAAAAGGACAATTCTGTTGCCGTAAAAGTCTTTTTTTATCTGTTCTGCCAAAGCATAAATTTCAGCATTTTTTTCAGGTATGTTACAATCAAGCAAAACAGCCGCTTCCCGATGGGAAAGCCCTTTGCGCAAACGTGCTTTTTCTAAAATTTCATCAATAAGCTGTAAATTATTTTTGTTTTTTTCGGCATATTCCATAGAGGCCAAAATTTCTTCATGGCAAATAAATTCTTCCGCTTTGGAAGATTTCGGATCATACATCTCCACACCTTTCTCTTATGGGTCAGAATAAACTTCCCCGTCAGTTAACAAATACTATTCGGCTTCCGGCATGCCGGCATAAGCCGTTTTTGCGCAGACGCCCTTAAGCCTTCCGATTTTTCCGGCCACAGCGCTGATAATATCGTGCGGCGCATCAAAAGCCACGCTGATCACGTTAATTCCCCTGCATCTGTATGGAATTCCCATCCGGCCGATAATATAAGAAGAATAATCATGCAAAACGGCATTTAATTCTTCAACAGAATTCATGTCTTCAACAATAATCGCCAAAACCGCAACTTTATTTTCCATTTTATATTCTCCTTTCTCCAAAAGATATCCCTTTAAAAATATTTTTGCAAGCTTATAAATTTTTCAAGTCGTCAATATAAATCCAACGGCTGATTTTCAAAAAATCGGCTTCTCCGTTTTTAAGCCAGCGCTTATCATCCAAAGAGGACAAGGCATAGCCGCCTTTGGCTTCTTCAAACAGGCACATTTTGTCAGCCGCAGGCAAAACGCCCGAGTACCATAATGTTTTATCTTTTTTATATTTTTCAAGCTTCTTTTCCAAATCTTTCAAAGCGGCGGCTTGTTTCATGTTCCGCCATTCCGCAAATATGACATAAAGCAAAAGCCCTAATATGATTAAATGCATTTCTATCTCCTTTTCTTTTTACCGCTGACAAAGCCTGCCAAAAACATTATGCCGTTTATAATCATTTTCCGGTCTCTTTGGCGTAGGGAACTCCAAAAATCCCACATTTTTCTAAAAAAGCTTTTTTCACTTTTCTGATTGGCAGGTTTACTTTCCATTTTGAGCTTCAATGGTTTGATTTCTGCCCGATAAGGAGCCAAGATCTTATCAATTCCGGCATTGTCGACATATGCGCCGTGTATTCTCTGCAAATTTCCATCAGCGGCCAAATATAAGGCATCACCGCGCCCGATAAGCTTTTCCGCGCCGGCAGCATCCAAAATCGTACGGGAATCTGCAGCACTTGCCACTTTATAGGACAAGCGGGTCGGAAAATTAGCTTTTATAACGCCGGTTACTACATCAACCGAGGGACGTTGGGTCGCTAAAATGAGATGAATTCCCGCAGCCCTGGCTTTTTGCGCCAGCCTTTGGACAATGGCGGATGTTTTCTTATCATAAGACATCAAATCGGCAAACTCATCAATTACGCAAACGATATAAGGAAGATGCCCCGCAGATTCGTTATATTCGCCAATATTTTTAACCAGGTTTTCTTCAAATAAAGCGTAGCGGCGTTCCATTTCTTCCGCCAATAATGACAAAGCCGCAGAAGCTTCGCCCATTTCAGTAACAACCGGCGTTAAAAGATATTTTTGATTATTATAAATGCCAAATTCTATCCTTTTCGGGTCGATTAACACAAACTTCAAGTCTTCTGGCTGCTTTTTTGCAATTAAAGAAAGGATAAAACTGTTAAGCCCGACGGATTTTCCCGAACCGGTTGTCCCGGCCACCAAAAGGTGCGGCATTTTTGCCAAATCGGCAATAACAGGGCGCCCGCTAATATCCACACCCAAAATAATTGGCAGTGCCCCTTTCGCCGCCAGAAATTCCGAAGATGGCAGCAAAGAAAGAAAATCTACGCTTTTCATTGTTTCGGCAGGCAATTCGAAACCGATGGTACCGTTTTCTTCAATCGCCTCCAAACGCAAAGACGGCGCAGCAAGTTCCCGGGCAATATCATCAAGAGATGATGTAATATTTTTCATTTTTGTTCCGGGGTCCGGTAAAAATTCAATTTGCTTGACCAAAGGGCCTTCATGAATTGCAACGACCTTCCCCGACACGCCGTAATGGCTTAAAACTTCCTCTATCTTTTGCATGCCTTCTCCATAAATAACAATTTTCTATTATAGAAATAATATCCGCCTTTGCTTTATAGAAGGTTAAGGAAATTTTAAATCTACATAACTCCCCGGTGATTTTCACAAACCGTTTTTATTTAAAAAAAGATACCCCCCGGCCTAGCCGGGGGGTATCTATACACAAAAAAAAGCCTCCCGAAGGAGGCTTTGATTGGTGGGAGTTGAGAGGTTCGAACTCCCGACCCTCTCGGTGTAAACGAGATGCTCTTCCAGCTGAGCTAAACTCCCATCCGTTTAACAAGAGAGTTTATACACTCACAAAAATAAATAATCAAGCAAAAAATTCCATAAAAATCATTTTTTTTAGAAAATCATTTAATATCAATAAACTGAAGAGCGTTTGTCCGGGGCTATTATTAATATTGTACTTTTCATATTTTTTTGTTATAATGCCCGCCAAATCAGTAAAAGAAGGGTCAAACTTGAAAAAAAAGATTACAGCTACAGAGGCGGCTAAATTAGTTAAAAGCGGCTCCTCCATAATGATTGGCGGGTTTCTTAAATGCGGAAGCCCCGTAAAAACAATTGATGCGCTTACCGAATATAAAACCGGCGGATTAACGCTAATCGCCAATGACACATCTTATCCGGAGCACGACCGAGGAAAATTAATCAGCAACAAACAAATTAGAAAAGCGATTGTTACCCATATCGGAACAAACCCTGAAACCGGGAAACAACTGCATGACGGCGAACTGGAAGTCGAACTCGTCCCCATGGGGACACTGGTGGAGAGGATTCGCGCTGGCGGCGCCGGCCTGGGCGGCATTCTTACCCCAACCGGCATAGGGACTGTTGTTGCGAAAGACAAACAAATAATCAGCATAGACGGAAAAGACTATTTGCTGGAAAAACCGCTTACTGCGGATTTTGCAATTATTTACGGCACAAAAGTTGACAAGTTTGGCAATGTATATCTGGAAGGTTCCACCCGCAATTTTAACACGGTTATGGCAACCGCCGCAAAAACGGTTATCGTAGAGGCTGAAGAATTTTTAGAAGACAGCCTTAATCCCAACACGATAACCATTCCGGGAATTTTTATTGATTATATCGTTATCTGACATCAGGATGAATAAAATGGAATTAAGCAAAGAACAAATCAGGGAAATCATCGCGAAAAGAGTGGCTAAAGAACTGCATGAGGGCGATTATGTTACATTAGGCATCGGGCTACCCACGGAAGCCGCCAATTATATTCCCTCTTCCGTCCACGTTATGATACAATCTGAAAACGGCATGATTGGCGTTGGCCCCACCCCGCGCCCCGGAGAAGAGAATGAAAGGATTACAAACGCCGGAGGCCTTCCTGTAACAACAGTCCCCGGCGCAGTGTTCTTTGATACGGCTATGTCATTTACCATGATTCGCGGCGGGCATGTCAATACAACTGTTTTAGGCGCTTTGCAGGTCGATGAGGAAGGAAATATCGCAAACTGGATGGTCCCCGGCGCCTTTGTGCCGGGCATGGGCGGCGCAATGGATTTGCTTGTCGGGGCAAAAAAGGTTATCGTCGCAATGGAGCACCTTGCAAAGAATAAAATTAAAATCATGAAAAAGTGCACCTTGCCTCTGACAGCGGCTCATGAAGTTGACTTAATCATTACTGAACGCTGCGTTTTGGAAGTAACGCCGGATGGGCTTTTGCTAAAGGAAATCAACCCGCTGTTTTCATTAGAAGACATTACTTCCACGGTTGAAGCAGACTTGATTATTCCCGAAGATATGCTGGCGCAAGCCGCTTAACCAACAAAAAAGCGAAATTCCAAAAAAGAATTTCGCTTTTATTGTCTTAAACTAAAAAAAAGAACCGGCAGATAACCGGTTCTTAACTTAAATTAGTTTACAGAATCCTGCAGAGCTTTACCAGCTTTAAATTTAGCTTGTTTGCGAGCCGGAATTTTGATAGCTGCGCCAGTGCGAGGATTGCGGCCGGTAGTAGCTGCGCGCTTAGATACTGCAAAAGTACCAAAACCGACCAAACGAACTTCATCACCTTTCTTCAAAGCGCCGGTGATAGAAGAAATAAAAGCATCCAAAGCCTTAGCAGAATCAGTTTTTGTAAGGCCGGTTTCGCTAGCAATGCTAGTAATCAATTCGTTTTTATTCACTGTGAGGACTCCCTCTAAATAAAAGTTATAAACCAACATGACTGTAATAATTACTGTCATGAGAAAATTTAAGCGGTTATTTCTTCCGCTGTCAAATAAAAACGTTGCTTTTCCGCTGAAAACTTGACTTTTCCACATAAAAAGCCGCCTTTTTTGCAACGCAAAGCCGCAAAAACAGGCTTATGCACAGCGAATCATCGGGAAATCAAGAAAATCCCTGCGATTCTTTTAAAAGAAAAAGCGGAAAACCGTTTCCGATTCTCCGCTACGCAAAGTCTCCGCCATGCAAAGCTTAAGGCTTATTTCTTTTTCTTCGGCTTCTTGTCATAATTCAAAGCATGTTTCAAAACTTCCGAAACTTCCGAAACCGGAATAATCTTCATGCCTTCTTTGACATTATCCGGAATCTCAGCCAAATCCTTTTCATTATCTTTAGGAATAAGGACGGTTTTAATTCCGCCGCGCAAAGCCGACAACAGCTTTTCTTTCAATCCGCCAATGGGAAGAACCCTGCCCTGCAGCGTAATTTCCCCGGTCATGGCAACATCCTTGCGTACGGGGGTTTTAGTCAGAACCGAAACCAGCGTCGTATACATTGCAATACCGGCAGAAGGGCCGTCTTTAGGCGTTGCGCCTTCGGGAACATGGACATGGATATCCGTTTTTTCAAACACTTCCGGATCAATTTCCAAATCTTTGGCATGAGAACGAACGACAGAATACGCCGTCTCAATAGATTCTTTCATAACCTCGCCTAATTTTCCCGTTTGTTTGACAACGCCTTTTCCGGGCATGTCAACGGCTTCGATAAATAAGATATCGCCGCCGACTTCTGTCCAAGCCAAACCTGTCGTTACGCCGACATGGTCTTCTCTTTCGGCTTCGCCAAAACGGTACTTGATAACGCCGAGATATTTTTCCAGGTTTTTAGAATCAACCACAAGCTTTTTATCGCCGTTAAGCAAAATCTCTTTAACCGACTTGCGGGCGATTTTAGAAATTTCGCGTTCCAGATTGCGCACGCCGGCTTCTCTGGTATAATAACGGATAATATCGCGGATGGCATCATCCTTAATCTCAAGCTCGCTGGCCTTAACGGCATTTTCCTTAAATATCTTGGGAATAAGGTGCCGTTTGGAAATTTCTATCTTCTCATCTTCCGTATAACCGGATAAACGGATAATTTCCATTCTGTCCAGCAACGGCTGGGGCATATCCAAAGAATTCGCCGTGGTTACAAACATAACATCCGACAAATCATAATCCACTTCCAAATAATGGTCGTTGAATGACGAATTTTGCTCAGGGTCTAAAACTTCCAACAGTGCCGAACTCGGATCGCCGCGGTAATCATTGCCCAGCTTGTCGATCTCATCCAACAGGAACAAAGGATTTGATGTACCTGCTTTTTTCATGCCTTTAATAATTTTGCCCGGCATAGAACCGATATAAGTGCGGCGGTGCCCGCGGATTTCCGCTTCATCGCGCATGCCGCCGAGCGAAGCGCGGATAAAACTGCGCCCCGTTGCCCGGGCAATGGATTTTCCAAGGGAAGTCTTGCCCACGCCCGGAGGGCCGACCAGGCACAAAATCGGGCCTTTAATTTTATCTGCCCTCGCCTGCACGGCAAGATATTCCACAATACGTTCTTTAACCTTGTCCAGCCCGTAATGGTCAGCCTCAAGGATTTCTAACGCTTTGCTCAAATCTTTGTTGACCTTTGAACGTTTTTTCCAAGGCAATTCAAGCAGCGTGTCCAAATAATTGCGCACAACCGTCGCCTCTGAAGACATTCCGCTCATTGATTTCAGCTTGCGGAGTTCATCCTGGGCTTTTTCTTTGGCTTCTTTAGAAAGGCGCGCCTTTTTAATCTTTTCATTATAATGCGCAATTTCAGAATCTTCATCGCCGTCGCCGAGTTCTTTTTGAATGGCCTTCATTTGCTCATTGAGGTAATATTCCTTCTGGCTTTTTTCCATCTGTTTTTTTACGCGGTTTTTAATCCGGTTTTCAACTTCCATCAGGGCAATTTCGCCATCCATCAGCCCTAAGATTTTTTCAAACCTTTCTTTTAACCCCGCAGCCTCGAGCAAAGCTTGTTTATCGGCTATTTTTAAAGACAGGTGCGAAGCAATCGTGTCAGCCAGCTTGCCGTAATCTTCAATCTGATTAACCGCCATAAGGGCCTCCGGCGGCGTTTTCTTTGAAAGCTTCACATATTCCTCAAACTGGCTCAAAACAGCCCGGACCAAAGCTTCCAGCTCATCATCTTTATCTTTGGGCGCCAACAGGATAGAAGCATTGGCTTCCAAGAAAGCGTCATTGTTCAAAAAGTTTTCTATTTTGACCCTTTCTGTCCCTTCCACCAAAACTTTGACCGTTCCGTCAGGAAGGCGCAGAAGCTGCAAAATAGTTCCCAATGTTCCAATATGGTAGATATCATCTTCCGTCGGATCTTCGACAGAAGCATCCTTCTGTGTTGCCAGGATAATGCTTTTATCGCTGTCAATAACCTCTTGCAAAGCGCGGATAGACCTTTCCCGCCCCACAAACAAAGGCACAATCATTTTAGGATAAACCACAATATCCCTTAAGGGAAGAACCGGATATTTTTCTTTTTTCACTGCCATAATCCCATACCTTAAAAATTTGTTCTCTTAATATATAAGAAAATATCTTTGAAACTGCAAGCTGCCAGAACTAGTTTTTTCACAAATAGGCATTTTGGGCAACGCAAATATTTTACAATCCACAAAGATTTCCCGGCTTGTTATTTTATATGATAAGTTGATAAATTAATTTTGCAGTTTAAAATTTATAATATATGATACAGAAAAATATATGGCTGAAAACGGAGAATTGTTTTAATGGTAACGAATAAAAAACTTCAAGGGTCAAATGAAGAGATTATGGTTGAGGTTTCCGTAACGCTGGGCACGGCTGATTTACGCGTAAACCAGCTGTTAAAGCTCGGCCGGGGAGCCGTTGTCGAACTTGACCGCGATATCAACGATTATGTTGATATTTACGCCAATAATGTATTAATCGGGCACGGCGAAGTTGTTATCACCGATAACGAAACCATTGGCATTGCCGTAACAAATACAACAAAGTAAAAAAAGAAAAAGATGCTTTATCAAATCAAACACAAATTAAAGGTATTCCTCCGCCATATACTGAAATCCCGTTTTTGCGTATGGCTGATCAGCAGCATTATATACGGTTACGCGCTTTTGGTTTACAAAACAACCCGTTGGGAAATCCGGGGCGTAGACAATATGGTTAAAACCTGGGAAAAGGAAAAAAACATCATTCTCACCGCCTGGCACGGACGGGCGCTCATGCTGCCTAACTTTTTAAAATATTACGCGCACAGCCCGGCTTTTCAAATGGATGCCCTGGTTTCCCTCCATCAGGACGGACGCTTAATTGCCGCTTTTCTGCAAAAATTCGGCATCGGCATAATCAGCGGTTCCACCAACCGCGGGGCTAAAGGCGCTGCCGTCGGTCTGATGCACGCATTGCAGGAAGGGCACGCGATTACAATTATTTCCGACGGTCCGAGAGGTCCGCGTATGCACATGGGCAAAAGCCCCCTTTATTATGCTTCCAAAACCGGCAAAACGATTTTTGGCATGACTTACAGCATTTCAAACGCAAAAATCATTGAAAAAGCCTGGGACAAGATGATGATTCCCCTTCCCTTTTCCAAAGGCGTATGCCTGGTAACGGAAGGAATGAAGCTTCCCGAAAACGCATCTGAAGATGATTTGGAAATAAGCCGCATCAATCTGGAAAAAGAATTAAACAACATAAATTATGAAGCTGACACGGCAGTTGGCAGAACCCCCGTTAAGCCGGCACTGCTGGATTCTAAAAACACAATGGATTTAAAATAATGTTTATACGCATTTACAATATTCTCATTTGCATTATGTATCCTTTAGTTATCAGGGGATACATCAAAAAACGCCAAGAAAAAGGAAAAGAAGACATAAAACGCGCAAATGAACGCATCGGCCGCCCTAAAATAAAAAGGCCGGAAGGAAAACTGGTCTGGCTGCATGGTGCCTCCGTCGGCGAATCTGTCTCAATGCTGCCCTTAATTAACAGGCTGCTTGAAAATTACCCTGATTTAAATATTATGGTTACGACAGGTACGATGACTTCCGCGGAAGTTATGGCAAAACGGCTTCCCGAAAGGGCTTTTCACCAATATATTCCTATAGACAACCCTTTATTTACCAAAAGGTTTCTCAAACATTGGCAGCCTGACGTTGCCTTGTGGTTTGAATCGGAATTTTGGCCGGCCATGCTCTCCAGCATTAAGAAACGCCACATTCCGCTTATCCTGATTAACGGGCGGATTTCAAACAAAACCTTCAAGCGCTGGCAGCAATTTGATTTTATCAGCAAAGAGCTTCTGAGCTGTTTTACCTTTTGCCTGGGGCAATCTGAAGAAGACGCATACCGGCTGCGGGTTTTAGGCGCCAAAAACGCCACGTGCCTCGGAAACTTAAAATACGCCGGCTTGCCCCTTCCTATTGATAAAGAAAAGAAAGAAGAAATTTTGGCGCAAATTGGAGAAAGGCCGTTCTGGCTGGCCAGTTCCACGCATAATGACGAAGAACTCCGCATTGCCAAAATGCATAAAAAACTGCAAAAACAGTTTCCAAACCTGCTGACAATCATTGTCCCGAGACATCCTCAACGCGGCACCGAAATACAAAAACAGCTGCAAGACATCGGAATAAAATCCGCCTTGCGTTCAGCCGGAGAAACAATCTCTGCGGATACAAACATTTATATCGGCGACACCATCGGCGAAATGGGAATTTGGTATGACATCAGCCCGATTACCTTTATTGGCGGTTCGCTCATTCCACATGGCGGGCAAAATTTTATAGAACCATCCCGCATGCGCAATGCCGTCTTGGTCGGCCCCCATATGCACAATTTTTCTGATGTCGTTAACCGCTCTAAAAAGGCTGATGCCCTCATTCAGGTTTTAGATACTGAAGAACTCTCTGAAAACCTGTCCCAGCTCCTTTCAAACAAAGAACTTTTGGAAGCCAGGCGTTCTCTAGCTTATAATTGGGCGGTAAGCGAAGCAAAAGTTCTTGATGGCATTGTTGAAAAAGTTAAAGGATATATCTAAATGAAAACACCGGGATTTTGGAAAGACATTAACTTTTTTTCAAACCTGTTTGCACCTTTAGGCTGGATATACGGAACCGTAACAGCCTTGCGGCTTTTGCTGACAAAAGGAAAAAAAGTCGGCATTCCGGTTATCTGCATCGGCAACCTGACAGCCGGCGGTGTCGGCAAAACCCCTGTTGCCATATCTATTGCAAAATTGCTTAAAGAAGAAGCTAAAAAAAATCCTTTTTTTGTAACCAGAGGCTATGGCGGAACGCTGCAAGACGTTTTAGTCAATCCGCAAAAGCACAGCGCCAAAGAAACCGGCGACGAACCTCTGCTTTTGGCACAGGCGGCGCCGACAATTGTCAATAAAGACAGATACCTTGGAGCATTCAGAGCCTCAGAAAACGGCGCAGACTGCATAATCATGGATGATGGGTTTCAAAACCCGGGATTGCATAAAGATGTTTCCTTCGTTGTCATTGACAGCATACAGGCTTTTGGCAACAAACGCTGTATTCCCGCCGGCCCTTTGCGCGAATTTCTAAAAATCGGACTTTGGCGCACCAAAGCTGTTATCCTTTTAGGCGAACCGTCTTCCGAGCTTTCGGCCATGCTTATCGGGAAAACCATTTTCAAAGGAAAAATCAAACCGGTTTGCCCGCAGGGCGGCAAAAAAAATGTGATTGCCTTTGCCGGCATCGGCCATCCGCAGAAATTCTACAATTCGCTTGCCGATTGCGGTTTTAACATTGTCAAAACCCGCGACTTTGCCGACCACCACTATTACACGCCCAAAGAATTAGAAAATTTAATTGCCGAAGCAGAAAAAATGGAGGCGGATTTATACACCACCTCCAAAGACTTTGTTAAAATTCCAGAGGAAATGCAACCTTACTTTAAAGTTTTGGAAATTGCCGTTGAATGGGAAAATCCCGATGCTTTAAAAAGGTTTATTCTGGAACAGTCTAATCCCAAATAGATTCCACGCTATAATCGCCATAAGCAAAGCTCTTACCGCTGATATAGCGAAAATCTTTATTAAGCGCTGAAATCGCATTCATATCGTCCTCATCCAGTTCTATGGCTAAAGAGGCAAAATTTTCCTTCAGCCTCTCAAGATGGACAGATTTGGGAATAACCGCAACGCCGCGTGCCATTTGCCAGGCCAACAGGATTTGTGCCGGAGAAGCATTCAGCTTTTTGGCAATCTCAATAATTTTCTCATCGGCAATCGGGCGTTTTTCCGAACTGTCTTTATGCTGTGAGCCAAGCGGCGAATAAGCCATAACCGCAATCATCTGTTTCTGGCAATAGTCTAACAAATCTTTTTGAACCAAAAACGGATGGGATTCAATCTGGTTAACCGCAGGAACAATTTCTGCTTTTTCAATTAATGACTGAAGCTTTTTACTGCTGAAGTTTGAAACGCCGATAGCCTTAGCCAGCCCCTGCTGATGCATCTTTTCCATTTCAGCCCAGGTCAGTTCCAAAGGCAAATCTTTTAAGGAAATCATATCTTCATCTTTTTCAGGGACAGTCGTACCTTTTTTCTGGGCAATCGGCCAATGAACCAGATACAAATCCAAATAATCCAATTGCAAATCCGTCAAAGTCTGCTTTATTGCTGGCAAAACATTTTCCGGATTATGGGAATCATTCCATAATTTTGATACAATAAACAAACGTTCCCTTGTCGTATCTCCTTCGGCAATAGCATCATGTATCGCCTGCCCCGCTTCTTTTTCATTACCATAAATCGCCGCGCAGTCAATCATCTGGTAGCCAAGCTTAATAGCCCAACGGATAGCCTGATAAACTTCTCCCGGCGCAGCCTGCCAAGTGCCAAGGCCGATAACAGGCATTTGCGCGTCAGTATTTAATGTGATATATCTCATGTTTTTCTCCTTGCCTTAATTAAGAACTGCAAAAGATATAATCATTACCCTGAATATTAAAACCCCTGTCCTGTTTTACAAGAAGATATAAAATAGACAAAACATGTTATATTCGCAAGCATATAAAAAACTCATAAAAACATCCAGAACAATCAGCGCTATCCTGGCCGGCTTAAACTTTGCAAGCACCCTATGGCGTTTAATTAGTTTACTTAGCCAATAACGCCGGCTTCTTGAACATATTTTAAAAACTAAAAGGGCAATCTTAAAAAAGATTGCCCTTTTTGATTTTTTTCGTTTATTGCATATTAATCAATGTAATTTCAACGCGGCGGTTTTGTTCACGCCCTGCGGCTGTTGCATTGGAAGCAATCGGATTTTCTGAACCTAAGCCATCGGCAACCAAACGGTCAGCCTTAACGCCCTGCAGGCGCAGATAATTGGACACGGCCGTTGCACGGCGCAGGGACAAAGCGTTGTTTGTCGCGGCTGAACCGGTATTGTCCGTATAACCATAAACCTGAACCATTGTTTTATTATATTCTTTGATAACTTTAGCCACAGAATTTAGAACCGGTTTGAAACCTTCTTTAATCGTTGCCTGATTCGTATCAAATGTGATGTTTCCCGGCATAATCAAATAAATTCTGCCATCTTGCTGGGCAACCTGAACACCGGTTCCGACCAATTCCTGGCGCAATTTTCTGGCCTGGACATCCATATAAGCGCCAACCCCGGCACCACTCGCCGCACCAACGCCTGCACCAATCAAAGCGCCTTTTTTGCCGCCGACCAAAGCGCCGATTCCGGCACCTGCCGCAGCACCGATTCCCGTTCCCCAAGCGGTTTTTGCCACTTTAGACTCACCTGTATAAGGATCTGTGGCGCAAGCGCTCAAAAAAGAAACCGCAACCAAAGACAAAATCAGTTTTTTCATTTGATATCTCCTACTTATTAAACTGAAAAGATGTTAAAACAAAACAAGATTTTTGCAAGGGATTTTATAATTTAATCCAGCTTTCAGGAATAATATCCTTGCCGCTTATTTCCGCAGCAACAGTCCATTTTTCAGGAGCCGCCACAATCTTTTCCGGATTCTCGTTCAACCACGCGCCCCACCAGGAAAAAGAGCTGTTGGCGATAATATTGTGCCGGCAATGCTTCATCAGCCACATATCATAAAAAGAATTTTCTCCGCTGTTAATATCTACAACCGTATAAGGATAATCCAATTTCAGATTTTCTTCCACCCACGGGATATCGTCCGAAAACAAAAAGAAATGCGGATTTTCAACGCGTGATGCAATATAATCAATGGCTTTTTTATAATAATCCAGGCTGCATAAACCTAAAAGCGCCTGATTTTTTGCCAAAAGATAGTCTCCTCTGCGTACATGAAGGGAAACGGCATTCACACCTTTAATTTTATCCAGCATCGCCGCATTTTCAGAATTAACGGGGTTTTTTAAGGAAAAAGCCTGCAAAACGGCGTTTCGTTTATCCCTAAAATATTTTTCCGTTTGAAAATAGCCTGTATAATAGCTGTCTTTGCAAATATTAAAAAATTCAGGATAAAAAACGCTGCAGTCTTTTTCTTCAAACAATGCCGGCCTGCTTTTCCCCATCACAAAGTGAAAAAATTTTTTAAAAAAGTTTTTTTCTTTTTTCTTAACCCAATTTTTCAATTGGCTCTCAGGGGCAAATCGGACATCAGCCTTGAAATATTTGAGTTCATAAGCCCTTTTGTCAGATTTTTTGCGTTGCGCTTCCGACTGGCTGTATTTTGCCCCGTCAAAAAGGACTTCCGCGCTTCCTTTTGCCGCCAGCGCCAAGCCAAACGCATATTGAAACATCTGGTTGCCTAATCCGCCTTGCAGCCTGATAACAGCTTTTGGTTTATCGCTCATTTTCACTCCTGTTTTTGTTAAGGACAAAAGCATCATAGAACAGAATATATTTTCATACAATGCCTATCGCAGCTTATTATAAATTTTTTTCCAGAGGTAAAAACAAAAATTCTTGTTGTAAAAATGCATGCGGCATTTATCATGTAAAAATAACACATGAGGATACAGGAGAAAATTTGTGCCCAAAATATCTGTTTTAATGCCCGTTTACAACACCTGCGAAAGCTACTTAAGAGAAGCAATTGAAAGCATTTTGGCGCAAAGCTTCACAGACTATGAATTCCTGATTTTAGACGATGCTTCGCCGGATAAAAATGTCGAAAAAATTATAAAATCATACAAAGACAAGCGGATTTCCTATCACCGCAACCCTGAAAACATGGGAATTTCTGCCTCAAGAAACAAATTGTTAGGCATGGCAAAAGGCGAATACCTTGCCATTTTTGACCATGATGACATATCTTTCCCCGAGCGTCTGCAAAAGCAGGCCGAATATTTGGACAAACATCCAGATACCGGCGTGGTCGGCAACTGGCATCTGACATTAGAAAAGAAGAAAACCAAAATAAAAAAATTGCCGGTAACTGATTCTGAAATCCGGAGAGAACTCCTTTTAAACTGCTGCATGCCGCACTCGTCCTCTATGCTGCGCAAATCTGTTCTGGTTGACAATGGCATTCATTATGAAGACGAATATACCCCGGCTGAAGATTATGCCCTGTGGTGCCGCCTGATTTCCAAAACAAAATTCGCCAACATTCCGGAAATCCTCTTCAGCTACCGCAACTATGGCGGAAACACCTCAAATTCTCAAAAAAGCAAAATGCAGGATGCCGATATCCGCATAAAGGAATTTGCCAGAAAAGAAAACCCGGAATTATGGGCAGCTGTTAAGGCCTCCCTCACCAAAATTAAAAAAATATCTTTGTTCGGCGGCATCCCTTTTCTGACCATCAAAGAAAAAGCAAACGAAACAAAATGGCTCTTGTTTGGATTCATCCCTGTGGCAAACGCCAAAACCAAAATCAAACGCTAAGAAATTTCCAAAGCCTCAGATTTATCCTTAAACTTTTTATTGGCGGTTAATGCGCCAAGCAGCCGATAAACATTTTTCAGTATCAGAAAATGTTTCCTGATTCTGCAGCTGGGATAAATGGAGGTTAGCCGTTGAAAATAATCCTGATTAACTACCTGAGGAAAGCTATAAAACTCATCATTGCGCAAAGGCTGAAGCTTTTTAAGATTATCAACAATATTGCAGTTTTTTAAAAATTTTTCAAAATTATCAAATTTATCGCTAAAGGATTCATTAAATTTGTTAAAATCGCATTTTAGATAAATATCATATAAACTGTCGTTTTTGCGCCATTCGTTAAAAACAGGAATATCAAAAAACTCTGCCAATTCTCTCGTACGGCTATCATGCTGATGGACTGCAGCCGGAATTCCAGATAAGAGGGCAATAATATTCCCATGGATTCTCTGTCCGAAAGAAAAATTAGCATTTCTGCGTATATAATCCATCCACTGAGGAATATCCGCAAAAAGTTTTATCCGGTCTTGTGCCAGAAGCATAATACCTCTGTGTGAATATTTTTTAACCAAGGCATAAAGAGCCTTTAAAGAATAATCTGTTAATTCTGCTCCATATAACACTTGCAAAAATTGGTCTTGATCCAAATAGAGGCTATAGGGATATTGGTCAAAAGCCTCGGATACCTTTCTTGTTCCAAGATAACGGATTGTTCCATTGACTAAAGGCTTAAAATCTTTTTCCTCAACTTTGTTATTTAAAACTTTAAATTCTCTGCCATTTTGATATAAAGACGGGCAACCCGTAACAACAGCGTCCCGAAAACCCATCCTATTCAAAACTTCTTCCGTAAAATAACCGCGCAGAGCCAACTGACCGCCTGTGTTGTATATAGCGCGGATAAAAGGAGACGCTGTTGGCTTTAAATTTGTTGCTAATTCTTTTAATTCATCATATGAACGAGCCTGCGCTCCTGCCCCAATAGCGTAAACGGGTATTTTATATTTTGAAAAAACTTCCGCATAATAAGCCATTTGAGCCTGAGCTTCTTTATTCATGCTAAAAATATTTGCCAAAGGAAAGACAATAGATTCATAATCAGCATTAATCTGATCAACCGTCATTTCAGAACTCAAATAATCAAAAGGGACCTGCCCTTGCAACAAATATTTTTCAAGAGCATGGCAAAACAGCCTGTTCCCCGTATTGCCGCCATATTTATTAAAATTATAAGGCAGCTCTGAGTAATCAACAGGATAAAAACATTCCCTGTTCATATAAAGAAGAATTCGTTTCATATAAGTATATTAACCAATGATAACAAAATGTAAACATCTTAGGTATTTTTTTTGGAAAATTGTTAATAAATAAATTGTAAAAATTATTAAAAAACCTATTGACGTTGGTTGAAAGATACTATAAATATTACATCCGTACCACGATGGAGAGTTGGCAGAGTGGTAATGCAGCGGATTGCTAATCCGTCATCGGGAATACCGATGCACAGGTTCGAGTCCTGTACTCTCCGCCACCTAAAACAGCCCGGATATTTTATCTGGGCTGTTTTGTTATTCAGCGGGCAAACAAGATCAGCCCGGTGGCAGAAAGTGCCAAAAGCATTGCCGCCCGGCGGTTTATCCGCAAATATCCGGCTTTTTTGCCAAACCGGCTTAAGGATGTGTTATAAAGCATAATCCAGATAATATAAACATAACTTACCGCACCGACATAAGATGGATTAAAAGCGCTAAACATTGCAAAATTTTTAAAAAGCATCGATCCGATAAGCGGCAATATTATCCAGCTGTAACGCAGATTTCGGGCTTCAAACACTTCTTTACCCCTGCCGCCTTTTAGCAAATAAACAATAAGAGCGGCACACCCTGAAACCGCACCGGTAATCATGATATAAAAATAGCTTCCGTAAAGCAAATGACTTTGCGGAACAAGGCTCATCGCATATTTATTAAGTATATCGCACAAAGATGATACAATCAGGCACGGCAATAGAAAATGCAAAGCCTTGCGGCTGAATTCAGCCCTGTTGTAAAGCATAACCGCAACGGCAACGCCGCACAAACAAGCTAAAATACAAAACAAACGCGGCAAATCGGACAAATATACAAGAATGCTTTCCGGACGGATAACAAACCAAAGGAAAAAAATCATGCCGATATTAAAGGGTTGAATAGAAGAGACGACCTCTGCGCCCCACATCCGAAAAGCCTTGAAATATACATAGTCGATATAGGCGATAATTAATCCTTGCAAAATACAAATGCCATAAAAGGTTCCGGACGGAATTGCCTTGGCAAACGGCAGCAAAAAGAATAGAAGCACAGCCGGCACAAAACCTCTGTAAATCATAAACACCAATGGTTTCAGCTTAGCGTTCTGGTTCAGGATATAATAGGTCGCAACAAAAAAGCTGCTGGCAACAGCATAAAAACCCCACATCCGCTTACCCTAAAGCCATATTAATATACATCATCAAAACAAAGCCAAGCATAATTGCCAGAGTTTGCTTGCCGTTTTCACCACAACCGTATGTCTGCGGAATAATTTCATTAATTATGACAAAGAGCATGCATCCGCCGGCCATTGCCATTGCAAAAGGCACAAAAGTTGCTGAAATTTCAGCACTAAAAGCGCCAACCATTGCCCCCACGGGCTGCATCAATCCGGTCAAAGCCGCAATGCCGGCAGCAGAAAAACGCTTCCAGCCAACCGCCACAAGAGACAAAGCCACCATCAGCCCTTCCGGAATATTTTGCAATGCAATGCCAATAACCAAAGAATTCGGGTTATTCAATTTTTCTCCGGCATAGGCAACACCCACGGCCAATCCCTCCGGAAACTTATGGATGGCAATGGCAAAAACAAACAGCCAGGCAGATTTTGAATCTATGCCGCCTAACAAATCTGCTGATGGCTCATGTTCGTGAGGAACAATAAAATGCATCAGCCACACCAGAAGCATTCCGCCGATAACCGCCAAAGAAATTGAAAAAGCGCCCATATAGCGGCTTTCGTCTCCAACAGAAAGCGAAGCCGCCGCCGGAGCTAATAATGTGAAAACAGAAGAAGACAGCATAACGCCGGCAGCAACATTTAAGAGGAAATTAATATTTTCTGTATTGTAGTTCTTTTTCAAAAAGACCAAAAAGCCGCCGATTGCAGCAAAAAAACTTGTAAAAACAGCCGCTAATGTTCCCTCTAAAATAACGCTCATTTTACCATCTCCTTTGGGCAAAACTAACTTAACGGTCAAAAAGTTTTGCTATATCCTTAATTTTCAATTCAACATATGTCGGGCGCCCATGGTTGCACTGCCCCGTATTCGGCGTCCGTTCCATATCGCGCAGCAAACGGTTCATCTCTTCGACATTTAAGCGGCGCCCTGCCCGCACAGAACCATGACAGGCAATTGTCGCACAAATGAGATGCAGTTTTTCAGCCAGCTCAAACCCTTTGCCCCATTCAGACATTTCTTCCGCCAAATCCGTAACCAGCTTTTGGACATCGCAATTTTTCAACAAGGCCGGAATTTCGCGGACAATAACCGCCGTCGTTCCAAATTCTTCAACAACCAGGCCAAGCTTTTTCAGCTCCTCTCCTGCCTCGATAAGGCGCATTTTATCAGCCGGATTAAGGTCAACAATCTCCGGAATAAGCAGCATTTGTGTCTGCGCACCGCCTTTGGCAAGGGCTTCTTTAAGCCTTTCCATAACAATCCGTTCATGCGCGGCATGCTGGTCGACAATGATAATGCTGTCTTCATTTTGAGAAATAATATAGGTATCATGAAATTGCGCCTTGGCGACGCCTAAGGGCCCGATATCGCCGTAATCCATATTTTCTACATTTTCCGTTTTAACAGAAAATTTGCGTTCTAATTCCGGCAAAACATTATTAAAGCCATAACCAGATTTTGGGGCTGAAAAAGTTTTTTCTTCCACGGAAGGCCTGTAAGGGGTATGTTCCTGCAAAGAAAATGTTTCGGCAGGAATTTTATCCCAAACATTTTTCTTTTCATCGAAGCTTGGGATATTTTCGGATATTAATTCAGACAAATCAAGCGTCTGCGCTGTTTTGTTCGCAGATTGGTTTAACGCATTGCGAACAGCTGTGATTAACAAGCCGCGAACAAGGTTATTGTCATAAAACCGAACCTCTGCCTTAGCCGGATGCACATTAACATCCACATCTGCCGGAGCAATGTCAAAAAACAAAGCCAAATAAGGATAGCGTCCGGCAGCCAAAACATCCTGGTAAGCCGCCTTTACGGCGCCAAGAAGCAACTTGTCTCTTACCGGGCGGTTATTCACAAATAAATATTGCGAGAGAGAGTTGGCCTTATTCAAAGTCGGCAGGCTGACATAACCGCTGATGGAAAGGTTATCGCGCTGCGCATTAATCAAAACCGAATTCTGCCCAAAATCCCGCCCCATAACTTCGCTGAGCCTTTTAAGCCGCGCATCAAAAAGTTCGCCCTGCTCGGCTTGCAGGTTTATCTTAACTTTGTTGTCATCCTTAAACACAAAAGAGATATGCGGGTTTGCCATGGCAATCCGGTTGACAATGTCAACGGCTTGCAAAGTTTCAGCCGCCGAAGTTTTTAAAAATTTCAGCCTTGCCGGCGTGGCGTAAAACAAATCGCGCACTTCAATACGCGTCCCTTTGGAATAAGCCGCCGGCATAACCTCAGACTTCTTTCCACCTTCCACTTTAATGGAATAAGCGCCATCGCTGCCTTGCGCACGGCTGGTTATTTCCATTCGGGCGACAGAAGCAATTGATGGCAGAGCCTCCCCGCGAAAGCCTAAAAAATTAATGTTAAACAGGTTATCATCAGGAAGCTTTGACGTTGCATGCCTTTCGACGGCCAAGGCCAGTTCTTCCGCATTCATCCCCTTGCCGTTATCGGTTACGATAATCAGGCTTTTTCCGCCATCAACCAAAGTAACCTCAATAGAAGTTGCTCCGGCATCAATAGCGTTTTCCACCAATTCTTTCACAACGGAAGACGGGCGTTCCACCACTTCTCCCGCGGCAATCTGGTTAATGAGGTTATTAGGAAGAACTCTGATTGTCATTGGCTATTTCCGCAGTTTTTTTATGAGTTTGATTAAAGACGCGGTGGAAGAATCATGTTGCAAACCATGCGCATTGCCCAAAAGCTCGGGCAAAATGCTCAAAGCCATCTGTTTGCCAAGTTCCACGCCCATTTGGTCAAAAGAATCAATATTCCAGATAACGCCCTGAACAAAAATCTTGTGTTCATAAGCGGCAATCAACATTCCCAAAGCATAGGGGTCGATTTTTTTGAACAAGAAGGTGTTGGACGGACGGTTGCCGGGGAAAGACTTAAACTTTTTAAGGAAATTCGCTTCTTCTTTGGTCTTGCCGGCCTTGCGCAATTCCTCATAAGCCTCCTTCACGGTTTTGCCGCGCATTAAAGCTTCGCCCTGAGCCAAGACATTCGCCGCCAAAATCGCATGATGGTCGCCAATTTCATTATGAGAAATGGCAGGAATAATAAAATCGCAAGGAACGATGGATGTTCCCTGGTGAATCATCTGGAAGAAAGAGTGCTGGACATCCGTTCCTGCCCCACCAAACAAAACCGGAGAAGTTGAATATTTAATAAACTCCTGGTTATTGCTTACAAATTTTCCGTTGCTTTCCATATCCAACTGCTGCAGATAAGCCGGAACATAACGCAAATACTGGTCATATGGGATAACCGCCTGAGTTTTAAAGCCCATAAAATCATTATACCAAATGCCGAGCAGAGCCATAATCACCGGGATATTCTTGTCAAAAGGCGTATGGCGGAAATGTTCGTCCATTGCAAAAGCGCCTTCCAGCATGCGCTCAAAATTATCCATGCCGACAGCCAGGGCAATAGACAGCCCGATGGCTGACCACATGGAATAGCGTCCGCCGACAAAATCCCAAAATTCAAACATATTGTTAACATCAATGCCAAATTTTTCAACTTCTTTGGCATTCGTTGACAAAGCCACAAAATGTTTGGCAACCGCAGGTTCGCCCAAAGCATCGACCAGCCATTTGCGGCATGTTCTTGCATTTGTCAGCGTTTCAATTGTTGTAAACGTTTTAGAAGCGACAATAAACAATGTCGTCTCCGGATCAACCTGGTTCAGAACCTCCGCGCAGGCTGTTCCGTCAATGTTGGAAATAAAATAGCAATTAATGCCCTTAGCCCAATATTTGCGCAAAGCGGCAGTCGCCATAACCGGTCCCAAATCCGAACCGCCAATGCCGATATTAACGATATTGGTCAGTTTCTTTCCCGTCGCCCCTTTATGTCTGCCAAGGCGGACATCTTCCGAAAAACGGCGCATTTTAGCCAAAACTTCATTAATTTGAATCATAACGTTTTTGCCATCGACATAAACCGGCGTATTGGCACGGTTACGCAGAGCCGTATGCAAAACCGGGCGGTTTTCGGTAATATTAATGCGTTTCCCCGTAAACATATCCTCGATTTTATCACGCAAATGGGCGTCTTCGGCCAGCTTCAACAAATATTTTAGCGTTTTGTCGTTAATTCTGTTTTTCGAATAATCAAAATGCAAATTTTCAAAATTAATGCTGTATTTTTCCGCACGCGCGGCATCTTTTTCAAACATATCGCGCATTTCTTCTTTCTTCATGCTTTTGCAGTGTGAAACAAGCTTTTTCCACATTCTTGATTTATCAACCGTTTTTTTAAGCAACATTTTCCTACTCTCCAATATCTATTCCGGACATTCTTTTAAGATTAAAATATTTAACAGCGGCAGCATTCACATCATCAATCTTAACTTCCGCCACATAAGAATTGCGTTTTTGCAAAAAATCAAGCCCTAAATTATCTTTCTGCATATAAACCAGCATCTGGGAAATGCCGTCAATATCTGCAAATCGCAGATTATAAGAACTTATAAGATAATCTTTGGCATCTACCAATTCTTCGGGGCTGACGCCTTTTTGCATTTTTTCTGATTCCTGGCTTAAAAGCTCAAGAACTTTAGAATAATTTTTTCCGGTGGAAGAAAAGCCGATGTTAACCATTGGCGATTTTCCATCCAAAGAAAGGTATGAATATATGCTGTATACCAAACCTTCCTTTTCTCGCACAGCTTGCGACAGGCGGGAATTAAGCCCCGCGCCGCCAAAAATATAATTTGCAATATACAACGGATAAAAATCTTTATCCTGGCGTGATGCGCCTTTGCCGCTAAAAGACGCAACCGTCTGTTTTAATGGGCGTTTTAAGTGCCGGCGCACACCGTTAAAATCAGGCTTTGCCTCGCGGACAAACGGCAGTTCCGCCTTGGGCGCAAGGCCGTTAAAAACGCCGGAGATAATATTTTCAGCCTCTGTTTCCGAAACATCCCCGGCAATGCCGATAATCAGGTTGCTCTTGGCCAAGCGTTTTTTTATAAGGTTATTTAACTCATCCGTTGTCATTTTTTGCAGCGTTTTTTCCGTTCCCAACGGGTTCCTGGCATAAGGGTGCCCGGGATACAGCATTTCCCTCTTTGCCAAAGCCAAAACAACGGAAGGGTTCTCGCTTTGTTTTTTTAACGCTGCCAACAATTGGCTCCGGATTCTTTCAACATCTTCTTTGTCAAAACGCGGCGCAGCTAAAATATCCCGCAAAATTTCCGCAGCTTTTTCAAAATTTGCTTTTGGGGCGACTAAAGTGCCGCTGATATCGTCCTGCCCGGCCGAAAAATTGATGTGAATACCCAAATCAGCCATTTTTTCTTTAAGTTCGCGGCTTTTTATGCTTTCTGTCCCTTCTCCGAGCATTGAGGCGGCAAAATTCGCAGCCCCGGACATGTTTTCATCATCCGCGGCGCTGCCTGCGCCCAAAAACAAAAAGCTCAAACTGACAATAGGATTTGAGGCTTCATACAGGTAATAAGCTTTCAGCCCGCTTTCCGGCAAAGAAATTTCCTTAACATCCGCTTTAAAGTTTCTGCCTTTCAACGGAGAATTTTCAACGACCTCTTTCGGATTAAAGCCATAATTAAAAGAAACTTTCGGCTTATCCCAAAAATAACCGGCAACAATCATCACCGAGGCGATAATCAAAAGCCATCCTTTAGGTATTCCGCCATTTTTCCATCTTGGTTTATGCGCCATGGCCTTCCTCCGGCAATAAAATCCCTTCAGCAAACGGCGCCTGCGTCAACAACTCCCCGACAGCCTCTTTAATCTCTGAAAGATTTGTTTTTTGCAAATTATTTTCATAATCGCTTATCTCTTGCAAAGGCAAGCCAAGAGAAGCCATCATGCCGGCGATATAAGCAGCGTCTGCAGGATTGTCATTAAGATAAACCAAATCCGCAAGCATTCTTTTTTTCGTTTGCTGCAAGGCTTCAATGTTCATTTTTTTCAAAGCTTCGTTTATTTCTTCGTCAAGTGCTTTGCTCAATTCTTCCGGAGAAACGCCCGGCGCCGGGATAGCGTTGATGCTAAAGCTTCCATAGCTTCTGGCATAAGGGTTGTAGCTGCTGTTAACGCTCAAAGCCAGCTTTTTCTCTTCAACTAATTTCTTATGCAGATAAGAAATTTCTGTTTCGCCGAGATATCTTGAAAAAACAGCCAAGAGAAAAACCTTTTCTTTGTCCCGGCCCCAAGACGGCGCGGCATAATTCTTTGAAATGCTTGGCAAAGAGATATGCGGCAGTTTCATTTGCAAATAAGCCTTTGTTTCTTTTGGAAGTTCAGGAAAAGGCGTTTCCGCTTTTTCTTTTTTTGCCCCGGCGCCGGCAAAATATTTTTCCACCAAAGGCTTGGCTTCTGCGGCCGTTACATCGCCGGACAAAACCAAAACGGCGTTCTCGGGCGAATAAAACCGGCGGTAAAAATCTTCAACATCTTTTTGAGTCAATGAAAGGATTTCTTCCGCTTCGCCGGTAATCGGGCGGGCATAAGGATGATTTTGCCACAAAGCACGCTGCAGGTTTTCCTTAAAAGGGGCTGAAGGGTTATTTTCAACAACCTGCATTCTTTCCTGATAAACAATATCCCGTTCCAAAGCAAAATTTTCAGGCGTTAAATGAAGCCCGTTCATTCGGTCTGCTTCCATAAGCAATGCCAATTCCAGCCGGCTGACATCAATAAAAGCATGATAGGAAGTAACATCCTGAGCCGTAAAAGCATTAACATCCGCACCGTTTTTTTCCAATATCTTGTTAAAATCGCTGCCAGATATTTTTTCTGTGCCCCGGAACATAAGATGCTCCAAAAGATGGGCCGTGCCGCCCTTCCCCAACGGTTCGTCAATGCTGCCAGCCTTATACCAAAGCATTTGCTTAACAATCGGCGCCTTGGCATTATTAATGACAATCACCCGCAAGCCATTATCCAGATAAAACTCTTCCATAGCGAAAAGCCGGGCATCCGCCATGGAAACACCCGACATAAATAAGAGGCAAATCAAAAAGGATAAACGCCGAAACATAAACTGTTACTGCGCCTCCACCTGTTTCAGCAAACGCGTTTCTGCCACGGACAAACCAGAAACTTCCGCCTCGTATTCTCCGTTTTGCGGTTCAGCAACAGGGCGCAGGTTATACTCCGGCGGAACGGATAAAGGCGCACGCGGCGCAACCATAAATTCATTCGGGGCTTTTTTCGCCAAACCGATTTTTTCTTTTGTCGCAGTGCTGCAACCGGCAGCCAACAAAGCTAAAACAGATACAAATGCAAACTTCACACTCTTATTCATAATATTCTCCTTATTTTTCTTCCTTGTTTTTTGCAACAAACAAACCATAAACAATAATTAAAAAAGCGCCGATGCAAATAAAGCTGTCAGCAATGTTAAATGCCGGCCAGTGGTGCGTTCCGATATGAAAATCCAAAAAATCATAAACAGCGCCGTAGCGGATTCTGTCTGCAAGGTTGCCAATAGCGCCGCCGATAATCATACCCAATGATATTTGCACCATTTTGCATTTTTCAACATACATCCAGCGCAGCAGAAAAATAACCACGCCAAGGGCAATTAAAGACAAAATTGCCGTGCCGGCCATTCCGCCATCCTTAAACATTGAAAAGCTGATGCCTGTATTCCAAGCCTGGATAATGCTGAAAAAAGGCGTTAAAACGATAATTGCGCCGTCTTTCATCAAATCCATGACGTAAATCTTGGAAAGCTGGTCAGCGGCAAAAACCAACAAGGCTGTTAATAAACCGGGCAACATTTTTTTCTCCTTATAAATTTAAAGCAATTATAAGCTTATTTCAAAAGATAGAAAGCAATAATTTAAGATATTCCATATAAAATTCAAATCAATAAAAGGCTCGCCAATCCCAAAAAGATGAAAAAGCCCCCGGAATCGGTAATTGCAATAAGGAAAACGCCGGAAGAAATCGCAGGGTCAACCTTAAACTTCGTCAAGGTCAGGGGAATTAAGATTCCGGCAAGGCTTGCGATAGTCAGCGTACAGAGCATGGCAACCGCGATAATGACGCTCATCATCATCTGCTGCGGAAACCAAAAATAAACAATAACCCCGATAAGCGCGGCAAATAAAAGCCCGTTGCACAAGCCGACCAAAAATTCCTTGCCAATCATGCCAAGCGTGTTGCGGGAGGTTAGTTCCTTCGTCGCCAAAGCCCTGACAACAACCGCCAGTGTCTGGTTTCCCGTTGTGCCGCCCATAGACGCCACAATCGGCATCAAAACAGCCAAAACCGAAAGCTGGGCAATAATTTCCTGAAAGCCGTCTACCACAGACGTCGCCAATAATGTTGCAAACAAATTGGTAACCAGCCAAACCGCGCGCGATTTAAAAATAGCAAACACCGATTTATAAACATCGCCTTCTTCGGCACCGGAAAGCAACATAATATCCTCGCCGGCCTCTTCATGGATAACTTCAACCACGTCGTCAATCGTAATCACGCCGATAAGGCGGCTGTTGGCATCGACAACCATCGCGGAACGCCAGCCGTATTCGCGAAACATATGCGCAACCTCTTCCTGGTCCGTATAAACATCAACAGGAACAACCTCGCAATCCATAATTTCGCATAATTTCTGCCCGGGTTTTGCACGCAGCAGCTTATCCAGGGCGATTTCCCCGGAAGGATGAAATTTTTCATCTGTCAAAAAGATATTATAAAAATCATCCGGCAGTTCTTTTTCTTTTAAGAGATATTCCTTGGCCTCTTTCACGCTCCACCAGTCGGGCATGCTCACAAAGTCGCGGGACATAATACGCCCGGCGGAATCTTCGGGGTAAGACAGCGAAGATGATACCTTATATTTCAAATCCGGAGACAGCTGGTTCAGGATGTTCTCTTGCTCCACGCTGTCCATATGTTCCAGAATTTCAACAACTTCATCAGAATTCAGCTCATTGGCAATATGCGCAATCTGCGCATCATCCATTGAATCGATGATTTGTTCCTGAACAACCTCATTTAATTCGGGAAAGACCTCCGGATTGATATGTTCGCCCAAGATTTCAACCAGCTTGCGGCGCCGCCCGCTGTCCAAAACCTCAAGCAATTTGGCAAGGTCATATTCAGACAGCCCCTCGGCAATTTTCCGGATATGGATTTTGTCATTCTCATCAAGGGCAATCTTGATAGAATTAACCATCTTAGGACCGAGGCCTAAAACATATTTATTTTTTTTCTTTGATCTTTTCTTGGATTTTGAAGCAGGTGTGAACTTATTTCTCTTAAACTTCATGCCCCCTCCTGCTTTCTGATAAATGAGTGGTGCGGCCAAAAGGACTTGAACCTTCACGGGAAACCTCCCACAACCACCTCAAGGTTGCGCGTCTACCAATTCCGCCATGGCCGCATCAGTTTAACTGATGGCTAGATTTAATCTACTTTAATAAATTAATCAAGTCTTTTTTTAGTCTGCCTGTGAAAAAAATTATTTTTTCTTTTTATTCATATCAGGCTCGACCAAACCTCCTGAAATAACAAACTTAATGCCTTCCTCAACGCTCATTTTTAATTCGATTGTATCTTCTTTCGGCACAAAAATCAAAAAGCCGGATGTCGGGTTCGGCGTTGTCGGAATAAACACATTCAGCATTTCCCCGCCCAAATACTGGTGCGGTTCGCCTTTGGTTTCCGAACTGACAAATCCCAAAATCCAGATTCCCTTGCGCGGATATTCCAACATAACCACCTTGTTAAAAGCTTGAGCTTTACTTGAAAGAAATGTCTCAAATATTTGTTTTAGAACAGAATAAACACTTGAAACAAAGGGCATCTTATAAACAATCCACTCGCCAAGGCTCAAAAAGAACTTGCCCATAAACCCGGCGGCAAACATGCCGACCAGCATCAGCGCGATGACAAGAATAATCAATCCCAACCCCGGAATGGTAATCGGCAAAAACTCATCCAGCTGCAAAGACGGCGGCAGCATTTTATTTACAAAACGGTCAACCCAGAAAATAAACTTATAGGCCATATAAAAGGTTATCGCCACAGGAGCGGTTACCAATATGCCCGTAAACAAATAAGCCCGCAGTTTGGAACCCAGCTTCATAAACACGGCCTTTTCTTTTTCCAACCTGATTTTCTTAATATTTTTTGCCCTTTTTTTGACTTTGCTTTTTGCCATAATCCTCACCTCTACTCCGCTTTTCTGATATCATCTATCAAAAATTGCACATTGCAGCGTCCCTGCCAAGTGTCTTTGCGCAAGACGCCTGCCACGTCATATAATTCGCCTTTGGCACATAACAAGGCTTTCCCGACATCATTATCTGCGCAACGGAAAGCAACCGCTTTCACAGATTCTCCGCCGGAAGAAACCAGCACGCAGCGGACATGCCCGCTTCCAATCAGGCCGGGACGGCTGATTCTCACGCGGGAAAGCATCAGCTTTGGTTCCGCGTTCCCGGCGCCAAAAGGCTCCAACAGTTCCAGGCTTTCCGCCAAATTCCATGTTGCACCGGCAGCATCCAGCGCACCATCGAGTTCAATCACGGGCGTAATCGCTTCATCGCCGATTTTATCAGCCACATACTGCCCTGCAAAGGCTTTAAATTCCTCAAGTTTGCTTTCTTCCAAAGAAAACCCCGCGGCCATCGTGTGCCCGCCGCCTTTTGTCAGCAGGCCTTTTTCCTTTGCGGCAATAATCAGCGCGCCCAAGTCAACTCCGGGAATAGAACGTGCCGAACCTTTAACCTCGTCAGCTTCAATAGACATGACAAAAGCCGGCAGGTTATAGCGTTCCTTTAATTTTCCGGCAACAATCCCGACCACGCCCTGATGCCAGTCTTTGCCGGCGGCAAAAGCAATCGGATAGGCCTGAGGCGTCCCCTCCAAAATTTCAATAGCCTGCAAAAGCACATAAGATTCGATATCTTTACGCTGAGCGTTAAATTCATTAAGTTTATCGGCCAGCAAGGATGCCTGAAAATCATCCTTACAGCAAAGCAGCTTATGCCCGAGCGAAGAATCTCCTACCCTTCCGCAAGCGTTAATCCGCGGCCCCAGGACAAAACCCAGATGAAAAGCGCCCGGCGTTTCGCTGACGCCGGATTTATCAATCAGCGTCTTCAAGCCGTTATTTTGCCGCGCCGCCATAATCTTCAAACCCTGGCGCACAAAAGCACGGTTAACGCCAAGCAGGGGCACCACATCACAGACTGTCCCCAAAGCAACCAAATCCAGCCATTGGAGCAAATTAGGCTCTGCCAGATTCTTATAAAAACCCTTCTCGCGCAAAACCCGGTTAACAGCCACAACCGTAATAAAAACCACGCCAACCGCCGCCATATATTTCAAATAAGGCACCCCGCTGTCATCGTCCAGCCTTTTAGGGTTCACCACGGCATAAACTTTCGGCAGGCGGATTTCCGCTTCATGATGGTCAATAACAATCACCTGCAACCCCTTATCCGCCGCATATTCCAAAACATCAAAAGCCGTTGTGCCGCAATCGGTCGTAATCAACACTTCACATCCTGCCGCCAAAAATTCATCCACGGCGGGAATACTCGGCCCGTAGCCCTCATCCCGTTCAGGAATATGTACCATCGGCGCCGCGCCGCAATATTCCAAAAACAGGCGCATCACAGAGGAAGATGTTGCCCCGTCCACGTCATAATCGCCGATAATCGCAATTTTCTTATTTTGCATAACCGCATTGGCGATAGCTTCTGAAGCCTTGTCCATATCCTTAAGGACCAACGGGTCGGGAAGCAGCCTGTTCAGCTTCGGATGAATAAAGTCTTCTGTTGTTTCCGGCGTTTGCCCGCGGTTATTCAATATCGCCGCCAGAAGATACGGAATTCCGAACTTTTGGGCAATATGCTCGACATTCCGTTCATTTGAACAGGTAAATTTCCAGACATTTCCGCCGATAGACTTTACTTCTTCCATATTAAATCCGTCATAATAAAAAAGGATTCCGCTTTAAGCATTTTGCAGCAGAGCGGAATCCTCAACTAAACCAAGCTGCATTAATAAGCGATATAAATTTCCGCCCTGCGGTTCAGCCTCTCCCCTTCAGGCATAACTTCCTGATAGACCGGAGCGGAATCGGAAAGGGCTTCCACTTCAATCATATCCGCCTTTAATCCGGCTCTGCGCAATGCATTTGCAACATTCTGGGCACGTTCGGACGAAATTTTGAAATTAGCCAGTTTATGGGTAACGGCATCCGTATTGCGTGTCCGGCTGGAAGCATAGCCCAAAACTCTTACCTTTGCGTTATTGGCTTTAGCTTCTTTTACAATGCGGCGCAGCGAAGCGTTATATGAAGCATCGACAACAGCGCTGCCGTTTTCAAAATAAATCGTTTCGGCACGGTAGCTAATGCTGGGCTGAACCTCATCTTCGTTCAAAACGTCCATTGACGGCGCCCTTTCCTCAACCTTTTCGGCTTCAGCCTTTTTAGGCGCCTCTTCTTTAACGACAGGAACAGTTTTGGCGGCAACGGGCTTGTCTTCCAAAACTTCTTCTGTTTTGTTTGCAAGCGGCTTTACTTCTTCGTCGTCTTCATAAGACACATTTTGCTTATCGCCCGTTAAAACAGAGCCTTCCTTCGGCATCTGGTGGACAATTTTTGATTTTCCGGCAGCCGCCTGTGAATCTTCCGCGGTTATCCTGCCGCTGACACTGGCCTGCTCATCCTCGATAACGTCAGGAAAAACCGCAGATGTACAAGCGCTCAGAGCTGCTGAAAACAAAACCGGGACACAAACATTTTTAAGCAAAGACATAATCAAAACCCTAAAAAATAACAATACAATTTGTTATATTGATATAATAATAAAACTCATAACACAAGACAAAAAATAAAATCTGCATAAATAATTTTGTGTTTGTTTTTATAAATAATTAAATTATAATAAATCAAAACAATATTCTGGAGAAACAGGATGAACACGCCTCAAACAGATTCCGCCCTTGATGTGGCCGGCTGGTTTTGCCAAAAGGCAAAATCGCAAGGCCTGTATCTGGAACACGAACGGCTGCAGCACTTATTGTTCCTCTCCCAGGTCCATTACGCAATCAGCAACAGCGAAGCAATGCTGATGCCGAGCATTTTCATTTGCGGCAGGGACGGCTTTTTTGAACCGGCAATTGCCAAGATGGCAACAATGGGCTGCCCGGACTTCCCCGAACCCAGATTTGAAAAAAAAATAAATTTATTTCTTGAAGCCATTTGGAAAAAATACGCATCTTTGAGCCTTCGCGACCTGGGAGACCTTGTTAAAACAAAAACCTCCCATGAAGAATATTATGTCAGCGGCAAAAAGAATGCCGTTACGCTTCAACAAATGACCAAAGGGTTCAGGGTTGCCAAACATGTAAGCGAAGACCGTCCGGTTATGGCAAAAGAAGGCAAAAAAATCCTCATCTCGCAAAACGGCCCGGTCATTGTTTCCAAATGGACCCCCAGAAAATTATAAGCAAGGAGAAAACAATAATGAAAAAACTTATTTCTTTTGCCTTTATTTTATTCGCTTTTGGCTGCTCATCCGAAAACGATGCCAAATACAGCGATTTGATTATAGAAACGCACAGCGGCTCGGTTACTTACAAGGTCGAAACGGCAACCACGCCCGAAGAGCTGCAAAAAGGGCTGATGTACCGCAAATCCATGCCTGAAAACCACGGGATGATTTTTAATGTCAATCCGCCCCGCCCCATCGTGATGTGGATGAAAAACACATACATTTCCCTGGATATGATTTTTGTGGGCACAGACGGCACGATCAATCAGGTAATCAAAAACACCACGCCGGAATCAGAACAGATTCTGGGAGAAGATGTTAAAAGCCGCGCCGTAATAGAATTAAACGCCGGACAAGCCGACAAACATAACATCCATGTCGGCGACATCGTCAGACATCAGATTCTGGATAACATACAATAGCCGGGCGTTTTTTAATACCTTTTTAAATCAGCTTAACTCCGCGCATCAAGCCCGGATATTTTACGCTGTCCCTTCTAAATAACTCCCCACCCCCAAAATGGAATTTACAAAAGGGAATTCAAAAACACATACACCAATAAAAAATTTGTTTAATCTTACTAATTTAAAGGCGGAGAAAACTTTTATATATAAGCTTTCTTCGCCCGTATTAAATTGCCCTGAATGGAGCGCTAAACGAGTTTTTTAGACAACAACTGGTTAACCATCCCCGGATTGGCTTTTCCTTTGGAGGCCTTCATCACCTGCCCCACAAACCAACCCATGAGGGCTGTCTTGCCGGCACGATAAGCGGCCACATTATCCGGGTTCGCGGCAATTACTTCATCAATAACCGCTTCAATCGCCCCTGTATCCGTAACCTGCTTCAAGCCTTTTTCCTCAACGATTTTCTCAGGATTATCCCCTGTCTCCGCCATCAGGGCAAAAACATCCTTGGCGGTTTTGCCGTTGATAACATTGGTTGTTACCAGTTCAACCAAACGCCCCAGGTTTTCGGCAGAAATCGGAGAATCTTTAAGCTCTAGCTTTTTCTCGTTAAGCATTGCAAAGAAATCGCCCATCAGCCAGTTTGCCACTTTTTTCGCATCATGCCCTTTGGCCGCTTTTTCATAAAATGCAGCCACTTCCTTATTTTCGCAAATAACAGAAGCATCATAAGGCGTTAAGCCTAAATCTTTGACATAACGCGCCATTTTCGCATCGGGAAGCTCAACCATTTCAGACTTGATTCTGTTGATATACTCATCATCCAAAACCAAAGGCAAAAGGTCCGGTTCCGGAAAATAACGGTAATCATGGGCAAATTCTTTCTTGCGCATGGGCTTGGTTTGCCCGCTCAAAGCATCAAATTTCCGTGTTTCCTGAACAATTTCGCCACCGCTTTCATAAACTTCCACATGGCGGCGGGCTTCATTTTCAATCGCCTGCATTACAAATTTGACAGAGTTCACGTTTTTCATCTCGCAACGGGTACGAAAGCCTTCTTCTCCCAATTTGCGGACAGAAACATTCACGTCGCAGCGCATAGAGCCTTCGTCCATATTGCCGTCGCAGGTTTCCAGATAACGCAAAATAGAACGCAGCTTGCGCAAGAAAGCGCCAACTTCTTCCGGCGCGCGAAAATCAGGCTTGGTTACAATTTCCATTAAGCCCACGCCGGCACGGTTCAAATCAATAAAGCTCTTGTCCGGCGCCATATCATGAATGGATTTTCCGGCATCCTGCTCAATGTGCATACGCTCAATGCCGATATCTTTCGTGCTGCCGTCCGGCAAAGAAATCGTAACCGTCCCCTCGCCGACAATCGGATATCTGAATTGGGTAATCTGATACCCTTGCGGCAAATCGGCATAAAAATAATTTTTTCTTGAAAATTCGGAATATTTATTAATTTTCGCGTTTAATCCCAAACCGGTCTTAACCGCCTGATGGACACATTCTTCATTCAGGCTCGGCAACATTCCCGGCATGCCGGCATCAATAAACGCCACATTCTGATTGGGATCAGAGCCATAATGCGTAGAAGCGCCTGAAAATATCTTAGATTTCGAGATAATCTGGCAATGGATTTCCACGCCGCAGATAACTTCCCACTTTCCGGTTTTTCCTTCTAATATCAAGCCGCTCATCTTACTTCATCCCCTTAAAATTAATATCTTCTTCCAAAGCTGATGCCGCCTTAAACAATGTCTCCTCATCAAAAGACCGGCCGATAAGCTGCAGCCCTAAAGGCAGGCCGTCCTTATTCAACCCCGCAGGAAGGCTCATTGCCGGCAGCCCCGCCAAATTGACAGACACGGTGAAAATATCGTTCAGCCACATCGTTATCGGGTTTTCCTGCATTGACTTGTCGCCAATCGGAAAAGCGGCTGTCGGCGCCGTCGGCGTCAAAATCACATCGCATTTTTCAAAGGCCTTCAAGAAATCTTCCCTTATCAGGCGGCGGACTTTCTGCGCTTTCAGATAATAAGCGTCATAGTACCCAGCGGAAAGCACATAAGTGCCAATCATAATCCGACGTTTGACCTCTTTGCCAAAACCTGCCGTACGGGAATTAATATACATATCGTCCAAATGCGTTCCGTTTATCCTGTTGCCGTAACGCAGACCATCATAACGCGCAAGGTTTGAGGAAGCCTCCGCCGGCGCAATAATATAATAAGTTGCCAGGGCATATTTGGTATGCGGCAGAGAAATGGAAACAATTTCCGCACCTCTGGCTTTGAGCATATCAATACCTTTATCCCAAAGGGCGGCAATTTCACTGTTTAACCCTTCCGGACGGTATTCTGCCGGGATACCGATTTTTAACCCGCGGATATCCTGATGAAGAAATTTTTCAAAATCCGGAACAGGGCAATTCGCAGAAGTTGAATCTTTGGCATCATACCCTGACATTGTTTTAAGCATAATCGCACAGTCGCGCACATCTTTGGCAATCGGCCCTGCCTGGTCAAGGGAAGAAGCAAAGGCAATAATGCCATAGCGGGAGCAACGCCCATAAGTCGGCTTAATGCCGGTAACGCCGCAAAATGCAGCCGGCTGGCGGATTGACCCTCCGGTATCTGTTCCGGTTGCTGCCGCGCACATATCCGCCGCAACAGCCGCCGCAGAACCGCCGGAAGAACCGCCGGCAACCAATCTGCGTTCTTTTTTCCACGGATTAACCACCGGGCCGAAAGCAGAAGTTTCATTGCTGCCGCCCATGGCAAATTCATCCAGGTTCAGCTTGCCCAAGAAAACCGCTCCGGCTTCTTTAAGCTTTGAGGTAACCGTAGACTCATAAGGAGGGACAAACCCTTTCAGAATGCTTGAACAAGCCGTGGTCGGAATGTCTTTCGTGCAGAACAAATCCTTAATGCCCAGCGGCAGGCCTTCCATCTCGCCTGCTGTGCCGTTATTAATCTTTTCCTGGCTTTTTTCAGCCTGAGCCAAAGCTTTTTCCGGAACTTCGCAGACATAAGCATTCAAATCGCGATCGGCATCCATTTTGGCAATATAGGCCTTTGTAAGCTCAACCGCGCTAAATTCTTTGTTTTTCAGACCTTTTCTGGCTTCAGCAAGCGTCAATTTTGTTAAATCTGTCATCTTATCCCCCTTGCCTATTCAACCACTTTAGGAACAACAAAATAGTCATATTCTTTTTGAGGCGCATTTCTAAGCACAGCCTCCACTTGGTTGCCATCCGTAACCGCATCCTGGCGCAGGGTCAGATTATTCTCGTTAACGGAAACAAGCGGTTCCACGTTATCCGTATTTACTTCGTTCAAATCCTCAACCCAATGCAGAATTTTATTAAATTCTTCTTCAGTTGCCGCTAATTTGTCATCCTCGATTTTCAAGCGCGACAAAAAAGCAATCCGCCGCACGGTTTCATTATCAATTGCCATGTTTATTTCCTTATCTGATTACAAAAGGCCATAAAATTAAATTATAATTAAGTCTGTTTAACATATTTACGCTGCCAAATTCAACAGCAAAATTATTTTTCAGCTGATTAATTGCCAAATCCTGGCTGCCGCCCAAAACATCCTGTAATTTTTCGGTAAAAGTTTTTGCTTTCGGATAGTAAACAATTTCAGCTTTGTCAGAACCGGCCGCTTCCAAAACATCGTTTAAGCCGCCTAAAGCGTCTGCCAGACCGTTTTTAACAGCTTCATCGCCAAGCCATACACGCCCGCGCGCCAGCTTGTCAACTTCTTGAAGCGTCAGGTGCCGCTGCTGCGAAACAATTAATGTAAAATCTGAATATATATTATCTAATATTTTGTTAAACAATTGTTTTTCGTTTAATGAAAAATCTCTATTGATGCTTGAGATACCCGCATTTTTCCCGGTATTGACCGCAGACCAGTTCACACCGAGTTTCTTCCACAGCTTTTCCAAGACAGGCTTGCCGCCAACCACGCCGACAGATCCCGTAACCGTTGCTTCATCTGCATAAATCCTGTCTCCCGCCAAAGCGATAAAATAACCGCCGGATGCCGCGTAATTTCCCATAGAAATCAAAACAGGAACAGCTTCGCGCTGCTTAAAAGCCATCAAGGCCTGCCAAATTTCTTTCGCCGCAGCATAATCGCCGCCGGGAGAGTTAATGCGGATAACAACAGCCTTCAGGTTTTCCAGGCTTTTCAAATCATCAAGCTGCGCTTTGACTGATTCCGCCCCGATAACCGCATCGCCGCCAAGAGGGTTCGCTGAGCTTAAACCGCTGTCAATAACGCCTTCCATACTGAGTAAGGCGATTTTATCCTTGGCCAAAACAGGCTGCGCCGCATAAGCTTCAAGAGGCACCATTTCGGCATCAAGCTCCTTCAAAAAAGAAAAGGCAAAATCTTCCTCCGAACCGCAATCGTCAACCAAGCCGTTTTCCAAGGCTTCCCGGCAAACAAGCGGTGCCTTGTCTGCCAATTTTTGCAAAGCCGCTTCCTTAATGTTTCTATCCTCGGCAACATCTTGGATAATCTGGCGCCATAAATTATCAGCAAGTTTTGTAAAATCGCGGCGCATTTCCTTAGGCATTTCCGCTTCCGTAAAGGACGCATATGCGTTTTTATATTCATAACGGGCATAAAATTCCGGCGTTACCCCTATTTTATCCAACAATCCTTTGGCAAAAGGAATTTCAACAGATAACCCCGTCAAGCCGAGTTCGCCTCCCGGCATTAAAACAATCTTGTCGGCCTGCGATACAAGATAATATTCATCATTTCCCGCACCCAAATGCCCAAATGATGAAGAATAAGCATAAATATTTTTGCCAGACGCCTTAAACAATGCCAGCAATTTGCGGATTTCCTGAATCTGCGCCAGGCCGAGCCCCGTTTCGCCCACTTTAAGGTAAATAGCGGCAACGCGCGTATCCTGAGCCGCATTTTTTAAACTCTTTGTCAAATCATAAAAAGAAAAGCCTTTAACCTCTGCCAATTCATGAAGCAGGCTGTCGCCCCGGACTTCTGAATATTCGGCATCCAAATTAACCGCCAAAACAAACCTGTCCGGAAGCTTGGCGGCTTTGGAGCCCATCTCGCTTTTAACCAGGCTGACAAGGGAAAACAAAAGCAATATCGCCAATAATCCGACAATTGCAAAAGCCCAGACGGCAGATTTGATTAATATTCTAAAAGATGAAGCCCTGGATTTTGTTTCCATTTTAACCACCATAAAAAATACGGAACAACATAAAGTTGCCCCGTATTTTAATCTTTTTTTTGAAAGTCTCAATCAAAAAGAAAGAGTTATTATTGCTCCGCCAGCATTTTGCCGGTTTCTTCAGCATTGTCCAAATTCAGCATGCCCTGGATATGGTAACCGCAGTCAACATGCAAAACTTCGCCGGTAATGCCAGTTCCGCAAGCAGAGAGCAAGCCAAGAGCGGCCATGCCGACTTCTTCCTGGGTAACATTGCGGCGCAGAGGAGCGTTTAATTCATTCCAATGCAAAATTTTGCGGAAATCGCCGATTCCCGAAGCTGCCAATGTCTTAATCGGCCCGGCAGAAATCGCATTCACGCGGACGCCTTGTCTGCCCATATCCGCAGCGGCATAGCGCACGGAAGCTTCCAACGCGGCTTTGGCAACGCCCATAATGTTATAGTTTGGCAAAACGCGTTCGCCCCCTAAATAAGTCAAGGTAACAATCGCGCCGTTTTCATTCATAATCGGAGAAGCGCAGCGGCATGCCTCCAAGAAAGAATAACAGGAAATATGCATCGTGTTCAGGAAGTTATCCAGGCTGGTATCAATCGTGCGCCCTTTGAGTTCGTTCTTATCAGAAAACGCAATCGCATGGACAACAAAATCAATCTTGCCCCATTTTTCGCCCAATTCCTTAAAACATGCCTCAACACTGGCAGAATCGGAAACGTCGCATTTCAAAAGAAGCGTATCGCCGCCCAATTGTTCAGCCAAGGGAAGCACTCTCTTCTCTAAAACTTCGTTTTGATAAGAAATGGCAATTTGAGCGCCTTGAGAATGCAAAGCCTGCACAATGCCCCAAGCAATGGACTTATCATTAGCCAGCCCCATAATAAGGCCTTTTTTACCCGCCATCAAAGGTGTTGTAGATGTCATAATATTTTCCTTTGCAATATGTTAAAAAATAGGTATATTGTTTTAGAAAATTATATATAAAACTTAAAAGGCAATGTAAACAATTATTTTTGGAAGACGGGTATGTATTTGAAAAATATCACAAAAATCTGGGGATTGCGCATTTTAAATAAAATAAACTGCGCCGGCAGCGCCTCTAAAAGCTTCTTGCTCTTTCTGGCCAAACGCACGCAAAGCGACGCCATTTTGCGGGTGGCTGCTTCCTTAAGCTACACTTCGCTGATTGCCATCGTTCCCCTTTTTGCCATCGGCCTGGCAATTTTCTCGGCTTTTCCGGTCTTTTCAGGAATTAAAGACCAATTCCAGGAATTTATCATTCAAAATTTCGTGCCAAATATCGGCCAGGAAATCACCCAATATTTCACAGATTTTTTAAACGCTTCCGCCCAACTGACAACAATCGGCGTTATCGGCCTGGCCTTGACCGCGATTTTAATGTTATCCACAATTGAAAATTCATTAAACTTTATTTTTAAAGTATATAAGCCCCGCAGCATAAAAACAAAAATCACCCTTTATTGGACGGTCATAACCCTGGGGCCGCTCCTGCTCGGCACAACCATCTCCCTGCGCGGTTACTTTTATACATTGCAGCAATTCGTTCCGGATATCCTGGCCGGACAATATTTTATCGGCATCATTCTGCCGGCTTTGGTAAACCTTGCCGGGCTTATGCTCCTTTATATCCTGGTGCCGAATAAAAAAGTGGGAATAAGCAACGCATTTTTCGGCGCGCTTGTGTCTTTGTTCCTCTTCTGGATTTTGCGCCGCTCATTCGGGCTGATTATCATGAAAAGCGCCACATATAAAATGCTGTACGGCGCTTTGGCAACCCTGCCGATTTTGCTCATCTGGCTTTATTGCGTCTGGGCTGTCGTCATCTTCGGCGCCACGGTAACCGCCACCCTGGACGAATTCAGAAATGCGGAAAAAGAAAACAAAATCAAATGTTTCTTCCATAATCAAATTCCCCATTTCAAAAAAAATAAAAATAAATCAAAAAAGTTCTTGCAAAAAGAACAAAATTAGAACAATATACATTTAACGTCAATTATAAGAAAGAGAAAAAACATGGACAAGCAAAAAGCACTGGATGCGGCTCTCGGGCAAATTGAAAAAGCCTTTGGCAAAGGTTCGATTATGCGCTTGGGGCAAAGCGGCAGCAATATGGACATTGAAGAAATTTCAACAGGTTCCTTGGGATTGGATATCGCATTAGGCATCGGCGGCTTGCCCAAAGGAAGAATTATCGAAATCTACGGCCCTGAAAGTTCCGGCAAAACCACTTTGGCCTTGAGCGTTATTGCCCAAGCGCAAAAGAAAAGCGGCACCTGCGCTTTTATTGATGCAGAACACGCCCTTGACCCTTCTTACGCAAAGAAAATCGGCGTAGATATTGACAGCTTGTTTATTTCTCAACCCGATTCCGGCGAACAAGCCCTTGAAATTGCCGACACTTTAGTGCGCTCCGGCGCAATCGATGTTCTGGTTGTCGATTCCGTCGCCGCATTGGTTCCCAAGGCTGAATTGGAAGGCGAAATGGGCGATGCCCATATGGGGCTGCAGGCACGCTTAATGAGCCAGGCTTTGCGCAAATTAACCGCAACAGTTTCCCGTTCTAACACAATGATTATCTTCATTAACCAAATCCGCATGAAGTTAGGCGTCATGTTTGGCAATCCGGAAACCACAACCGGCGGCAATGCTTTAAAATTCTATGCATCTGTACGCATGGATATCCGCAGTGTCGGCAAGATTAAAGACAAAGAAGACATTATTGGCAGCCAAACCCGCGTAAAGATTGTAAAAAACAAGGTTGCCCCTCCGTTCAAAGTTGTTGATTTCGACATCATGTATGGCGAAGGCATTTCCAAAACCGGCGAACTGATTGACCTCGGCATCAAATCAGGCATTATCGAAAAAGCCGGCGCCTGGATTTCCTATAATGGAGACAAACTTGGACAAGGGCGTGAAAATGCCAAACAGTTTTTAAGAGACAATGAAGCCATTGCCTTAGAAATTGAAAACAAAATCAAAGCAGATGCCGGGCACTTATCGACTGAGCTTCTGGGGGATAATTCAGCCCTGGCAGAAGAAGAGGAAGATTAATAGTTTTTTCGGTAAACAAAACCCCTGCTCTTTTTCAAAGCAGGGGTTTTTAATATGCACCAAACTAACGTTCCGTATAATTTCCTTTCATATCCATGACAAAGCAGTGTCTTCCTATCCAAAACTTGGGAGGAAAATATTCCTTCACGACAACATCGGTTTGGAAAAGTAAGAGGCGTTCGCCTGTTTTAAGCTTATAAACGGCATAAAAACCGCCGGAGATTTTACACAAAGATAACGAAAAGTCAGTTATCCATGCCGTGCACTCGCCTGAAAAGCCGCAGTCCTTGGCAAAGACCCATCCTTTCCGCGGCGAATAAGCCAAAGCATCAGGACGAATGGCCACCCGGCAAAGCTTGGCATTCAAATCCATGCTGGAAAGACGCACTTCGCCATGAAACACATTTTCTTGAAAACGGGTAATGCCATTTACAAATTGCAGCATAACCTGCCGGCTGTTAAGATGCCGCTTGGCACAATATCTTTTCTTTTTCATAATAATGTATGTTTAATGAGATAATAATTGTTAATTGCCGCCAATATAAAAGAATTATTTATTTTAGCAAGGTATTTTACAATTCCCAAATTAACATTTCAGCATATTTATCCTGCCCAAAGCCACAAACCGCAGCTTAAAAAACTTTGCATAAAATGGGGATAGTCTGTAAAGCATTACAGACAAAAAAACGTGAAGATTTCTCTTCACGTTTTAATTAATTTCGCTTTTTTCCCAAAAATGATATTATCCACGCAGACAATCAGACGTTTTCCATTCTTGCGTTTGTACAAAGCATAATAGCTGAAAGATTTTTCTAAGCAGGCAGCCTTAAATCGTCATCTGGATAATGGACTGATAAGCCTTAATTGCCGTATCGCGAACAGCCACAACTGTTTCCAAAGCATTTTCAGCATTGGCAATCGCCTGAACAACATCCTGAATATCCGCCTTGCCTTGCAAACCCTGTATGGTTGTTGCCTCAGCCTGTTTTGCCAGCTTGACCGTATCGCCCAACACATCCTGAACCATATTTTGAAAACTGTCTCCTTCTTGCGGCTGTACCGCCGGAGCTGCCGGCGTCTGGGCGCCGATGCGGCTGAGAGCCTGTTGGTAGGCATTCAAAGCGCTGGAAATATTGCTAACCATTTTTCATTCCCCTTATTTCAAAATATCTAAAACTTTACTATTCATATTGCGGGCTGTCTGCATCATCGTCAAATTAGCCTCATAGCTGCGCTGGGCTTCCTTCATATCCATCATTTCAATCAGCGGATTAACATTAGGCAGCTCGATATATCCGTTTTCATCGGCATTCGGATGATGCGGGGCATATTTTTTTTCAAAAGGCGACTCATCTCTGATAACTTTCGCCACCTTTACCATTTCCGCCCCGGTTTTCTCATCAACATAATTTTGAAAAGTCGGCACCTGGCGGCGATAAGGCTCTTCTCCCGGACGAACGCCGACTGAATCGGCATTGGCCATATTTTCAGAAATGATTTTAAGCCTTTCCGCCTGGGCTTTCATTCCCGAAACGGCAATATCCGCGCTAATTGTCAAACTTCCAGCCATCTATTCCCCCGCTAAATGCTTATCTTTGTATTTGCTGTCTTGAGCATGTTTTTATAACTGTTATAAATCGTAACAGTCTTATCATATTCGCTGCTGGCTTTGCTGGCTTGGTTAAGCTGGTCTTCCAAAACCACGGCATTTCCGTCCATTGTCAAAGAAACAGAAGGTTGCGGCGTATAAACGATGCCGCCGGTATCTTGCCCCGGACGGTTTGCCATATGCCGGGGATTCGTAACCGTCATTGCCAAAGCAGGCTTTTTAAAAGCAGCGCCCCAATTGGGTTCGCTCACATCCTTGGGTAAATATCCCGGCGTATTGGCATTAGCGATATTTCCGGCAGTTACCTGCTGTTTTAACGCCAAATAATCCATTTTTTTATTTGCCAAATTAAAAACTGAAAGATTTTTTAAATCCATCACTCATTTCCCCAAGTTAAACATTGCACATCCCCATATGCAATAAAAGTGCCAAACCCTCTTGCTAAGTTAATGAATTAACATTATAATTAAATAAAAAACAACAAAAGGCAGCCTTTGCATGGATAATAACACATCAAAGAAAAATAAAAACGGGGAAATGGGGTTATCCCCAGATTATGCCATTGCTTTAGGCTACGACAAAGATAAAAATAATGCCCCTGTCGTTTTGGCCAAAGGCGAAGGGCACATCGCGCAAAAAATTATCCAAATAGCAATTGACCAGGGAATTGAAATCCGCCAGGACAGCGATTTGCTGCAAATCTTAAAAGCCGTGGACATTGACGAAGAAATCCCCGTCGAGGCCTTTTCTGCCGTCGCTGAAATCATTTCTTACATTTATCAAAAAAACAATAAGGAAATCTAAGCTAGAGTTTTTCCATAACACAGATAAAAAAGCCGTCCGTATGCGAGGAATAAGGCGAAAGGCGCAGCATATAATCATCTGAATGAGGATAAGGCGCCGGGACATTTCTCTCCCAGATTTGCCGAATATTCAGCTTTTTAACATCCGGATATTGATTCAAAAAATGAGAAATAACATCTTCATTTTCATCTTTCAGAATGGAACAGGTCATATAAATAATTCTGCCGCCGGATTTTGTCTTTATATAAGCGGTATCCAAAATTTCTTTCTGGATTTTATTAAGTTTTTCAACCATTTGCGGATTTAACCTGAATTTTGCGTCCGGGCTGCGCCGCCAAGTTCCCGTTCCTGAACACGGCGCATCAACAATAAACCGGTCGAAATCTTTATCCGAAGTGGCAACAAAATCTGTAATTTCAATATTTTTAACATTCAAGCGCTTCATTCTGGGCTTTAGCGCTTCCAAACGCTGGGGATTGGCATCATGGGCCAAAATCTTGCCTTTTCCATGCAAAAGATAGGATAAAGCCAAACTTTTTCCGCCGGCGCCGCAGCAATAATCAATAATTTTATGTTCAGGCTTTGCCTCAATCAAAATAGCTGCCAATTGGGAAGATTCGTCTTGCACGTCAATCAGCCCCTCTTGGTAAGCCATGCAATTTCCAAGGCTTATCCTTTCCCTGGAACGGAGCCCGATAGGCGAATATGGCGTCGGCACCGCTTCAAGCCCTTCCGCGGACAAACGTCTTACAGCTTCATCCCGGCTGAAGCTGTTAATTCTGAAATCTGCGGGCGCAGGTTCATTTAAAGCCTTAAAAAAAGCCATATCCGGACTTTTTTTAAAAATCCATTCCGGGCATTCCGCTTCAACATCTGCCGGATAAGGCTGCTCATTTTCTTCTGCCAGGCGCTGTTTCTCCGCCTCATTCGGCAAAGCCAGCGAATATGGGGAATCACCCCAGCCGGATAATAAATTTTTATTTTTAAGCCATAACAACAAAATATCGCGGTATAAAGAACTTCCGGCATCAAATTCAAGCTTGCGGAAATTGCGGATAATGTCCCAAACAGCCTCCGTTATTGCCCTTCTGTCCTTGGAACCGATATATTTTCGTGCCCGGATATAGTCGTTAATCACATTATCTGCCGGTTTTCCTGCTGTAAAAATCTCAGTAATCAGGTCTAAAACTGCCTGGTATCTTGCACCGTTCTGCATTGATTATCCTTAATCTTTTTTGCCTTTATAGCCCTGTGCAACCAAATATGTTTCCGGGCTTCCCTGACGGCTGGCATCGGGCTTATAATGAGATACTTTTTCAAAATTCCTTTTCACGTCCGCCAGCAATTCCCCTTCTGCGCCGCCTTGAAAAACTTTGGCAATAAAAATACCGCCTTCGGCCAAAACCTCCTTGGCAAAATCATAAGCCAGCTCAACTAAGGCAATTGTGCGCAAATGGTCTGTCTGCTGGTGCCCTGTCGTATTTGCCGCCATATCGCTCATCACGACATCCGCCGGACCATTAAGCAATGCTTTTAACTTATCAGGAGCATCACTTTCCGTAAAATCCTGGCAAATCAAAGTTGCACCGTTAATCGGCTCTGTTTCCAAGATGTCCATGCCGACCACCTGCCCGCTGCCTTTATTGCGGAATACGGCAATCTGCGTCCAGCCGCCCGGAGCACAGCCTAAATCGACAATTGTTTTCCCTTTGCCCAAAAATTTATATTTTTCATCCAGCTGAATAAGTTTAAATGCCGCACGCGAACGATACCCGACACGTTTGGCTTCCGCCACGTAAGGATCGTTTAATTGCCTTTCCAGCCATCGGTTAGAAGACTTTTTGCGGTATTTTGACGTTTTGACCCGCACAGCCAGCGAATGCCGCCCCCTGACCTGCTTAGCAGATTCCGTAAGCTTAACCATTATCCTGCTCCGTTTTCCGGTAAGCCATAATCAATTCCTCAATAATCCCATCTTTTGCACTTTTAAGGGAAGCTGTAATTTCCGGCGCATTCAAACCCTGGTATATTGTCTGGAAAATAACTGCCGCCGCCCGGAAAATATAAGAACGCTTTGCGCCGATATACGGGCTTTCTTCCATTTGCTGACGGCTCATTTTCATAATCTTGGCAATAACGGCATCCAAATCCTTTGTCTTAACAGTAACGCCGTCTGCTTTATCCCGGTCATACTTGGAAAACTTCTTAGCCATTGACGCCAGGCGCAGCGGCGTGCTTGAAGTCGCCTCAAAGCATGCATCTTTCCGATATGCCTCAAGGTTTGCATTAAGCACAAACCCCTGAACCCAGCGCTTAATTTCATGTGCCAGTTTTTCAGCGCCTTCACTGTTGGGTTCTTCCAAATTAAAAACTTCCGAAGCGTTTCTTGCTCCCCAAGGGATGGAAACCGTATATAATATTTGAGATTTCTCTTCATTGGTTGCCAAGGTAATTTCCGTAGAAGCGCCGCCCAAGTCATATAAGATAACATATTTGCCTTTTCCCCGGACATTCATCAAAGCGCCTTTCAGATTCAAGCGCGCCTCCTCATAAGCGTCAATAATCTCCAGGCGGATTCCTGTCGTTTCATAAACCAAGGCTACAAATTCCGTTGCATTTTTTGCCATGCGGCAAGCCGCTGTTGCAATGGCACGCAGCTGCACAATATTATATTCGCGCAGCTTTTCCCGAAAAGCGACCAGGCACCCTAACCCGCGGTTAATCGTTTCTTCGGTAAAAGTCAAGTCCTTGTGCAATCCCGCACCCATACGCGGCGAAAAAGCTTCGTTATACAAATAAGTGCCGTCTTCTTTGGAAACAACCATCCGGCATGAATTAGACCCCAGGTCTATTGCTGCAAAACATTTATCATCATTCATGTTCTTTCCTCCGGTTTTTATTAAAAGGATAACGGGAACGGCGCTTGCGCGGAAAATTGTTTTTGCCGTTTTTATTATGCATCAAATCCAACAAAATTCCTTCGCGGATGCCTCTGTCGGCAATCGTAATTTCAGAAATAGGCCAAAATGAGCAAATCGCCTCAATAATGGCGCAGCCTGCCATTGTCAAATCAGCCTTTTGCACGCCGATGCAGGGATGCTTTTTGCGCCCACTCTCCCCCATCTGCTTAATTTTTTTAACGGTGCGTTCGATATCTTGGCGGCAGATGGAAAGCCCGTCAACGGCCGAGCGGTTATAATGGGGAAGGTTTAAATGCACGGCCCCCAAAACCGTTGCAGTCCCTGAAGTGCCTATAACCTGTATTTCCTGCCGGCGGATTTCATCACAAATATGATATTTATCTTCTAATTCCGCCAAAATTTTATGCGTCCGTTCGATAATCGTATCATAAGCAAGGGAAGTTAAATCTTCTGACGGGAAAGCCTCTGAAATCGTTACCACCCCGTAAGGAAGGGAAACAAAGCCTTCAATAAAGGTCTTGCCGCTGTTGGTAACCCGCGCAAGAGAAATCTCCGTCGAACCGCCGCCGATATCAAAAACCAAAGTACGCTTAATGTGCCTGTTCAGCAGAGGGACGCAGCCGACGACAGCCAGGCGCGCTTCTTCTTTGGAAGAGATAATCTCAATATTCAGCCCGGTTTCCCTTTTGACGGCTTCTAAAAAGACATCGCAATTTTTAGCCCGGCGGCAAGCGGCAGTGGCCACATAGCGCGAACGGCAAATCGGCGCATATTCTTCAAGCACGCCCGAACAAACCTTTAAAGCGGCAATTGTCCGCTTAATCGCAGCTTTTGACAATTCATTATCCTGAATAATGCCTTCGCCGAGGCGGGTAATTTTAGAAAAAGTTTCAACAATCCTGAAAGATGTAGGCGTCGGCGTCGCAATCACCAGGCGGCAAGAATTTGTGCCTAAATCTATGGCAGCATAATTCTGCGGTTCAACCTTATGCGGAAAACCGGATTTGGCATCATTCTTATTATATTTTTTTTGCCAGGCATTCATTCTTTAAATATCAATCTGCATCAGTTTAATTTTTTTGGTTATACTCCATAAAAGGCAAGACCGCAATAAATTTTTCTAACTGCCGTAAATTTCCTCTCTTACAATCTTACGCAGCTCGTCGATAGATACCAATTCTTTGCGTTCATTTTCAAAATGCCAGTAAACCCAGCCGTTGCAAGCCGGCGCATTTTGAGCGGCTGCCCCCACCTGATGGATAGAACCTTCCAGCTTCTCGCTTTTGAGTGTGCCATCTGAACGAACAACCGCGCAAACATTCCTGCCCGCATCATAAAGGACATCTCCGGGCGCAAGCAACCCGCGCTCGACAACAGAACCAAACGGAATGCGCGGCTGATGCTTTTTGCAGGTATATTCCAGACAGACATCGCTTTTGACTTTTTCCACGGTATCTATCCGCTTTTGCGCTCCCGCCACGTAAGAAGCGTCTTTTTCAATTCCGATAAAATGGCGTCCCAGTTTTTTGGCGACAGCTCCTGTCGTTCCTGTTCCGAAAAAAGGGTCAAGAATAATATCGCCGACTTTTGTTGAAGCCATAATAATCCGGTAGAGCAGACCTTCCGGCTTTTGCGTCGGGTGCAGTTTATTTCCGTTTTCATCCTTAAGGCGTTCCTTGCCGGTACACAGCGGAATGCTCCAATCGCTGCGCATCTGCGTATCTTCGTTAAGAGCCTTCATTGCCTCATAATTAAAAGTATATTTGGAATTTTGGTTTTTAGCCGCCCAAATCAAGGTTTCATGCGCATTGGTAAAGCGGGTTCCTTTAAAATTAGGCATCGGATTTGTCTTATTCCAAATAATATCGTTCAAAATCCAAAAGCCCAAATCCTGCAAAATATAGCCCACTCTGAAAATATTATGATAAGAGCCGATAACCCAGATTGCGCCATCATCTTTCAAGATTCTTCTGGCCGCGCTCATCCAATTTTTGGTATAGGCATCATAAGCTGCCATGCTTTCAAAATTATCCCATTCTTCATAAACGCCGCTCACCGCGGAATTATCCGGGCGCGTCAATGAATCGCCAAGCTGCAGGTTATATGGTGGGTCTGCAAAAATCAAATCCACAGAACATTCCGGCATTTCGTTCATTGCCTTAACACAATCGTCATTAATTATAGAGTTTAGAATAACTTTTTTTTCTTTTGTCATATCCGCCGCCTATTCTGCAGGGTTTGTTTCCAATGAAACCAGTATGAATCATAGATGGTTATAAATTTATTAACGGCGAATCAAAAAAAATGCAGTCTCAAAGAAACTGCATTTTTAAGAAGTTTAATTCAGCATGAAAGAATAACCACCGGGAAACATTCCGTCCGTGCCGCCATTGCCTTGCTGCCCGGAATCTCTTTCGCTTAAGCGGGACAACACGCTTTGATAGGCTTCAGCATACCCTTCGTCAAAATAAGGGTGATATGCGTCATAGACTTGCCGTGCAAGCACATGAAAGTCATCATGCATTCCCTTGACATTCGGATAGATATCCAAAGCCAGCTCCAGATTCTGCAAAAAGACCAACGGCGCTTGATTTAAGAGCTCAGGCTCCATCAGCGGCTCTTTAAGCAGGCGGAGAAATTCCGCATATCCCGCCAGCATGGCCCGCCAAGAAAGCAGCAATGCTTTCTCTGAATCCTGCCAGTCCTCGGAGGTCGTCTCATCTTTCCACTCTAAAATGCCGCACAAAAGGCTGTAAAGCCTGGAGGCTAGACAATTGTTTGCCAAAACAAAAGCGTTCAGAAGCTTCCCTTCCGACATTGCCGTGTTTGCCCAACACATTCTTTGATAATAATCTTTTTCCATAATTTATATTTTATAAAGTTTATGGTAAAAGTGTATAGGAAACAGTTTTTTTGTCAATAAAATCTTTTCCTCTATTTAAAGGATATTATTAAGCCTAAGCCTGCAAAAAAGCCTGAATAGGTTTGTAAGATTTACGGTGTTCTTCGCAGACACCGTATTTTTTCAATCCTTCAATATGCAAAGCCGTCCCATAGCCGGCATTTTTTTCAAATCCATAGTAAGGATATTTTTGCGCTAACGCACACATCAGCTTATCTCTTGAAACTTTGGCAATAATAGATGCCGCAGAAACAGACAAAGACAAACTGTCCCCCTTTATTAAGGTTCTACACGGACAAATAAAATTTTTAGGTTCGCGGTTTCCGTCTATCAAAGCGGCCTCAGGTTTTACTTTAAGATTTTCCGCCGCGCGCCGCATTGCCAAAAAAGTTGCCTGCAGAATGTTAAATTCATCAATTTCCCTGGCGCTTGCCCATCCCAATCCGCAGCTTAAGTTTCCCTTTTCTTCCTCTTCAATCAGTAAGTTATATAGCTTTTCCCTTTTTTTGGCTGAAAGTTTTTTAGAATCATCCAGTCCCGATAACAAATCAGGATGGATATTTTCATTCAAAAAAACAACAGCCCCGGCAGCAACCGGACCAGCCCACGGGCCGCGCCCGGCTTCATCGATTCCGGCAACCATTCCTGAAAATTGTTTCTCATATAAAAAATCCGGCATTTCATTCTCCGCTTAATTTCACAAAACGAAATTCGTCTTTGTATTTTTCGCCATCAAAAATAGCCTCAATATGCTTCGCCTCCAAAACATAGCCGCACCTCTGCGCAACTTTCTGCGATGGCGTATTTTCAACATCCGCCCGAATTTCAAGGCGGTGTATCCCTCTCTTTATCAATTCCGGCTCAAGCAGTTTTACAAATTCAGAAACATATCCCCTGCCGCCGGCATCCTTATCGCGGTAATAGCCAAATTCTGCAATATGATTGCGAAAATCCAAACGGTTTACGCCGCCTGCGCCAACCAGACGCCCGGTATCTTTATTTAAAAACACATACTCAAAACTGTCATGCTTGTTCCAGTTTTCCAAAAACAGTTCCGTAATAAAAGCGACATCGCCGATGGATTTCGTTTTATCAACCCAAGAAAGCCAAGGGCGCAAGAAATCGCGCGAACCATCAATTAAACGCCACAAATCGCTGTTATGGCAAGCTTCCCGGCGCGTTAAAACAACCTTTTCGCCGATAAGCGTTTTTGGAAGTTCAAAATCTTTTTGGTTAATCATTATTCATGTTCCTCGGCTTGCACCCGCAATAATCCTGGCTGTAAAGCCCCAATTCTGAAATCAGCTGCTGGCGGCGTTCCTGCATTCCGCCCTTCCGCCCTTCTATTTCGACATAAGGAATGCCTGTTTCCTGCGCGGCTTTATAAGCGGCTTCATTAACCTGCGCCAGATTTTTATAACGCGATACGCCTAAAACGGAGCCGACCTCGTCAAAACCGTTTTCCCTGCCCCATTGCATAACCCGCTTCAGGCGCAAATAAAAACAGATGCTGCAGCGTTTTCCGCGTTCCGGCTCATTTTCCAGGCCTTTCACCGCCTCACACCAAAGATTATTGTCATATTCCAATTCTATAAAAGGGACATTATATTTTTCACAAACGCGCTTATTTTCCGCCATCCTTTTTTGATACTCCGCAAAAGGGCGGATGTTCGGATTATAAAACACGACACAAAAATCCCTGTTTTCCCGGGCAAGTTTTTCAATAACCGCACAAGAACAAGGCGCACAGCAAGACAACAGCAGCAGTTTTTTATCCATTGCAAAAACCTTTCATTTCGGCTAAGCCTAAAAGGAAAAACATTAATTTTCAAGAGCTTTATTATTGTTTGGAAATCTTTTCTTTAATTTTTGCAGCCATAAGCAAAATCTTATCTTGCGGCAATATAACGCTGTCCCAGCAATCTTCTTTAGCGGTTAACAGTTCGGGATGGGAATGGATAGTCAAAGCTTTGGGATTCTTAGGAAGATCCCGCATAATCGGTATGAGCTGCATGCCATTATGCTGTAAAACCGGCGCGCCGGGAATAACCGCATAGCCGCATTCCTGCCATCTGTGCAGCAATTCTTTTTTACAAACGCCATAAACTTTCTGATAGCCTTTCTTAGAAACAAAATCAAAGCCTTTGTTCATAATCTTGTCTGAAACGTCGCTTTTGCGATATGGCTTAAGGACAGCCATTCTTTCAAATTTCACAAAATCGGAAAAATAACGGATGCGCATGGCGCCGATAACATTTCCGCCAGCCTTTGCCAAAATATGCGTAGCGCCAAAGTCGTTGCCGTCAAATTCCTGATTTTCCGGAATTCCCTGCTCATCGACAAAGACCTGGCGGCGGACTTTCATCATGCCGTCAAAGTCCGTCTGGTTTTGTGCTACAACTATTTCAACAGGTTCTTGTTTCATAGTTTCATTATAGTATTGACTCGGGGTTTATTAAAATATACTAATTTTATAAAGAACTATATATTTTGAGACACAACAAAAGAAGATTTTAAAAAATGAACACAAAGCAAAAAATTGCTTTACTCAAAGCAGCGCTTTACTTTAACGAGGTTATAAAAGAAGGAAAAATTTCCAAAGCTGCGCAAAAAAACGGCATAAAACCCGGAAACCTCAGCCGCATAATCTCCGAATTTGAAACTGCTGCAAAAATCCCCCTGCTTCAAAGGGGAAATAAAGGCGTACGCCCGACAAATTACGGATTTAAAATTGCAGGGCTTGTTTTAAGCTTGGAACAAAAAATTGAAGAATTAGAAAAGTTTATTAAAATTTCCCCTAACATTTGCTTAAGATATCATGCTTCTCCCGGCATCATTTTAAACTCACTGGAAGATTTTCAGCGGCAGCATCCCCAATGGCAGCTTCTCCCTTGCGCCACGCCGCAAGAAGCACATCTTGCCATCCTAAGCGAAGAGCCCGCCTGGGAATGTGAATATACCTGTCTGCAAACGCCCGGAAACATCTCTCAGAAATTATGGATTACCTGCAAAATGGATAACCCGGAGGCTGTATTGTTTTACGATTTTATAATCCTGCAGTTGCTTTCCTGATATAATTAATCAGCGCCCTGATTTTCTTTTGGTCCTTCACATCTTTATGAGAAATAATCCAAAACGGATGTGAAACGCCAAATTTTATTTTTTCAAGATAGACCAGATTTTTTTCTTTTAAGCCAATGCTGAGCGGATGAAGCGCAATGCCAATGCCATCTTTTGTCAATTGCATAAGCATGGAAGACGAGTTTGTTTCCGCGGCCACATTTTCAGCCCCTTCGACAAATGCCCGCCACTCTTCCCACACATCCTTATAATTTGACCTGACGCACAGCCTGTGATGCTTTTGAATATCCTGCACATCTTTGGGATAACCAAAGCTGGATAAATATTCCATAGAGGCAAACAAACCAAATTTAAGGTTATGTTTAAATAGGACAACGGCTTCCGGATGGCGCGGCTGCTCATAAACGACGGCTAAATCCGCATCATATAAAATTTCCGGCGCTTTAATCGAACAGATAATTTCTATTTTCACATCAGGATACTGGCTGTAAAACCCGGGAAGGCACGCAGAAAGATAACCGGCCGCCAAGCCGTCGCTTGTCCATAATCTGATTGCGCCCGAAACATGATGCTCCTGATGGGAATAGCTGTCAATTTTGTAAAGGGCTTTTTCTATGCCGCAGCTTATTTCATAAATGTCTTTTCCGGCATCTGTCAAAATCATACGCCTGTCGCCGCGTTCAAACAGCTTGGCATTAACCTTTTCTTCCAAATCAGCAACATAACCAGACAAGTTTGACTGTTTCATGCCGTTTTTTTCAGCGGCAACGCTGACAGTCCCCTCTTTGGCAACCGCAGCAAAGCTTAAAATTTTCCGCAACAGGATAATTTTATCGCCAATTCTCATTATCTATTATTCCTTAAAATGTTTAATAACCACATTGAGCTGGTCAACAACAAAATCAAGCATATGGTCATCCATTGTGCGAATACGTTCTATTAATTGGTTTTCCGCAGAAATGCGCGAAAGTGATTTTCTAGGCTGCGCTTTGACATTAAGCAATTCATCCACGCCGACATTAAAACGTTGGGATATCTTATATATCATCAGCAGATCCGGAACCACCAACCCCCGTTCCAAATTAGATATTGTCCGCCAGCTGACATCGCAAAAATTAGCAAGCTCTTCTTGTGTAATTTGGGCTGTTTCCCGAAGAGACCGGACTTTAAGGCCTAGATATTTTTTAATATTTTCTTCCATAATACGCCTTATACCATGAAACAAATTGTTTATCCATGAACCAAAATTCATAAGAAGAGGACAAGAATGAAATCTTATTCATATGCTTTCATATGCTGCAATTCTCTGTCCACATCCTGATTATATGCAAGAAATGCCACATCAAGAAAATATGTGGCATTTACATATTTGCGTTTTTTCAGTTTAGAGAGCAAGTCGTAAAAACAATCGGTTATCATCTTTGTTTCTTGCAAATATTCATCATTATCAAGCATCGCATGCCTCCTTTGAATGATTGTTAAATACATAACATATTCTACAAAAGAGCATTAAAAATGAACAGGGGATAATATTAGATAGCTCTTATATAATTTTAGCCGCACCAACAAAAACCCCCTCTTCAAATCCAGAAAGAGGGGGTTGGCATGCGCCGTTCAAAAACTCACCACCATTTTGAGGTTTGCGATTTTCCGGGAATAATCTTTTCGCCCATTTTGGGGGTTAAAACCTGCAAACCGCCTTTTTCAGCCTCATCCAGCACCATATCTATAGATTCATGCCAGGGATGGAGCGCCAGGTCAAACACCGCCCAATGAAACGGGATAATTCGTTTGGCACCTAAATCCTTTGCAGCCTGAACAGCCTCATGGGGAAATAAATGGATATTCGGCCAGCCCATATTCCAGGCATCAATTTCCAAAGTTGCAAAATCAAACGGGCCAAATTTTCTTCCGGTTTCTCTAAAATGGCTGCCATAGCCGCTGTCTCCGGACCAATAGATATTTTTTCCGCCGCCCCTGACAACATAAGCATTCCACAAAGTTTCATTGCTGGCTAATTTTGAGCGTCCGGAATAATGCTGCGCCACTTGGGCGATAATTTGCAAGCCATCTTGTTCAAAAATATCATTCCAGCCCAGCTCTGTAATATTTTCAGCAGCAACGCCCCAGCCGCGCAAAGCGGCACCCACGCCCAAAGGCACGACAAAATGCGCCTTTTGCAAAGCCCGGACTGTTTTGCGTTCCAAGTGGTCATAATGGTTATGGGTAATCACAACATAATCAATTTCGGGAAGCTCCTCCCTTTCAATCGGAGATTTATTATAACGCGGAACAGCCAAAGGAAGCGGCGCGGCATTTTCCAAGACCGGGTCAAAAATAATCCTCTTGCCGCCAAGTTCCATAATCGCCGCCGAATGCCCCAGCCAATAAAAAGCCAAATTCTCCGGCCGGACAGGAAAATCTTTTTTAGCCAAAGCGACATGTGGCAAAACGGTTTTAGGCGCAAAAGGAGATTGCGTAAAAAAGCGGCTCCAGCCGGCCGGGCCGTTACGCACATTATCCGGACGAAGAATCATTTCCTGCGGGCTTTGAAATTTTCCGCCCTTGAAATAAGAAAGCTTTTCAAAAGCCTTCATTTCTTCAGCAGAAGGCGTTTTGCCAATCTCACGCAAAGCGTAAAATGCCAAATATGACCCTGCAGCAATAAAAAAAGCTAAACATATCAACATCAACCTGTAAATCCTTTTCATTATAATCCACCCTAAAAAAATTAATATTTTCAACTATAAACTTTAGAGTTAACTCTAAGTCAATAGAAAAAATTTCTTTTGCTTTTTCTGTGAGTTTATCTTAAAAAATAAGAATTATATGAGAAAAGGAAAATAAAAACATGCCCGCACCGATAATTAAGCCCTATGATAACGACATCTGCTTTCAAACGCCTGAAAATGACCGTTTCAGATTGCGGGCGGCAGCCATTATCATTGAAAACGGATGCGTTTTATTCGCTACAAACGACAAAGAAAAATATTACTATTCAATCGGAGGTGCAATCCGTTTGGGCGAAACGGCAGAACAAACCTGCCTCAGGGAGGTTTTTGAAGAAACCGGAATTCATTATGAAATTGACCGGCTGGCTTTTGTACAGGAACTCTTTTTCAGAAGGGACGACGGAATGTTAAAAGGGCTGAACTGCCATGAAATAACATTCTTTTTCCTCATGAAGCCCCGAGGAACGCAACAGCTGGACAGCCACAGCAAAACCTTTTACGGAACGGTTGAGGAAAAAATGTGCTGGCTCCCCCTCAATGAACTTGGCAAATACGAAGCCTATCCAGAATTTTTTAAAGAAAAGCTCAACAATCTGCAGCCGGGCATTGAACATATCGTTACCCGGCAGACATCTTCTTAATCAAGAGTAATTTGAGGTATGGATCTGCGCCGGTTGGCATATTGGTCAATTCTGGAAAGATCCTTATGCATTAGTTTCCGTTCCAGCTTATAGCCTGTCAACACCGCCCGGGCAAACTCGTATTTTTGACGCATGCCTTCTGCCGCCAAATGCTTCAGGCCCGGCAACGGAATATAGCCGGCACCGCCTTGCGCCTGGGAATTTTTAACCATATTTTTCAAAATATTATTGGCAAATTTTTGCATTTTAAGGGCGCCGCGGCTCATATTTCCGACCGGTTCAAACCCCAAAAAATCATGCTCGCCGATTGTATTGTCTTTTTTACGCGGTTTAGAAAGCCCTTCAAACCATTCCTCCGGAGAAACGGCTTTATACACGCGCGGCGGATTTCCTTCAATGCCGGCTTTATCAACCTGAGCACACATCAGCGTTTTTCCCCATTTTTGATTCAAACAGCATACGCCAAAATCCTGCGGCTCCATTAAAAGCCATTCCCGAAAATATGTTTGAAATTCATTATGGGAATCACTGGCAGACTCTATAGAAATAAAATTCATGCCCGAATCATGCTTTGGGCAATCAGGATTATAGCATAATACGGCCAATTGCGATTTAACCTGCTTCTGCTCTTTTTCAGAATAGCCAAGTTCAAACATTTTAACATCCATCAGCTTTTCCAGCTGGCGGGCAACATAACCGCCATGGCAATGCGCCACCACATTCAAACGGCGGATGTTTTGCAAAGCCTCAAGCAAGGGAAGCCTCTCCTTGCCCTTATTAGAAGATATCCTGGGCAAAACCGCCATGTTAAAAATATCATGGATATATGCCGGATTAAATGTTTCTTCCCTGCACTTTTCAGGAACATCGTATTTAAGCTCGGCAAGAACACTTGTATTATGCGCATAATAATGCTCATAATACATGGCCTTGCGTGCCACCTTGTCAAAATGGCGTTTTCCAAAGTCGCAAACGGCCACACAAACGCGAGGCTGGGGTTCATCCTCCAGCAATGAAGAAACATCATTTGCAGATATTGTTTCTTCTATCAAAGCTTCATCTTGCGGAGAAAGCTTTATATCAGATGGTTCCCCCTCAACGCTTTCTGACACAACCTTTTTGGGACGTCCGCGGCGCTTGGGCTTAACAACAGCTTGCTCGGGAGCATCCGGAGGAACCGGCACTACAGCTTCCGTTATTTCCGCTTTCTTTGGGCGTCCGCGGCGCTGGGCCTTAACAACGGCTTGCTCAGGAGCATCCGGCGGAACCGGCACAACAGCTTCCGTTGTTTCCGCTTTCTTTGGGCGTCCGCGGCGCTGGACCTTAACAACGGCTTGCTCAGGAGCATCCGGCGGAACCGGCGCAGCAGCTTCTGTTATTTCCGCTTTCTTTGGGCGTCCGCGGCGTTTTGGGGCTGCGGATATTGCCTCGGCAATATCTTGTTCTGATATCTGCCAATCAGACATCAAGTCCTTCAGCAACATGACCTTTTCCTGCTTAGACAAACTGACTAAGCTAAAAAGGTTCTTAATAATACGAATTTTTTCCATATAAAAATATTTTAAGTTATATATAAATAATTCATCTCTGAAGGCCTCTCTATCATATTTTCAGAAAAAAACAAGCTAATTTTATCCGAATATTTTGCATAAAAAAACGGCGGTTAACGAAAAACCACCGTCAAGCATGCTAAAGATTTCAGCATGATTAGCAAGGATAGGACCTGTGGCACAACTTATGCAGCCCCAAAGCCACCAAGCCCAACCACATCAGGATACCGGAGCCCAGAAGTCCTGCTGCGCAAAAGCCCCCTTTGCTAAAATTATATATAATGCATAACTATCCCTTTATTAATATCACAATATTAGGAGCGAATCAAAATCTTATTGACTGATGATTTATTTCATATAATATCCTTAGTACAAAATTACGAAAAAAATTATTATAAATAAAATTGCAAAAGGCGGCGCAAAGCATTTTGAAGCTGTTTTGAGATGCGCATAAAATTTAGGGATGAGGTGTAAATAATGGTGAAACGGTTATTTTTGACATTAGCGGCGGGGTTGGTTTCTGGCAATGCTTTGGCGGCGACCTGTGAGGAATTGGGCTATAAGCTGACGGCGGAGCAATGCCCGAACGGCGGTGTGAAATGTCCGGCGGATCCTTCGAAGATGTATTGTGCCAATGCCTGCGGAGATATGCGCGGCTATCGTTACGACGCGTCCAATTGTTCGGCGGCGGATGGTTTGGAGCCGGCCGGGGTGCAATGCGGCGGACGCTGGACGGAATGCCGGGAATGCGGGTCGGATTATAAATATAACAAGAGCAATTGCCGCACGCCTAAGGTTTTGGCGGGGCTGCAATGCGCTGACAGTTACACGCAATGTGTTTATCCGACAGGTTCGGACTGTATTCCAACCGTGGGCTATATCATCTATAAAGACGGTTCATGCCATTCGGATTATGATGATACGAAAGAAGCCATTGGCATTATTTATGATCCGGTTAATAAATTGGCGTTGGCATTGGATGAGAGCCGGCAGACCTGGAATGATGGCACATCTAATTGGAAGGACATTCCAGGATTGAAGAATTATACGAACAGCAACGGGAATATGGCGATAGACGATTATGCCGGGCAGAGCAATACGGACATTATTGTTGCCTTTGCGAAAGAGAGCGGTCAGGAGCACCGAGCAGCGGAATATTGTGCGGCTAAGACGACGGGTGGCAAAAAGTGGTTTTTGCCGGCTCTGGGGCAGATTTACAAGTGGTATGAAGGCGTTGATAAAATACAAGATGCATTGACGCTGATTCCGGGTGCCACCAAGATTACGATGTCAAATTATCATTGGGCGTCTACCGAGGTCTATAGCGGTAATGCATGGATTCTCAGGCTCTCTGATGGCTACATGTTTGGCAGCAATAAGGTCAATACTAACACCGCCAGATGTAGTTTCGCTTTTTAGTCATCTTCTTACACATCGTCAACATCATGCAGCAAAGCGGCTAAAAAGACGGTTTCAACATCTGCCTTTTCCTTTTTGGACAGCGCAACCGCCATATCATAAACGCGGCTGACATGTTCAAAGCCATACCCCGTATTATCCTGAGCCAACAGCTTCTGCACCTCTTTTTTTACCAAATCTAAATCCACTTTGAAGAAGCTCCTTTAAATATTAATCAAAAGGCATTATCCAATCAGGATTGGCATATGCCGCAAAACACATCTCTATCTGCGCTTTGCTGTTTTTAGCCTCGCAAAGCGGCGGAAGCTTGTCTATGGGAAAATATCCGCTTTCCGTCGTTTCCATATTTTTTTGAAAAGAACCGCCTAAAATTTCGCATAAAACAAAAAATTTGCAAACATTATAGGCATAAACGGGAAGATTATGCCTATTCCTGTCTTGGACGGCAATAATTTTAACGGCCTTAACATCCAAACCGGCCTCTTCCTTTACTTCTTTTTCGGTATTGCCCCTAACCGTTTGGTCAAAATCAACCCAACCGCCGGGCAAAGACCACAAGCCGTCATTCTCCCTGACCAGCAATATTTTTCCATCTTTGAAAACTACACCTCTTGTATCTATTTTAGGCGTTTGAAAGCCAACTTCATTGCAGAATAATTTTTTGATTTTTTCTAATGGCAAATCACAAATGCCGCATAATATTTCCGCTGAAATTTCCCTTATTCTTTCAAAACGCCCTTTATCAAAAGGATCCTTCGTATAAGCCAAGCCGCATTGGGCAAGAGCCTGCAGCTCTTTTGCCCAATTAAGCCATTGCCCGTTCTTGTCCATTTTGCAGCTCCGCCCATTAATCAACAGCATAAAGCTAGCAAATAATATTTAAAATATAATAAAAGATAATGCAGATTTTATTTCAGCTTGTCATATTCTTCATCAGAAACAGCTTCCAGCCATTCTGCAGAAGCCCCTTCGTTGGGAACAGAAACTGCAATATGGGTAAACCAGCTGTCTTTAGCGGCACCATGCCAATGTTTAACACCTTCCGGAATCTCCACAACATCGCCCGGTTTGAGCTCCTGCGCCGGTTTTCCCCATTCCTGATACCAGCCGCGGCCGGAAACAACAAACAAAGTCTGCCCTGTCTTGTGGTGGATGTGCCAATTATTGCGGCATCTTGGTTCAAATGTAACATTTGCCGCATTAATTCCCTCTTTGGCAAGAGGCTGCAAATAGCTTTTGCCAATGAAATATTGGGCATAAGCAGTATTTTCCGTGCCAAAGCCAAATAAAACGCCTTCAGCGCCGGCCTTGTCTGCGATTTCTAAAATCTCTTTTACCTGGCCGTCCGACAAACCGTTATATTTGCCAACGTTAATATGGCTCCTTAGCTGGCTGTCAACATTATTCATTGAGGCAAGCATCGCAATTGTTGCCAATTCCCGGGTCTGCCAATCGACATTATCACGGGAAAAAATATCGCCAAACAAATGCGCCTTCAAATATTCGTCAATAGCCGGAGCAAATTCGTAAATTTTGCCGGAAACAGGCTGCCCGACAAGCTTTGTCTGATTAACCGCGCCATATTCAAGGCTCGTTCCTTCCGGCTTGGCACCGGGAAGCTTGCCTTGCGCATCTTTATTGCCGCGTTCTTCGACAACTTGCATTAAGGTGTTTAAGGCATTTAAACTGCGTGGAAAACCGCAGTAAGCATAAGTTTGCACGAAAATTTCCTTAAATTCATTTACCGTAATGCCGGCATCCAGGCCGTTAGCCAACGCCTGCCGCAAACCGGCCAGATTGCCCCTGGCTGCATATGAAGCCGCTGTTGCAATAGATTTTTGTTTAATATTCAAAGCATCTTCCGCCATAGCATTTTCTCCTAAAAAAATCATTGTTCCCAAAATAACTGAAGTCAAAAACTTTTTTATCATAAAAATTCTCCCCTACCGGATAAAATTGGTAAACTCAATCTTTTCAGCTTCCGGCGGCAAAATGCCGGCCTTTGCCGCAGCTTCCTTACATTTCAAATGATAAGCCATATTTTTAGCTAAAATCCGCATATTTTGCAAACCCTCCTTATCTTGCAAAACCTCCTCCGCATTAGCGCCATGGACCATATTCCAATAACGGCCTGAAATAACCGGCATTTCGGCAATCTGAAAATATTTGTTTAACTGGTCAATGCTGAAGGTCGTCCCGGCCCGTCTGGCACTGACAACCGCCGACCCCGGCTTGTGGCGGAAAATATGCCGGCCGCCCAAAAAAGCAGAAAAGAAAGCGCGGTCCAAAAATGGGACAACAACGCCCGAAGCCGAACCATAATGAACGGGAGAACCGATAATATAGCCATCAAAATCTGCGGCTTTGTCAACAAAGCTGTTAACCTTGTCATTAACCACGCACCGGCCAAGCTTAGCACAAGCGCGGCAAGCCATGCACGGACGGATAGCCTCCGTACCGATATAATAGATTTCAGAGCCAATCCCTTCTTTTTCCAGCTGGTCGGCAATCTCCTTCAAAGCCGTATAAGTGCACCCGTTTTTATTTGGCGAGCCATTAATCAATAAAACTTTCATATTATTCCTCCTAAAATTACCCGCATTATGTCATAGTTTAACCGTTTAATTGCAAATTTACAGGCCTAATGTTCTCAAATAATTGCCTATTTCTCTCAATTTTTGTTTACAATAAAAAAACAACACGGTATGATTGCACAAAGAAAGAGAGGTTTCATGAACAGTTTTGAAGAAAAGCAAAATCTATTAAAAGACAAAGTAAGGGAACTTTTTCAGGCTCCAGGCGTGATTAAAACCGGGATAAAGGGCTTGGAAGCAGCCTTAAGGACAGCCCCGACATCCAACCAGCATTGTTTTTACAAGCCTATGGCAATCTTGGTTCTGCAAGGGAAAAAACAAACATTGATCGGTTCTGAAAAATTCACTTATCATGAAAACCAGCTTGTCGTTACTTCCATTGATATTCCAACGGTTGGAAGCATTGTCGAAGCCAGTCCGGAAAAGCCTTTCATGACATTAATCTTTGATTTGGACAATTATGTTATCAGCCAGCTCTTAAGCGAAGGCAATTATCCTCAAAATGAAACAGCCCGCCGCGGTATGGGAATTGCCAATGCGGATGAAGCTTTATTAGATGCTTTTTACAGGCTGGTCCAATTGGTTAACCAACCGGAACGGCAAAAAATAATGGCCCCAATGATAATAAAAGAAATACATTACCTGCTCTTAACCTCTCCCCTTGGCGATATTTTGCGCACGATTAACATCAAAGGGTCGCAGAATAATCAAATTGCAAATGCAATCGCATGGATGAAGGAAAACTACCGCCACCCTTTAAAAATTGATGAGTTAGCACAAAAATTCAATATGGCTGCGTCTTCTTTTTATCGCCACTTCAGCAAAGTAACAACATTAAGCCCTTTGCAATATCAAAAAAAACTGCGCCTACACGAAGCACAACGCTTAATGCTCTCTGAAAATTTTGATGCAGCCAAAGCCGCTTATGATGTCGGTTATGAAAGCGCCAGCCAGTTTAACCGAGAATACAAACGCATGTTTGGCGCTCCGCCCAAAACAAATATAAACAAAATAAAAAGCTTTTAATTCGCTGTTCAGTTAAGTTCATATTTTTATATTCTGTTCCCTAGTCAGTCATCGCTTTGATAATGGAGAGCAAAGGCTGCTCTGCTTTGTTATAACATTTAAATAAAGCACTATCTGTTTTCATTAGTGTTCTCCTTTCGATAAAAACACCCGCTGAAAATGAAAAAATCGTTCCTCTTTTTTATAAATTTATGTTACTAGGTTAACCCATTGAAAAATAAAGGAATATAAACAAACGAGTTCGTAACCTTCTCCCAAAATCTGATATAGGAGTTGTTAACTATGGTGGGTCCAGATGGACTGACCTTCGGCTTTTTCAAAGCCTTGACCGCACGGGCGGACTTTTACTCTTCCGAGCAAACCGGAGATACGCCCGTCTCGCCTAGTCCTTGTAGTCAAACCAACTTTCCGTTGGTTCGAGCTGTCATAACTTACATAATAAAAACCCTCCACAAGGGAGGGTTTTTATTATGGTGGGTCCAGATGGACTCGAACCAACGACCAGACCGTTATGAGCGGCCTGCTCTAACCAACTGAGCTATGGACCCGCCGGTTCGCAAAAAAGAAAATAAGATAATTATTTTACATAGTCAAGCAAAAAAAACTATTCTTCTAGTGCTGCCGCCATATTATGTTTATATGCAAAATCCTTAACTAAAAATGTTGTTACCAAAGCCTTGGAATATTTTTGAAACAGCAAGCCATGCCCAAGGCACAATCCCACATTTATATTCATATCTGTCTCTTGCGCATTCAAATAAGCCGCCTGGGAAAGCGGATCGCAGCACGGGCCTTTCATATCATCACAAATCATACATGCATCTAAACCGCTGTCTCTGCAATTTACAGACACAACCTCAAAACCAGCCGCAGCAAGTTTTTCCAAAAGCTTATCCGCATAAGGCTGAACAGATTTGCAATTGGCTATTCCAAGCTTTTTAAAACCAGATATCTTCGCAAATTCTATTAATTCCTGTAAACGCGATTTACTTCTGGCTTTTGCGGAAACAACCATCATTTCTTTGTCTTTTTCATTATAATCGCCTATCATTTCATTCCCTTTCTTTCACAAACAAACCGCCTCGCGCCACAATTCCAATTTCTTATCATAAGAAATTGAAGCATTGGCCGGGCTCGTCGATGGCAAAACAAAATATTGATATTTATCAAGCAGCTGCGGATGAAACTTCTTAAAAAACTTATAAGATTGCTGCCCATTAAACGCTAACCGGCAAATAGAAGGATATTCCTTAAATAATTTTTCAAAATTATTCGGAACAGCATTTTTGATATTGCTGTCCAAACTCCCGCACCTTTCACAAAAGCGCAAATTATCCCATAAGCCTATTGCCTGTTTCCTCAAGCAGGATAATTTTTGCGCATAATCATCAAAAGGACGCTGTTCATTAAATAATTCAGAGGCAAGACGCCAAAAGACATTATGCTTATAAGCATAATATTCGCCGGCATTCAATGAAGCTTCCCCCGGCATAGTTCCGATAACTAAAATTCGCGTTTTCTTATCGACAAAAGGTTCAAAGCTCTGCAGCATGTCCATCTCTAATAAAATTTTCAAACACAATCATCATAGTTTTTAACAATCTAAAAATCAACAAAATATACTTGACAAAATAAACAAAAAATGTATATTAAAAACGTTAAAATATATTAAGACTATTATTAACCAATCAGAGGGAACGAAACTTATTAAAAATTTCCCTCTCTAAAAAAACAGATTTAATATGGCAAAAATTGAAGTAAACGTAAACGACGTCAAGGAACAGATTAATGACCTGCAGCTCTACCGCAGCGGCTGGGCCAATGATATCCGCGAAGGCTGGAAGACAGGGCTGCCGGGTTCAAAAGAGCTTCTGTTAGACCTCTACCAAATCTCCGGCTGCATCATCCTTGCGCTGCAAGATGTCCTTGCTGGCGAATATCGTGATAAAATGGCGATGACCCTCATCCGCCGCAAGCTCCTCGGCCTCACCCATTCCAAAAGCTACAAACGCTTTGATGAGATGGGGAAAGAAGGAATGTGCAACACGATAACCACCGGCACCAAACAACATATTCGCATTATGTTTGAATGCCTGGACATATTGACCGCTTGATTTATCTTTCCCATAAAAAAAGTGCAGCGCCGCAAATGCTGCACTTTTTTTAACCGCCATCCGCAACAGAAATCCCCGTTGTTAAATCTTTCAGCATTTCAAAATCTTTTCGAAAGCACAAAATCTGCATATTTCTAACATGACAGTTTTCCTGAAAAAACTCCGGCGTAAAGGTTGTCATTTCTTTGCCGCTTTCATAATCATACAATCCCATTCCAAGCAATTTGCAAACAGCCCAACCGCCGGCAATATCCCACAAATTTGCCTGAATAAACGCGCCTCTGACACGTCCCAGAGCCATATAAAGGCAATAAATAACCGCGGAAAAGTAATCATGCAGAATCAGCTTCCCGTCAAAATGATTTGGTTTCAAATGCAGCTTCCACGCATGCCCCAAAACAACTCGGGAAACAGATGCTTTGCCCGCTTCTATAATCTCTGTTTTTCCGTTACATTCGCAATAAACCGCCTTTCCGTCCGTATAAACCAGCTCTCCGGTTGCCGGAGCATACATTATGCCCAGCCACGGACATCCATGCTTTAAAACGCCAATCGTGATACCATACATCGGAATATCGGCGGCATAATTCATTGTTCCGTCAATCGGATCAATAACAAACTGATAATCTGTCTGTGCGCAAAGCTCAAAAACATCCCCTGACAATTCCGCGATACTTTCTTCATCAATAATCATATATTTTAAATCCGCAAAATTGCTTCCGACAAATTCTTTGAACATCCGGCTTATAGCCGTATCAACTTCCGTTACAATGCCTTTTGCCGCATCGGCGCCTGATTTAAAAGACAATTGATGTTCGGCAGCATGCCGCTTCTCAAGCGAGTAAGCCCCTGCCCGTTTTATAAATTGTTTTAATTTGTTAATCATGTAGCCTCGTAAAAAGAAAGCCGCAAATTCAATTTTGCGGCTTTGCTGTTATTGATCCAAAAACGACCGCAGCTTGCGGGAACGGCTCGGATGTTTGAGCTTGCGCAAAGCTTTCGCTTCAATCTGGCGGATACGCTCGCGGGTAACGTTAAACTGTTGCCCGACTTCTTCCAAAGTATGATCCGTATTCATGCCAATACCAAACCTCATACGCAAAACGCGTTCTTCTCTCGGCGTTAAAGATGCCAAAATCCGCGTGCATGTTTCTTTCAAATTCGAATGAATTGCAGAATCCAAAGGCTGCAAAGCATTATCATCCGCAATAAAATCGCCCAAAGATGAATCTTCTTCATCGCCGACCGGCGCTTCCAAAGAAACCGGCTCTTTGGCAATTTTCATGACTTTGCGTACTTTTTCCAAAGGCATAGACAAACGTGCCGCCAACTCCTCAGGAACAGGCTCGCGCCCCATTTCTGAAAGCATCTGCCGCGACGTACGCACCAATTTATTAATTGTCTCAATCATATGAACCGGAATACGGATTGTGCGCGCCTGATCGGCAATAGAGCGGGTAATCGCCTGCCTAATCCACCAAGTTGCATATGTCGAAAATTTGTAACCGCGGCGGTATTCAAATTTATCTACGGCTTTCATCAAGCCGATATTTCCTTCTTGGATTAAATCCAAAAACTGCAGACCGCGGTTTGTATATTTTTTAGCAATAGAAATAACCAAACGCAGGTTCGCTTCAATCATTTCCTTCTTTGCGCGTTCTGCCTCGCGTTCGCCGCGCTTAATCACGTCAACCATACGGCGGTATTCAGAGATAGGCAACCCGCATTCTTGCGCCATCTGGGCAATAGAATCTCTGAGTTCGACAATTTCCACGCCATATTTTTCAACGAATGCCTGCCAGTGTTTGTCTTTCTTTTTAGAAACATTTTCCAGCCAATTCGGGTCAAGTTCAGATTTTTGATATGCCTCCAGAAAATCTTCACGTTTTACTTTACAAGATGTGGCATAACGCAATAATTTTCCTTCTAAACCCATCAAACGTTTATTCAGCCCGTTAAGCTGTTCGACCAACTGCTCAATGCGCGTTGCATTCAAATGGATAGAACTCATTAACTCTACAAGTTCTTTTTTAACCTGAACATAATGTTTTTCAACTGCAGGCGTAACTTTCTTTCCGGCAATAATGGCAGAAACCCTTTGGCTTTGGATTTTTTTCAAATCGTCATAATAACCAGAAATTTTGTTAAGGATATCCAAAACAGGTTCTAACAACGCCTCTTCCATCGCGGCTACTGATGCCGAAGCTCTTCCGCCAAGGCCGTCTTCGTCTTCATCACCGTCTTCATGATGTTCGGCATCTTCATCATTAATGAGCTCATCAGAATTTTCATCGGCATCATCGTCATCATCAACCGCGTCTTCAAGCTCCATATCATCCGTAAGGTCATCATCAAGATCATCAAGATTTTCTTTTGTGGCAACTTCTTCCGCAACCTTGTCAAAATCATCATCGCCGGAAACGGCGTCATCATCTTCAAACGCCAAAGCATCGACATCATCGCCATACATCATTTCCAAATCAACAATGTCGCGCAATTGCATTGTGCCGTTAACCAGCTCATCGCGCCAGCCGGCGATGGCTTTAATCGTCATCGGGCTTTCGCACAAACCGTCAATCATAACGGTCTTGCCGGCCTCAATACGTTTGGCGATAGCAATTTCGCCTTCCCGGGACAATAATTCGACAGTTCCCATTTCTTTCAGATACATGCGTACCGGGTCGTCATTGCGGCCAAGGTCTTTCTCATCAAAGTTGCCGCCTTCATCCTCGTCATAATCATCATTGTCATCTTCAATGATTTCCGGGACAAAGCTGTCAACCTCGGATTCATTAATCAGGCTAATCCCCATATCAGAGATACAAGCCATAATATCTTCAATTTGCTCGGAAGATTCCCGCTCAGCGGGCAAAACTTTGTTTAACTCTTCAACCGTGATATAACCGCGGTCTTTCCCTTTTTCTATAAGCCGTTTGACAGCACTTCCCAAAGTTTCCATCAAAGGCGCGTCATTAGTATGTCCTTCATATGCATCCGGATTTTCAATATCTGACATAACTATTTCCTAAAAAATCGATTTTAAATACACTAATAGCTTTTGTAGCTTGTAAAGATATCTGCCTGGAATGTCAACATTTTTCACATAAAAAAAGCGCAAAAAAATATACCCGCAGCATGCGGTGTCCATAACATATTGATTATTCTATATTTTGCATAACATATAATTGCTGCAATTCGTTTTTCAAAAACTGATATTTCTTATATTCTTCATCAGAAAACGAATCGGAGCCTTCCAAGATGCGCAGCGATTCGCGAATTTCCGCCTCAAGCTGGCGGATTTGGGATTCCACAATACGCAAATCCAAATTTTCGCGCATTTTTAAAATATCGGGGTTCTGCTGCTTCATAAGTTTAAATTCTAACAAAGTTTCGCAGTCTTTACCCAAACCGATTTTAGAAAAATAGTCAATCGCCGTTTCAAAAGTAAGGGTTTCTCCTTCCTGCGCCTTATCTAGCAATGCCTGGAGCAAAGCCTTCACCTTTGGATTTTCGATTTCAAAATTGAGCAGTTTTTCTTCATAATCTTCAATAAGTTCGGGATAGCAAACCAAAGCGGAAACAACAAAGCGGGCACAAAGGTCGTCTAAATTCGTTTTCGGGCGGGCAACAGCCTTTTTTTCAGCCGGAGGCAAATGCTTTGAAGCATAATTGGAATGATTCTGCCTTCTGGCTCCCCGCCCAAGCTCATTGTATATTTTATCCTGCATTTCCTGAACATAATAGCCTTTAACCGTTTCATCGGCAATGCGGGCGACTTCTTCCTTTACGTTTTTCTCAATCAGCGCTTTTTGTTCGGGGGTAGAAATATCGCGCCCCTCAATATTTTTTCGCCATAAAATATCTTTTAACGGCTGTGTCTCCTGCATGAAAGCTTCAAAGGCATCGCGCCCCTTCGCCTTCAAAAACTCGTCAGGATCCTGTCGGTCCGGCAAGAAAAGAAAACGCAGCGAGTTTCCCGGCTTTAAAATCGGCAAAACCCGGTCTGCGGCCCGCATGGCAGCCTTTATGCCGGCATTATCACCGTCAAAACAGCAAAGCGGTTCGCTGCAAATTTTCCAAGCTTCCTGAATTTGTTCCTCCGTCAAAGCCGTACCAAGCGGCGCAACGGCATTGTGAAAGCCATATTTATCAAGGGCAATAACATCCATATACCCTTCGCATAAAAGCAAGTTCTTTTTAGAATCTGCATCATCCCGGGCATAATGGTAATTATAAAGCATCCGCCTTTTGTTAAACAACGGCGTTTCGGGAGAATTCAAATATTTTGGCTGCCCGTCATTCATCACCCGTCCGCCAAAACCGATAACCCTGCCCCGTTTGTCAAAAATCGGAATCATAACCCGGTCGCGAAAGAAATCAAAAGTGCGTTTGGAAGTGTTGTTCTCCGCCAAAGAAACCAACCCCAGCTCTCCCATATCTTTTTCAGCCACGTTTTTAGAACGCAGCAAAGCGTGCAGGCCGTTATTTGCCGGGGCATATCCCAAACGGAACTTAGAAACGATATCCTCACCAAAACCGCGCCTGGCCAGATAATCCCTGGCCGCAGCGCCTGAAGGCAGTTGCAAGTTCTTTTCAAAAAACTGTGCCGCCAATTCCATAATATCATATAAAGAAGCCTTTTTTTCGCTTTCTTCATGCTGCTCTTTAGAAAATTTCGGCATAGGAAGGCCGGCTTTATTCGCCAGTTTTTCAACGGCCTCCATAAACGGAAGGTTGTTGGCCTCCATCTCAAATTTGACAATATCGCCATGGGCGCCGCAGCCAAAGCAATGGTAAAACCCTTTCGCCTCATTCACAGTGAAAGACGGCGTTTTTTCATTATGGAAAGGGCAGCAAGCCTGAAACTCCCGCCCTTTCCGCACAAGTTTAACCTTGGCGCCGACCACATCCACAATGGAAACGCGCGCCCTGATTTCATCTAAAAATTTCTGTAAGTCCACAGAAGCCATTAGTTTCCGGACAAGCAGTTTTTAACCACAATATTGGCTTTGCCAAAATCAAGCTTGCCGACATACTGCGCCTTAAGCGCTCCCATAACCTTGCCCATATCTTTCATGGAAGCGGCACCGGTAGAAGCAATGATGGCTTTAACCACATCTTCAATTTCCGCATCGCTCATTTGTTTGGGCAAAAAGCGTTCGATAACTTTAATCTCAGACAATTCTTTATCAGCCAAATCCTGGCGGTTGCCGTCAACATACATCTTTATAGAATCATTGCGCTGCTTAATCATATTCTGCATCATCGCCATCAAATCTTCATCCGAAGCTTTTTCCAATCCCTTGCCGCGCGCCTCAACATCTTTTTCCTTCATGCCCGCAATAATCAAACGCACAGCGCTGACTGTCTGTGTGTCTTTGTTCAACATGGATTCCTTTAAAGTTTTTTGCAAATCGTCTCTTAACATGGTTTATCTCCTGTAATTTTCTTTCTGCCGCCTAGGATAAACGCATAGAAGCAAAAAAGCAACGCAAAAAATCAGGCTTTTTTCACATTGACAAAAAAGTACTTGCAAAACCAAAACTAAAATGCAAAACTACTCTCATACCCTTAAGGTATAAATCCTTGACAAGCAATTATTATAAAATTGTGTTTTAGTACCCATTGCCTGAAACGGACATATCACGCCGTTTCAGAATTTGCCTGTTGTTATGGATTTCATCCTTTCGGGATTTTGAAACAATCAAGGCCGGAAAAACAGCCATGTCCAAAAACCAAGGTTTTAAAAGCTGTTTAGGATCTCATGTCAAGGCTCCTCACAATTTCCGGCCGCTTTATAAAAAGGATGGAAACAGTGCCTAAATATTACATAGTCAGCGGCGGCTTTGATCCCCTTCATGAGGGGCATATTGCCATGATTAACGCCAGCGCCCAAAAAAGTGATGGTGTCGTTCTTCTTCTTAATTCGGATGAATGGCTGTGCCGCAAAAAAGGCAAAAATTTTATGGATTTCAAAACCCGTAAAATAATCTGTGAAAATCTAAAAAACGTAATAGATGTTTTAGCTTTTGATGACGCTGACAATTCCGCCGGCGACGGCATCAGGAAAGCCCGGGCAAAATATCCGCATGATGACCTGGTATTTGCAAACGGCGGAGACCGCACCAAGGAAAACATTCCCGAAGAACCCGTATGCAAAGAATGCGGCGTTTCTTTAGAATTTGGCGTTGGCGGCGAAAACAAAGCAAATTCATCTTCTTGGATTCTTAAAAACTGGTCGGAAAAAGCGTCTTCATAAAATGTCTGCGTCAAAGGAATTTCCTCTTGTTTCAATCATCACCGTCGTGAAAGACGCGGTAAAAGCCGAACGCCTTGGCATGCTGCGGCAGAATGCCGATTCCGTAAAAATGCAGGATTATCCCAATATCGAGCATATTTTTATTGACGGCGCTTCAACAGACGGAACGGTCGAATTTCTGAAAAGCAGCAACCTTTCTTATTTTTCCGAAAAAGACAATGGCATTTACGATGCCATGAACAAAGGGATTTTAAAGGCAAAAGGAAAATACGTTACCTTTCTTAATTCTGATGACTTTTACCAAATTCCCCAGGCCGTCAGCCTTTCTGTTTCAAGCCTTGAGACAAGCGGAAAAGACTTTTCTTACGCGCCTTATTGGAAAATGAAAAACGGACGGCTTTATAAAAAAAGAGAAAAATTTAACCAAATTTCAACGGCAATGTCTGTCTGCCACCAAACAATGTTTTTCAAAAGAAGCTTATTTGAAGAGATTGGGCTTTACGATACCCGTTACGCTTTGGCCGCCGATTATGATTTTGTTTTAAAATGCCTGATAAACGGCAAAAAAGCCGTAAATGCAAAGAAACGATTCGTTGTTTTTCGCCATGGCGGAAACAGCGCAGACGGCGAAGCCCTGAAAAATGAATTTGTGCAAATCATAAACAAAAACCTGCTTCCGCACAAATCCCCGGCGGAAATAAGCCGGATGATAACTCGAAAAGAGCTCAATCCCGAAGCATTAAAGAAACTTCATTTGACAAGCCCCATATTCGCCTTTAAACTTTTGACCCAACAGGTTATGGCCCGTTTATTCAAACAAAACGATTACAAAAATCAGGAGAAAATAAAACTATGAAAAAGGCACTCATTACCGGCATTACCGGGCAAGACGGCTCCTATCTGGCAGAACTTCTGCTGGAAAAAGGATATGAAGTTCACGGATTAAAACGCCGTGCCTCCTCATTTAACACCGCCAGAATTGACCATTTATACCAAGATACGCATAACAAGGACTGCCGTTTATTTTTGCATTACGGAGATTTATCGGATTCTTCCAATCTGATACGCTTAATAAAAGAAATTCAGCCTGATGAAATCTATAATCTGGCAGCCCAGTCCCATGTTAAAGTTTCCTGGGATTGCCCGGAATACACGGCCGACTGCGATGCTTTAGGCACCTTGCGCATTTTGGAGGCCATCCGCATCAACGGCTTGGAAAAGAAAACAAAATTATACCAAGCCTCGACCTCAGAATTATACGGCTTGATTCAAGAACCCGTACAATCGGAAAAAACGCCGTTCTACCCGCGTTCCCCTTACGCCGTTGCCAAACTTTACGCTTACTGGATTTGCGTAAACTATCGGGAAAGTTTTGGGATTTTTGCCGCCAATGGCATTTTATTCAACCATGAAAGCCCGCGCCGGGGGGAAACTTTTGTAACCCGCAAAATTACAATGGCAGCCGCCCGGATTGCCCTCGGCACACAAGATAAACTATACCTTGGCAACTTGGACGCCAAACGTGATTGGGGACATGCCAAAGATTATGTTGAAGGCATGTGGCGCATTCTGCAGCAGGACAAACCCGATGATTTTGTTCTGGCCACCGGCGTAACCACATCAATTCGCGATTTTTGCAATCTTGTATTTGCCGAACTCGGCATGGAATTGGAATGGCGCGGCAAAGGCGTTGATGAAAAAGGCATTGATAAGAAGACCGGACGGGTTGTAATTGAAGTTGACCCGCGTTATTTCCGTCCTGCAGAAGTTGAATTGCTGCTTGGAGACAGTACAAAAGCCCGTACAATACTCGGCTGGAAGCCAAATTATGACTTGAAAATGCTGGCCAAGGAAATGGTTGAAGAAGATTTAAAGCTTGCCAAAAGGGAAAAGCTCTTAAATGAAAACGGATATCAGGAAACAACACCGAGGGAAGCCTAATGATAAACAAAAATGCTAAAATATATGTTGCCGGGCACCGCGGATTGGTCGGTTCCGCCATCGTAAGGAAATTACAACAAGAAGGCTATACAAATATCATCACCCGCTCCAGCAAAGAGCTTGACTTAACAAACCAGGCGCAGACAATAAGCTTTTTTGAAAAAGAAAAGCCTGAATACGTCTATCTGGCAGCGGCAAAAGTCGGCGGCATTATGGCTAATCAGACCTATCCGGCCGAATTTATTTATAAAAACCTGATGATTGCCACCAATGTGATTGATGCCGCATATAAAAGCAGTGTGAAGAAACTGTTAAACCTGGGGTCTTCGTGTATTTACCCAAGGCTTGCCCCGCAGCCGATGAAAGAAGAATGCCTGCTGACATCCGAATTGGAAAAAACGAATGAGGCCTATGCACTGGCAAAAATAGCGGCGATAAAACTCTGCCGTTATTATAACGAGCAATATGGCACCAATTTTATCTCTGTTATGCCGACCAACCAATATGGCATCGGCGATAATTTTAACATGGAAACGGCACATTTACTGCCAATGGTCATGCGCAGGTTCCATTTGGCAAAATTATTGGCTGCCGGAGATTTTGAAGCCATCCGCAAAGACTTGCAAAAATATAAGCTCGGCTGGGGATTGGATGAACAGATTAATTTGGATGACGAACGCTCAATAGAAAATGCATTAAATAAAATTGGCGCTTTTCAAGACAAGGTTGTCCTTTGGGGAGACGGTTCTGTTTATCGAGAACTAATGTGCTCCGACGACCTGGCGGATGCTTGCGTCTATTTGATGGGAAACAAGGATTATAAAGATATTGGCGAGCACGTAAATATTACAGACGGAACAGATATCCAGCTCAAAGATTTGTTTGAAATTGTCAAAAAAGCAACCGGCTACCAAGGCCGTTTAGAATACGACAAGAGCAAACCCAACGGCACCCCGCGCAAACAAATGGATGCCACCCGCATCAAATCCTTAGGCTGGCAGCCTAAAATCGGCCTGGAAGCGGGCATTAAACAATTTTATGAATGGTATTGCAAATGAAAAAAGCACTGTTTATCGGCCACCAATATCACACCAAGACCAAATCTTCCGATTTTATGATCGAGCTGTTAAGCCGGGAATATGATGTTACAATATTTAACTTTGACCCTTATCAGGATAATATTGAAACGCATTTCAACCCTCTTGCCGGAACAGCTTTTGATGTTGTTATCTTATGGCAGATTGCACCGGATATGGCCATTATAAAAAGGCTGATAAACAGTGAAAACTTTATTTTCTTTCCTATGTATGACGCCTGCTATGCTGCCCCTGACAAATTTTGGTACGGCTATCGGGATGTAAAAATCATCAGCTTCTCACAAACGCTATACAAGCAACTTCAAGAGAAGGGTTTGTCTGTAGATTACATTCAATATTTTCCGAAACCCGCCGCCAAATTTTTGCCGGGAGACAACACAAGCATATTCTTCTGGCAAAGGGTTTCTGAAATAAACTTGCAAACAATACGCCGCGTTTTAAGAAATAAATCCGATTTACAAAAGGTACATATTCACCAAGCAATAGACCCCGGACATAAAGTTTCCGCAAACGATGGCAATTCGCCATACCAAATAGAATATTCCACTTGGTATGAACAAAAAGAAGACATGCTAAAAGACATTAACAAGTCTCAGATGTATATGGCTCCACGCATATATGAAGGCATCGGCATGAGTTTTCTTGAAGCCATGGCAATGGGACGCTGCGTTATTGCTCCGGATATGCCAACAATGAACGAATATATTCAAAATAATCAAACAGGAATGCTTTATAACTATGAAAAGCTTTCCGCCCTCCCCGCCTTTAACCCTGAAGAATTAGGAAAAAACGCTTATGAATATGTAAAAAAAGGCTGGCAGAAATGGGAACAGGAAAAACAAAATATCTTAGCATGGATAAAAGCCCCATTGCATAAAGACGAAGAAAAATTAAAACGGCTCAAAAAAAATTTGGCAGAAATAACCAAGGTTTATTTGTTCAACCTCTTAAACCTCATGACCATAAAAAAGAAAAGCAACCGAACAAAATTTTACCTATTTGGCTGGGTGCCCTTTTTCAAAATTGTTTATAAAGCAACCAAAACCAAACTATTTTTATTTAATATATTCCCCTTGCTTGTTATGAAAAGGAAATAACATGAATAATAAAAAACAGCCCCTTGTCAGCATTGTAACTGCAACTTATAACTTAATCAAATCCGGCCGGAAAGACTACATCCTGCAAAATATTGAATCTGTTCACAACCAAACATATAAAAATGTTGAACACATCATCATTGACGGCGCGTCAACAGACGGCACTCTGGAGCTTTTAAGACCATACGAAGAAAAAGGTTGGATAAAAATCTACTCCGAACCTGACCAGGGCATTTATGATGCCATGAACAAAGGCATAGATAAAGCCAGCGGCGAATATATAGCCATGATTAATTCTGACGATTGGCTCATGCCTAACGGCCTTTCTGAAATCTTTGAAAACTCAGATTTTGACAACCAAGATGCCTTCTTCTGCGCTGTAAATGTTATAGATAATAAAACTCAAAATAAAATTAAAACTGAATTTCCTCGTGCATTAAACAAATTCTTTTATTTTTGGGGACCACAATCAACACAAGGCTGGTTAATAAAAAAATCAGTTTATCAAAAATTTAAAGGACATGATTTAACTTACAAAATAGCTGCAGATTGGAATATCTTTTTAAAAATGTTAGAAGATAAAACATTAACAAACCTTATTTTATATCATAGCCTAGCAAATTTTAGACTAGGAGGAATTTCTGACAGCCAGACAGATGAAGAAATCAAAAAACACCTAAACGAACGAGCACAATTAATATCTTCATATTTTCCAGAACTCACGAAAGAACAGGCTGCGTTTTGTGCAGAAATGAGATGGAAAAACACAGACGAAATTATATCTTTTTTCAATAATTTTTCAGAAAATTCATTTTCTGAAAAATTCAAAGAAGCGCTTAGCGATTTCATGGATGATAAAAAATCCCCTCTGAATGGCACTCTTTTGCCAATTTTTAATGGCAATTATTCAAAAGAAAGTATGATACAAAACATAAAAAAACTTCCCGTATTAGAATCAAAACTAAAAAATGATGATGTAGCAATTTGTCTGGCTAGCGATGCAGGCTATGAACCTCACTTATACGTAGCTATAAAGTCCATTATTAATCAAGTCCAAACATCTGCAACTTATTATTTTTATATTCTGGATGGAGGACTAAAAAACAAACAAAATTTCCTCAATCTGGAAACAGACAAAATAAAATTTAATTTTATTGATATGAGAGGACAATTTCTAGCCAGTTATGAATCTAGACATTTAAGCCGGGCAACATACTATAGATTAGCAGTATTCCATGTATTTCAAAAATTCGATAAAATCATCTATATCGATGCAGATAGTTACCTGCTAGACGATATATATAATTTATTTCATTTTAACATCTGCAACAAACCTATTGCGGCATCACGAGATTCCTTAACATGGCAAAAATCTTGGCAAAATAACAAAATTAAACATTTAAATTTCACAGGAAATCTTTATGATTACGAAAAATCATACCTAAAACATTCTGCAGAGAAAATAAAAAATTATTTCAATGCTGGTGTAATTATTCTTAACCTAAAAAATATTAACATTAAAGAAAAACAAAAGAAATTAGATGAACTTCTTCTTCAAGATTATTATTGCCATGACCAAGATATATTAAATCTCTTATTTGATGAAAAAGAAACATTCATCCTACCTCGCGCATGGAATTATTTTAATATTCAAAATTTCATCTCAGAAAATGATTTTACAAATGAAGAAGAAAAAGAATACTACTTCAAAGCAAGCGTTTCACCTAAACTTTTAGCATTCATTATAAAGCCCTGGACAATAGAAAATATAAACTGTGATTTTTCTAATTTATATTGGAATATCTTAAAAGAATCTCCCTATTATGACCAAGTTATTTCAAAATTACAAACAACAACTTTACAAAATACATGTGCCGACACTTCAATATCTTTCAACAAAAAATTAAAGATATCACTTTTTGGCATACCAGTATTTAAAATATCTAAAAACCAAACAAAAACAAAATATAAACTATTCAGTTTCTTACCCCTATATAAAATCAAACAAAAAGGAAACAAATCAAAACACTACCTCTTTGGTTTCATACCATTCTTAAAAATCAAACAATAAAATATAGAAGATAAATGCAACAGGAAACAACCTGTTGCATTTATTATATAAAAATTAAGGGAATAGAGACAAAATGCAAAAAAATAAATCTATAAAATGGAGTAAATTGCTCAAATACTACCTGCTTTCCCGTATAAGTATAGGAAAGACACGAAAAAAATATAAACAAAAATATAAAAAACTAAATAACAGCATTGTTACATCAACGATTGTTCAGGAATATTTTGATATTGAGGACAATAAAAAGGCAATAAAAGATGAAAGATATATCCAAGCTTTATGGAATTTAAAAGGCGTAAATGACAATCTTTTTTCATTACTAGATTATCTGCATTCAACATCTGAAAACATCACCCCTAAAACTCTGCTTATTTATGCCCAAGCTCTTTTAGAAACGGGGCAAACCGATTTCGCAAAAGAAGCTTTGTTAGAATATTTTAAGCTATACGGAACAACACATTTGCATGAATTTCTTCCCCTGTCTTCCTTTGCAAGAAAAATTGGCATACACAATGAATTAACTGAAAAAGCGGCTGATTTATTTGAGCTTATGGAAAAGAACCAACATTTTTTTTCAAATTATTTAAAAGATAAAACTATAGCTATAGTTGGCAACGCACCAACCGAATTACAAACCAACAATGGCACAAAAATAGATTCTCATGATATTGTAATTAGAATGAACGCTTTTTCAACTGAAATAAATTTCAAAAAAGATTATGGAAATAAAACAAATATATATGTTCATACAGCCAATTATACGACCTTATATCAGAAAAACCATGATTTATGCGATACTTTTAATTGGATTTTTATACCTTACGATTTTTGGCACATTAATTTACAACAATTTACAAATCCTACCGATTTCTTAAATAAAATGAGTATTTTAAAAAATCATAATATAACTTACCTCAAAAGCAAATACTCTATTGAATTAAAAGAAAAATTAAAATTAACCAGTCCAAGTTGTGGAATAATAACATTATGGACAATTTATAAAGAACAAAAGAAGCTCTGCCAATCTCAAATATTTGGTTTCAGCAAAAACATACAAAACAGTAAAAATGAAGTAGAACATTATTTCAAAGATACGGCATTTCAAGGGTTATACGATACAGAAAACGCTTCAAGCTATTATAAAACACCAATTTATCAAATTGGACATTCCTTCATCAAAGAAGCTGAATTCAGAAAAACATTCGTTTCAGATAATTAAAAATACCATCTCCAGGAAAGGATTGATTCTTCCAGGTTTTTGCCGTGATTTTGCTGATAGGAATATTCCAACGCCACGGCATTATTTGTGCTCAGGCTGTAAGTTGTTTCAGCCTTGTAACGAAGATTATCCATCATCCGGCTGGTTGCATAAACTTTCTCAACGCTTGCCAACAAGCGCCAATCTTTAACCTCTGCAAAAACGCCGGCTTCCCCGCCGATTCCCAAATAACCGTTACGCGGCATAAATCCGCCATACCCGGCATAATTATTAATATGGGCAAAGCCCCATAAATTATCGGAAAAAGCATAAACGCCGCCGCCACCGACTTTCAATCCCGCAACATACCCTTCTTGTTGTGTTTGCGGATTAAATACCCTTTCCAAACCGCCCCAGATTGTGTAGGAAAATGGTTTAAATAACTCATCAACCGGAGCAAGCGATTTTATACCCACCAAATCCAAACGCTGCAACACCCACTTATTCCCTTCGTCATAATGGCGCAGCGTGGTATTTAAAAAATTAATTTCCGCCCCCTTTAACAGGCCATAATTGTTATCCGTCAACGAATGATAAGCCGGACGATAAGACAATTCCTGAAAGCCTTTGCCGTTTCTATACCCTGCCCCGATTGTGGCACGCATGGCCTCATGGGACAAGAGAGGGGATTTTCCTTCAAATTCATCTCCGATTTTAGTTTTTTCAAAAATCTTTTGCCGGGCACGCAAAGCATTAAAACTCTGGCGGCGGTAATTTTCCAAATCCAACTTTCCGGCAACATATTGGTATTGCACAAATTGATAAGCTGTTTCCAAAGCATCCGGCTTTTCGCCTTCCTCCAGATAAGAAATGCGCCAATCATTTTTCTTTACCATATCTAAAAGCGCCTGATTTTGTTCCTTATTCATATGGTTACGCCGGTGCTCAATTTTCCGCTGGCGCGAAGGCCGGTAATTGACATTTTTAACCAAACCCGGCGTGCGGTAAACCGCCTTGACCGTATCAAGCGGAATGGCCTGCACCGGAAATTTTTGGGCTAAATCAAGTTCAGGGCGCACGGCATCAAACATTTCCATTAACATATAAGAACAATTTTTAGTAAAGAAATAATACCTTGTCTGCGTATGCCCGATTTCCCATAAATGCGCCACAAAAAAATCAAGCTCTTCAGGCGTAAAATCCAGATTCAGCTCCCAGATATCCCTGTTTTCAATATTGTTATAAGTATTAATAATATCATAATAAGGCTTAACCGTAAAACCGCCGTAATAACCACCCGTCAAACCATAAACCGCAAATAAAACACTGTTTTCCTGTCCCGCCGTAAATGCGCCGTAATTCATGCCGTGCGCTAACAATTGCGTTCCTTTGCGCGCCGTATCTATGCGCACCAAAGTATGCCCGAATAAAGAAGACGGATTGTTCATATAGGCGTCTGTAAACAACAGCGTAACGCCTTGCGGGCGCAAATCTTCATAAAACTGCTCAAGCTCGCCGCACTTAGGATATTCTGCTGAAACCAGCCCTTGCTTTTTTAATAATTTATAACGTGCCGGAAAAAGGCAAATCTTTTCTTTATCCTTTCCTGCTTCTAAAAGGCTTATCGTCGCTTGGAGCTCTGCCCCGGGATTCGTTTTGCCCTGCGGGCTTAAAAAGAAACTTTCTGAATCTATGCTGCTCGTGTATTTTCCGGAATGCCCCTGATAATGGACAAGCTTCAGCCAAGCGGGAGATTGCGAAAAATCTTCCGCATAAGCGGAAAAAGGCAAAAGAAAAAAGATAAACAGCAGATAAAAACGCATAACAACCGCTTTTTAAAAGCAAAGTGCCGCCCAATCAAAGCGGCACTTGCCCAAATCAAGAACTATGCCTTGGCCAGTTCTAACAATTTTAAAGTAACATCAACAGCGTCTGCGTTGTCTGATGCAAACAGCACGGCAAAATTCTGTTTTGCTTTTGCACCGAGTTCTTCGCTGTCAACATTCAAAATACCGGCCAATGTTACGATTGTTTCGCCATTTCCGGAAGCTGCATCAAGAGCAAACTGTTCCATGTTGTTTTGCAAGAATGCCAATGCCATACGGCCTGTACCGCCGCTGACTCTGCCGTTCGGATCACAGCCGGAAGTACCAAAAGTAATGCCGAAAGTCTGCGTGCCGAAAGTGCCGTTTGTGGTAACAGCCAAAACTTGAGGCCCGATACCGGACTGGCCTCTCCAGGCCATAGAGCCCAAACCGCAGCCGGTGCTGTCAATCGCCTGAGCCGGAGAAGAAACCAATAAAGCAGCGCCCATCAACAAGGCAGATGCATAAAATTTTTTCATTTTTAGTCTCCAATATCAAATATAATTGAATTACCTCCTTACTTTAGCAAAAGATAACGCTTTGTACAGCATAAATTTTATTGCACACAAAAAAATAAGCCTTGAAAAGAATTTTCAGCTATGCTATATACAAGCCATACGCAATATAGGCAGACTGTGAAGGATTCTATCCTCGCAGTCTGATTTTTTCTAACTTTTTTAAATCAGAAGCACCATATTCAATATGGCGGCTCTTTTTTTGAGGAGATAAAAAATGGAAAAATTTCCACTGACGAAACAAGGCTTTGCAGAACTCGAGCAAGAATTAAAACACCTCAAAGGCGTAGACCGCCCAAATATCATCGCAGCCATAGCCGAAGCGCGCTCCCATGGTGATTTGTCTGAAAATGCCGAATATTCCGCCGCCAAGGAAAAACAGAGTTTCATTGAAGGGCGCATCCAGGATTTGGAAGCCGTTTTAAGCCGTGCCCAAGTCATTGACCCCAAACAAAGCAGCTGCGATGTTATCCGTTTTGGCGCAACCGTCCTCGTTGCCGATGAAGATACGGATGATGAAAAAAAATACCAAATTGTCGGCGATTATGAAGCGGATATCAACCGCAACAAAATTTCCCTTTCCTCTCCTTTGGCTAAAGCGCTCATCGGCAAAGAAGTCGGCGATGTGGCTGAATATATGGCGCCGGGCGGAAAGAAATCTTTCGAGATTATAGAAATTCAGTATATCTAGAAAATCCCGGTTTCATTCTTATATTAAAACCGTTGGCCCGATGCCAACGGTTTTATGCTTATAAGGAGAAGAAAAATGGAAAATAACAAAAAACAGCAAGGGCTGATGGAAGAAGAAATTGACAGATACCCCTATATGGGAATTGACAATTGCGGCTTCGGCTTATGCGACTGCAGCGAAGACAACAATTGCGGTTGCACTTTTCCCAATAATTTGATGAACTACAACAATTGCCCTGTTTCCGATGAGCTCTGCCAAGTCAAAAACATAAAAAAATAATTGCCAAACCCGCCGGCGCAGGATATCCTGCTGTTTAAAGGAGTTTCACGATGGCAGAATATAAAAGAAAAGTTTTAATTATTGGTTCCGGCCCTGCCGGCTATACGGCCGGAATATACATTGCCCGCGCCGGCTTAAAGCCTATTCTTGTTTCCGGCGCGCAAGTCGGCGGGCAGTTAACCATAACCACTGATGTTGAAAATTTTCCGGGTTTTCCCCAGCCAATCGCCGGCGGATTACTAATGGAAAATATGCGGCAGCAGGCTTTGGCTGTCGGGGTAGAAATTGTTGATGACACCATTATTGAAGCAGATTTTTCCAAACGGCCTTTTATATGCAACTCCGAAAACCATAACCTCTATTCGGCAGAGGCAGTTATACTTTGCACCGGGGCATCCGCCCGCTGGCTCGGAATTCCCAGTGAGAAAAAATTTTTAGGATTTGGCGTTTCCGCCTGCGCAACCTGCGACGGATTTTTTTACAGAGGCAAAGACGTTGCTGTTGTCGGCGGCGGCAATACCGCTGTTGAAGAAGCGATATACCTGACCAATTTTGCCCGCTCCGTAACGCTAATCCATCGGCGCGACCAATTAAGGGCCGACAAAGCCATGCAGGAAAAATTATTTAAAAACCATAAGATATCAATTGAATGGGACAGCATTATCGAAGAAGTCCTCGGAAATGAAAAACCGCTCGGCGTAACCGGGCTTAAAATCAAAAATGTAAAAGACGACAGCTCAAAAATTTTAAACATAGACGGGCTTTTTGTTGCAATCGGACACAAGCCGAATACAGACTTGTTTAAAGGGCAAATCGCCCTTGACAATGACGGCTACATAGCCACAAAAGGCAAAAGCTGCGCCACCAGCATTCCGGGAATTTTCGCTGCCGGAGACGTCCAAGACCCCAACTACCGGCAAGCTATTGTCGCGGCCGGCACCGGATGCATTGCCGCTTTGGAAGCTGAACGTTTCTTAATGGATAAATAAGCTTTATTCATAGCGGAGCGCATTAATCGGATTAAGCTGCGATGCCTTATATGCCGGATAAAAGCCGAAAAACAAACCGACAAAACCGGCAAAAGAAAACGGCAGAAGAATATAAAGCAGCGAGACCTTAGCGTTCAGCGACGTAAAAAACGAAACCGCCTCCGCGCCTGCCAAGCCAAATATAATCCCCACTATTCCGCCAATAAGCGAAAGCACAAGCGATTCTGTCAAAAATTGCAAACGGATATCCCATGACTTTGCGCCAATCGCCATACGAATTCCAATCTCCCTTGTCCTTTCCGTTACGGAAACCAACATAATATTCATAATGCCAATGCCACCGACCAAAAGCGAAATAGAGGCAATCGCACCAAGCAAAATTGTCATAATCTTTGTGGAATTTTCCATCATTTCCATCATTTGCGTTAAATTCATTATGATAAAATCATCTTCTTTATTCGCCCCCAAATTATGGCGCTGGCGCAATAATTGCCTGATTTCGTCCTGAGCCGTATAAGTTGATTTTGCATCAACCGCCTGCAGCATAACCATTTTAACCTGATCCGGAAACTGGATGCCCATAACCTTTTTCTGTGCCGTGGAAATCGGAATATAAACAGCATCGTCCTGATCTTGTCCCATGCCGCTTTGCCCCCTTGCTTCCAAGACGCCGACAACCTGAAAAGGAATGCCCTTTATCCTTATAGTCTTGCCTAACAGGTCGACATCGCCAAACAGCTCCTCAACCACAGTCTGACCGAGGATAGCCGCCTTCCCCGCGTTTTTGACATCCGCTTCGGAAAAGAACCGCCCATAAGCCAAGTTCCATTCTTTAATTTCAAACATCCTATTATCCGTACCGGTAATAATCGTTGACCAATTCGCATTGCCATGGACAACCTGCGCCGTCTCATCCAATACGGGCGCCGCCAATTTGATTTTATCGATTTTTTCCTGAATTGCATTGCCGTCGGAAAGCTTCATTGTCGGCTGTGAACCGTGTCCGCCGCGGGCGCCGCTGGAAGTTGCAACGCCGGAACGGACAATAACCAGATTAGAACCTATTGTCTTCATTTCGTTTTGAATGGATATCTGCGCGCCGTTTCCAATCGCCAGCATGACAATAACCGATGCCACGCCGATAATAATGCCGAGGCTGGTCAGCAAGGAGCGCATCTTATTGGCTTTAACGGCGCGGAGGGCAATATTGAAAATAGTTGCAAAATCAATCATGAGCCACCTCTTCATCGCTATGGATTTCGCCATCGACAATCCGGATTATCCGATGCGCATAACGCGCGATATCTTCTTCATGCGTTACCAGAATAATTGTCCGGTTCAGTTCCTCGTTTAGCTTTGTAAACAAATCCATAACCTCAATGCTTGTTTTCGTATCAAGGTTTCCTGTCGGTTCATCGGCAAAAATAATCGGCGCGTCATTAACAAGGGAGCGCGCAATAGCCACGCGCTGCTGCTGCCCGCCGGAAAGCTGGTTAGGCTGGTGCCCCATCCTTTTTTCAAGCCCCACTTTTTTAAGTGCCGCAGCAGCCCTTTCTTCTCTTATTTTGGAAGGGATGCCCGCATAGACCATTGGAAGTTCCACATTTTCCAAAGCCGATGTCCGGGATAAAAGGTTAAAACCCTGAAAAACAAATCCGATTTTTCGGTTGCGGATTTCTGCCAATTCGTCAGAACTCAATTTTTCAACATTCATGCCATCCAAAAGATAATGTCCGGAACTGGGCTTGTCCAAACATCCCAATATATTCATCAAAGTCGATTTTCCGGAACCGGACGGCCCCATAATCGCAACAAATTCGCCTTTGTCAATCGTCAGGTTGATATCCTTGAGAATCTGCATGGAGAAACCATCCAGCGGATAACTTTTACATATTTTTTTTAACTCAATCAAAGCCATTAGCGCGGCATCCTCATACGCATATTTCCAGAATTTTTATCCACTTCCGCATTTTCAACAATCACTTGTTGTCCGGCACTTAATCCGTTGCCGGAAACTTCCGTGTAATCATCATCGCTGATTCCCGTATTCACAACGACGCGAACCGGCTTTCCTTCCTGCATAAGCCAAATTCCCTTGTCTTTATAACGAGGCGTGTCTCCGTTTTCGTCTTTGAGATAAAAACGCAGGGCTTTATTCGGCACCAGAAGCAGGTTATCCTTTTCTGCCGTAATAATCTCCACATTTGCGGTCATGCCGGGCTTAAGCAGCAAATCTTTGTTATTAATCTCAATAATAACCTCATAAGTAACAACATTTGACGTCGTTATCGGATTATTGCGCACCTGGGTAACGATTCCGTAGAACGTTTCATCAGGAAAGCTGTCTACAGAAAATTCCACCGTCTGCCCTTCTTTAACCTGGGCAATATCGGCTTCCACAACAGAAGCTTCAATCTGCATTTTGGTCAAATCCTCCGCCACCGTAAACAATGTCGGCGTTTGAAAGCTTGCCGCAACAGTCTGCCCCACTTCCACTTCTTTCGAAACGACGCTTCCGTCTACCGGAGATAAAATTTTCGTATATCTCAAATCAATTTTTGCAGAATTTAAGGCGGCTTCAGCCTGGGCAACCTGGGCGTTTTTCAAAGCCAGCTGCGCCACGGCATTGTCATAATCTTTCTGCGCCAATTCCAAATCCTTATCAGTCGAATATTGCGACTTGTTTAATTTTGCGATTCTGTTCAGATTCTTTTTATTATAAATAATATCGTTTTTTGTTACTTCGACTTCAGCTTTTGCAATATCTAAAGCCGCCTGCCGCTGGGCAACCGTCGCCTCAAACAAAGCCGGGTCAATCTGGGCCAGGAGCTGGTCTTTCTTAACCTCGGAATTATAATCCACATATATTTCTGAGATTGTTCCTGAAACCTGTGTTCCGATATTAACCGTTGAAATCGGATTAATCGTTCCGGTCGCTGTAATTTTCTGGGTTATGCTTCCGGTCTTAAGCGGCTTCGTCAAAAAGGCATTTTTTCCTTCTTTCGGCTGAAACAGCACCCATAAAACAGCTGCAGCAACCGCAAAAAACAAACTATATTTAACCAGCTTTTTCATTTTTTTCCTCTTTTAACGATTTTACTCATATTATTACAACGCAATATATATTGAATTTGTTCATTTTTTTCAAATAAACAACAAAAAAATTAAGAAACTGATAAAAGATGCTTGATTTTTTAGTTCATTTTGTCTATATTTAAACGTACATAAAGTTATTTGCATACTATTAGAATAAAATTCTGCATCTTGCAGAAGAATGTCAAACATATAAAAAACGTTTCACTCAATGAAAGAAAATTCACAAAGCGTTTCAGAAGAAGCAAGAAAAAGACAGCGCCGCGCAGAAAAGAACAGTCGTCTCCAAAGGCAGATCAACGGCAACAGCGGTTACCGCAGACAGCTCATCGATGAAATCATCAAGAGCTACTACACAGTCAGCACGGATTTGAGCCCCTACAAGGAAACGCTCACCATGCTGCTCAAGCAGAAGGAAAACTACAAAGGCTGTGAGAAATCTTACGACCGCCTGTTCATCCTCCTCGGACTCACGCCATTCAAAGAAATGGCTGAGAAGTTTCAAAAAAAACTCGCTGCAAAGAAGTAAAAAAAATTATTACTCACGCCTGCCCGGATATTCTTATTCGGGCAGGAATTAAAAACATTTGACATGGCAAAAAAGAAAAAGAACGAAAACATTCTGCACGTGGATTTGACACACAAGGAAAAATCCCATGGAGAACAAGCAAGAGAGCTGGAACTTAAGGCTCGTGCCCTCCGGGAAAAGCGCAAAGCTTACCTGGAAAACCGCGACCTTAAAAAAGCCGAGCTCAGCCAAGAGGAAATAAAAGAGCTGATTGCCACATTCGAACGCTACAATACATTCGAATTCCAGATACAGAGCATTCTCATTGAAATGTTAAAGTATCCGATACCGGAGCTTAGCACAGCAGCTGAAAAGTTCATCAATGAGAACATCAATTCAAGCCTTTCCTCCATGAGCCTCTGGCTGAACATGTTCCAACGCCTGTTTCTGCCCAACAATGCGCTGCGCCTGCTCATCAAACATGCTGGCATCCTGAAGGAAAACGGCGGCTCCATTGTCTTTCCCCGCGAAATCCAAAAGCATAAAAAGCTTGAGGAAGAGCGCCTGAAAGCGGCAGAAGCACTGGCAGACCCAGACCTCAAAACCAAACAGGTCAAACGCGTTCTTGACAGGATTGAGCTCTTCACAAAGCTCGAAACTATCTACGGTTAACCCCGTTTCCCCGACTGCTTCAACCAGCAATCGGGGATTTTTTTTATAAAAATGCATTTTTTTTCTTGAAAAAATCATATTTTTGTCTATAATTAACAGTTAAGAAATATAGATATTTTAATTATTATCCCTTATGAAGAAAAAAATCATAATAAAACGTACCCTGAGCCCTGAAGAAAAGATCACCCTGAAAGGATACTTTCCACTCACAAGAAAATACGCATTTTTCTTGCTCCAGGAAAGCAACCTTCCTCTTTCTGCGATCTGCAAGAAATGTTCTTTCATCAACCGGACGGAAATAAACATCATCAGCATCTGGAAAAACAAGATGCTCGGCAAGATGAGACACCGCCACTTTGAGAATGTCGCCAGATTCTACTTCAAAAGGCTGCAAGAACCGGAACCTAATCTGGAACGCATCCTGACCCAGGCAGAAAAAACGCTGGCTAATCTTGAAGGAGAAACCAAGCAGATATTGGAAACCAAGGACGAACTTCAGGTTTTCATCAGCCTCATCAAAGGGTATAAAAAGAAAATCCACATGTTCAACGAAAAGGGCTTTGAGCTCCTCGTCAAGGAAGGAAACATCGAGAAATTTCAACGGTGGCTCCACGAACTTGACGTTCAGGAAGAAATCGACGATGAAAACCGCCTTTTCATCCTGCAAACCCTTAAGCATATCAACATCCTGCACCGGCACAACATCATGCCCGGATACGATCTGCTTAAAATCGCGCTCAACAGCAAATATGCTGATGATGCAGAGCTTCTCAACGCACAGGCTCTGCTTGTAAATAATTGTTACGATGAAAACAACTTCACAGAAGCGGCCATGCGTATCCGCAACCTCTGTTACGACTTCATCCGCGGCAGCATCAAAACCGCCAATTATTTCCATCCCAGCTTAGTGCTCTTCCTTTTCAAAGGAAACTGGATTAGCGAACAAACCTTCCAATTGCTGATGGCGGCCAAAGAAGCGGTCTTCAAAAACGGCATGCAGGCGTTTGTTCAGATGTACATCAAAAAATCATACGAACAAGTTTTGCTCAAACAAAAAATTTCCGCGGAGGATACGTATGTCATCCAAATCGCCCGCGCGTATGAAATCATCTAAAAGAAACCCCTGAAGCTTTCAGGGGTTTCTCTTTTATAAAACTGTACCGCTCTTAAAACTAAAGCCCCTTAACAAATCGGCAATCGGCATGGCCTTTTTGCCCTGGCGTTGGATTTCAAGAATTTGCAAGGCTTTTTCGCCGCAAGAAATTATCAAATTTCCCTGCCCGCACAAAATTTCTCCGGGCCTTCCCTGCCCCGCGGCAACCTCGGCTCTCAAGACTTTAAAACGTTCGTTTTCATATTCAAAATAAGCTCCGGGATAAGGGTTAAAAGCCCGAATTTTACGTTCCAAGGATTCTGCCGGATTATTAAAATCAAGTTTTGCTTCAGACTTGTCAACCTTTGCAGCATAAGTTACAAGGGCTTCATCTTGAGGTTCTGGCTGAATATTTTGAAGTTCATCCAAAACTTCCAGCATCAATGCAGCGCCAAGCTGAGCCATTTCATCATGCAAACGGCCAAAAGTCATATCCTTATCAATCGTTATTTCGCCTTTTTTATACATTGCCCCGGCATCAAGAGCTTCAACAACCTGCATAATCGTAATGCCGGTTTTTTCATCGCCGGCTTCAATTGCTCGCTGCAGAGGCGCCGCACCGCGCCAGCGCGGCAGGAGCGAGCCATGCACGTTAAGGCAGCCCAGCGGGCAAGCTTCTATCACGGCTTTAGGCAGAATAAGCCCATATGCCGCCACAATTGAAACATCCGCTTTTAATGCCGCAAATTTTTCTTGTTCTTCTGCTGAACGCAGGCTTTTAGGCGTCCGCACCTCAATCCCTTTGCTCTCGGCAAAAAACTGTACCGGAGATTTTACAATTTTCTGCCCCCTGCCGGCTTCCTTGGGCGCCTGGCAATAAACGCAGACAACCTCATGCTTTTCACAAAGCGCTTCTAAAACAGGAACGGCAAAATCAGGCGTTCCCATAAAGGCTATTCTCATTCCGCCCCCTTATCTTTACGGCTTTTTTCAAGTTTTTTTAACAACATCTGCCTCTTCAGACGGCTGATGCGGTCAATGTACAAAATGCCATCCAGGTGGTCAAGTTCATGTTGAACGGCAATCGCCAAAAAATCCTCGGCCAAAAGTTCTTGCTCATGGCCGTCCCTATCCAAATAACGCAGGCGAACCTTGGCAAAACGTTCGACTTCCGCGCGCATATCCGGAACAGACAAACAGCCTTCCTCGCCGCAGACGCGTTCTTCCGAACGCCAAATAATTTCAGGATTTATCAAGAACATAGGAGCAGGTTCTTCATCCTCATGCGCAATATCAATAACCACCATGCGCTTTAAAATTCCAACCTGGGGCGCCGCCAAACCGCATCCGGCGTCATCATACATTGTTTCCAACATGTCATCCAGCGTTTTCCGTAAGGCATCATCAATCTGCGTAACTTTTTCAGCCTTTTGTTTTAAAATCGGGTGCGGATATTCCAAAACTTCCAATATTGCCATTCTTATGCCTTATTCCAAACAGACCTTAGCGAAGCGACTTCATTTTATCCAGCAAGGCATTGACCATTTTAGGCTCGCCCTTTGAGAAAAAGGCATAAGCCAAATCAACATATTCTTGGATAATTACTTTGGCATCGACTTCCGGATTATACATAATCTCATAAACAGCGCAAAGCAAAAGCGCGCGCAAAGTGCCGTCCATACGGTCAAAAGCCCACCCTTCTTTTAAGAAGGAAGAAATCGCTTTTTCCAGATATTCTTTCTTTTCCTGGACACCCCGGGCCAAAGTTGCAAAATAATTGGAATCAATATCTTCCAAAGCCGCCAAATTTTCTTCATGCGTCAACGCGTCTTCCTCTATGGCATAGCGTCCGACTTCGCCGTTAATAAAGCTTTTAATAACGGCATCAACCGGAAGCTGCCCGAATTCAATCATATAAGTAGCCTGCACGGCCGCCAGCCTTGCGCTTGATTTCATCTTAATTTTTTCAGATACAAATTTCACCATTATTTATCCCCGTTATCTGGTTTTGCCAGCTTATCAATCGTTTCCACAAAATCCTCAAAATCTTTCACTTCTCTAAAATCTTTATAGACAGATGCAAAACGGATATATGCAACATGGTCAAGATTTTCCAAAGCTTCCATTGCATATGCGCCGATAGTTGCCGAAGGTATCTCCGCCTCGCCGCTGCTTTCAAGACGCCGTTGGATGGCTGAAACAATTTTTTCAACCCGCCCCATATCAACCGGGCGCTTGCGCACCGCGAGCTGAATGGATTTTGCAAGTTTATCCCGGTCAAAAAGCGTTTTTTCTCCGTTCTTTTTAACCACAACCAACTCGCGCAGCTGCACACGTTCAAACGTTGTAAAACGGGAACCGCAATCCGGGCATTCCCGGCGGCGGCGGACAGCCGTATTATCATCTGCATTGCGAGAATCTTTGACAATTGTTTCCTCACAACCGCAAAAAGGGCATTTCATTCAATTTTTCCTTTTTCAAGCAGTTTTTCTGTAACCTGATATAATTTTGAAGAATATCTGGCTCCCTTTATAAGGACAATATCATTATTTTGCAAGAGGTTATTTAACAAAAACTCATCCAATCCTTCTTTATTTTCAAAATAATGCTTTTCAACATTTTCGGGAATCTGTGCCAGCATATCTTTCATTTCGGGGCAAACGCCGATAACAACATCCAAATTGGCTGCGGCGGCAGCTTTCCCGATTTCAATATGTTTTGCCGTTGAAGAACTGCCAAGCTCGGCCATTTTGCCCAACACGGCGACCTTGCGCCCCTTAGCTTCCATTTTGCCAAGAGTTTCCAAAGCAAATTTCATCGCTTCTGGCTGTCCGGAATAGCTGTCATCAATTAAGGTGTATACCCCTTTTGAAAATTTCAATTTGTGCATTTTTCCGCGTCCGGCCAAGGGCTCAAAATTTTCCAAAGCAGCGGCGGCTTTACGAACATCCAAGCCTAAAAGTTCTGCAACACGCAAAGCACACCAGCCGTTGTAAAGCACGTGCTCTCCCGCAGTTTTTGGCGTGAAGGCAACATCCGGGTGATGGTTCTTGCCAAACCACTCCACTTTTGCGCTAAACCGGCGCGCCGTATCATCTAAAACATCTGTAAAATTCGTATCTTCATTAATCAAAGCATAACCGCCTTTTTTCAAGCCCGAAAAAATTTCAGCCTTTGCATGGGCGATTCCTTCAAAATTTTCAAAAAATTCAATATGCATCGGATAAACATTGGTAACAATCGCCATATCCGGCTTTACATAAGAAACCAGTTTTTCAATCTCTCCTTTGGCGCTCATTCCCATCTCTATCACGGCATAATCAGACTCCATATCCAAATCGAGCAGCGACTGCGGAACGCCTATTTGATTATTAAAATTTCCCGCTGTCGCATAAGTTTTTGCAAAGTGTGAAAGCATAAACTTGATTTCTTCTTTGGTTGTCGTTTTGCCGGCACTCCCGGTCAACCCGATGACAAAGCCTTTGTAAAAAGAACGGTTATAAGCGCCAAGTTCTCCCAAAGCCTCCGTCGTGTTTTTAACCACAACCTGCTTCTGGGGAGAAACGCCTTCAACCAAATGTTCGACAACAGCCAATGCGGCCCCGGCATTAACAACCTCTGCCACAAAATTATGCCCGTCAAAGTTCTCTCCCCTTAAAGCGACAAATAAATCGCCGGGACGGATTTTCCGGCTGTCTGTTGACACATTGGCAATTTCACAGTCGCATATTTGAGATTGCGATTGAAGAATTTCACATAATTTTGAAGATGATATTTTCTGCATAAAAAAATCCTTATAAATAACGATAATTTTTATTTTTATCCGCCTTTTATTAATTTAAAGCTAAAATTGCAGCATTCGTCAAAAAAAAATATATTTTGTCTATTTACAATCAAAAAATATTGTGCTAAAAAGGAATCAATTCAACCATTATTAACACTTATTCTAAAATCTTATGAAAAAATTTCTTTTCGTCGCAGTTATTGCAAGCATGCTCGCAAGCTGCAGTTATCAAAGCAAAGAAGAAGCCCTGAACGACAACTATGTTAAATTCTCCGCTCAAACAGAAGACAAAGCCGAAGTCTGGGGCGTGAAAGACCAATCTGGCAAAACCATCGTTCCCGCCGAGTATGAAGACATCAACATGTTGAATCCCAATCTCATACTCGCCGCAAACGGCTCCGATCGTTATGTCTACAAGACAGACGGCACCCTGCTGGCCGGAAAAGGTTTCTTTACGACTTCCATGTATGACACCTATCTCCTTTTATCCGAAGGAGAAAGTTCATACTTCTACTTCTTTGCCAACGACCGGCTCGTCGGCCCTTGCAAAGATGGACAGGACTACGGCGGCTTTTTCTTTGTTGACAAAGAACAGCCTGAAGCTTTGACACTGGATGGCAAGACAATCGTATCCGGGCAGAAAATCACTATCGTCAAGAGCAAAGGAAATACCTATTTCATCATTGCAAACGGTAATGATTTGACAGCCTATGACACTGAAGGCAAAGAACTCTTCCCCATAGACCCGAAGCGCTATGTAAAATTGCCCAGAGCCCAATGGGGATGCGGAGACAACATCAAGAGCGTCTCAACCATCAACGAAATTGCGTCTTTCAAAGGAACAGCAAAAAGGCGTAAGTAAAACTATTTTTTCATTTCCTACTTTACCTCCTTCGTTGTGAAACGCAGGAGGTATTTTTTACCTATATCAAACTGCAGCGCTCCGGTTACCCGGAGCACATGGTTAACAACCGGTTGCCGGAATGGGAAATTCCAGGCAAAGCTTAATTGCCTCAGATTTTACCTTTTCAATAACCGGTTCGGCATTGCCTTGTTTTAAGGCCTCAACAACATCGCCAATCCAATTGCCGATTTTGATAAATTCTTCTTCTTTAAAACCGCGGGTCGTTCCGGCCGGCGTTCCCAAACGGATTCCGGATGTAACGCGCGGCGGCATCGGGTCATAAGGGATGGCATTTTTATTGCAGGTCATGTGGGCGGCTTCCAAAGCTTTTTCAACCACATCACCGGTCAAACCGAAGGGGCGCAGGTCAACCAAGAGCAAATGCGTGTCTGTCCCGCCGGAAACCAAATCAAAACCGCGTTTTTTCAAAGTTTCGCCCAAGACAAAAGCATTTTTAACAACCTGGGCGGCATATGCCTTAAAACTATCGCTCAAATCTTCTTTAAAACAAACTGCTTTTCCTGCAATCACGTGCATTAAAGGACCGCCCTGCGTTCCGGGAAAAATGGCGGAGTTAACCTTTTTTGCAATATCTTCATTATTTGTAAGAATCATGCCTCCCCTCGGGCCGCGCAAGGTCTTATGCGTTGTTGTCGTAACGACATCTGCCCATTCCAACGGATTCGGGTGAACACCGCCGGCAACAAGCCCTGCAAAATGTGCCATATCCACCATCAGATAAGCGCCAACCTCATCGGCAATTTTGCGAAACCGGGCAAAATCGATAATGCGCGGATAAGCCGAACCGCCCGCAATGATTAATTTGGGCTTGTATTCCCTCGCCAACTGTTCCACTTGGGCATAATCTATAAGATTCGTATCTTTGGTAACGCCATATTGAACAGATTTAAGCCACTTTCCGGAAATAGACACCTTTGACCCGTGGGTTAAATGCCCGCCGGCATCAAGAGACATCCCCATAATAGCATCGCCCGGCTGCAGCAAAGCGACATACACCGCCGTATTCGCCTGGCTTCCCGAATGGGGTTGGACATTTACGAACCGGGCGTTAAAAAGTTTTTTTGCGCGTTCTATAGCCAAAGTTTCCACCACATCTACAAATTCGCACCCACCATAATAACGGTGATTCGGATATCCTTCAGCATATTTGTTGGTCAGGATGGATCCCTGCGCTTGCAAAACCGCCGGAGAAACAATATTTTCAGAAGCAATCAGTTCAATTTGATTCTGCTGGCGGTCAAATTCTTTTTGGACAGCCTCATAAATTTCCTTATCCTCTTGCGCCAGATTTTCAGTAAATTCCATGCTTTCCTCCTAATCGATATCCAACTTGCAGATTCGGCGGTCATGCCTTCCGCCTTCAAATTTTGCATTTAAGAATATATCAAAATTTTTAATACAGTCATCAGCAGACATCATTCTTCCCCCGAAAACTGCAATATTTGCATTATTATGCTCTTTTGCCAAGCGTGCCACATCAGAATTATATAAAATTGCGGCGCGGATTCCTTTATAGCGGTTAGCGGCAATAGAAATGCCGATTCCCGTTCCGCAAATAAGGATTCCCAAATCCGACTTTTTAGAAAGGATTTCATCTGCCATTTTTTTTGAAATATCGGGATAATCAACAGATTCTTCCGAATAGGTTCCAAGATCTTTCAAGATAAGATTTTGTTTTGCATAATGTTTTATAAGAATTTCTTTAAGTTCAAAACCGCCATGATCCGCAGCAATCGCAATATTCATAAATGCCTCCTTTTATAAAAATTATACACATCATATATTTTTTTTATAAAAAATCAAAAAAAATATTGACGATGGAAATTTTTGTTGTATATATGTACTCACCAAATGAGTTGAAGGTAAGTCTGTGAGATTGGCCGGTTGGCAGAGTGGCTCATGCAGAGGACTGCAAATCCTTGTACATCGGTTCAATTCCGGTACCGGCCTCCAACAATTTTACCGCTTTTATTCCGGCTTAGCTCAGCGGTAGAGCAATCGGCTGTTAACCGATCGGTCGCCTGTTCGAATCAGGCAGCCGGAGCCATAAAAAAACACCCCGCCTTGTGCGTGGGTGTTTTTTTTGTGCATACCGCCGGCACACCGCCATTTTTCGCCAAATATATTGACGAAATTTCCCAAACGGTGTATTTATCTTATAATTTGCGGAAAAATAAGATGATAATTGCTAATTTTAGAGAATATACATCGGCATTAAGGGAAATTTACACCGGCGAAACCATGGCTGAAACCGGAAATTATTACTATGCCCTCATGAATTCCGGAAAAGAATTAATACGCAAAAAAGCCGAGCTTCAAAGAAAAATTTATATTCTTAGCGAGCAAATCAAATGCCAGGCTGAAAAAATAAGAATGGCAAAAGATAAAAAAGCCGCCGGCATAGAAATGCAAAAGCTCAAAAAATCCAAACAAGAATTAATCAAAAAATTAAAAGAACAACAAGACAGCAACCATTTTAATACTTTAAGCACAGATGCCAAAGCTTGCGTTTGCAGCGGATTCTTGCTGCAAATATACCTTACCCGGGAACTGCTTCAAAATAACCCGCTCAATTTTGCCCTTGATAACGCCGGCAATATGATTGTTAACCCGCAAGCGCTCCGACAATCGGATATTTTTCAAGAAACCGCGCATTTGAAGGATTTTGTTACTGCATATATTGCGCATTATCCCGAAAAAGTAAAAACGCCAGGACATTTCAAAACCATGCTTAATGGCGTCAATACATGGACAGAGCTTTTAACTTATGCCAATAATTTCTTTGAAACGATGAACGACAACGATTTTTTGGAAGAAGGCCCAGTCAAAGCAAGCCGCTTAGGAACAGAAACGCTTATGGAATTTCCTGAAAAGAACCTGCAACTCGTCCGCCTGCATACGGAAAAAGCTTTGGATTATGAAAGCGATAAGATGAAACATTGCGTTGGCAAAGGCGGCTATGACCAAGGCGTCAAAAATGGAAAAATTCAAATTTATTCCCTGCGAGACAATGGCGATGGCGAGTGGCTCCCCCACGCCACAATTGAATACAAAGATGGCAAAATCACGCAAATCAAAGGATATGACAATAAAAAAATTGCACCCCAATATCTCATGGAAACAAGGCAGGCTGTTCTATCGATTTTAGAAATAAACCATCAGGCATCATTTACGCAAAATACTGTTTCAGATTATAGAAATATCGAATACATTGCCGATATAAACAATAACCTTCACGATATTTATGGCGAAAAACATAACTTGCATTTATCTCATCTGGAAGACACCGACGAATTATTAAAGATTTGGCCGCCGGAAAAAATTTCCGTTAATGAATTAAAAATAACTCAAAATTTTGACCGCAATATATTTTCTTATCTGCAACAGTTCCAAGATGTAAAAGAAGTCGATACAGATAAGGAACCCAAAGATATTTTGGAAAGGCGGGATATTGTAGCAAGGTTAAACGAAAAAGGAATTGCAACCGGAACACATTTGAATAATAGCTTAGGTTTTGAAAATGTTTGGTGTTCAGAAACAAACGATCCTATCAAATTTTGTATAAGCCTCAAAGAGGGTTTCCCCAAAATCGACATTTTAGACCCGCCGGCAAATACATACGTGAAAAAATTATCACCGTCTCAAATTTCCCAAATTCCTGGCAAGATGATTGGCTGCAAAGATATGCAAGCTGAGGAACAGGCCATCACGCCCGAGATGATTAAGAATTTAGAAAAATTAATCGGCATCTACAATATTGAATTTGATAAATGCGATTTTTCTAAAATGTCCGAAATAAATTTGCAACATGTAAATTTTATTGCAGATAACACCCAAACGGGAATATTTACATCCATATTTTTCTTAGAGCAATACAACATCCCTTTAATGCCCCCGATCGGCGGCACGGTTATCATTAAAGACTGCAAAAATCTTCCGCCGCTTACAAACACACATTTTCCAAAAGCAATGACTCATTTGATGATTCAACTGCCTGATGGCGAAAATTCATCCCAAAGCAAAGCAGAGCTGCCTGATTTTAGCCAATACCCGAATTTACAATGCTTACAATTAAATAATATGGATTTATCTGAAAATAAAATCATAAAGCTGCCCAAAGACATCAAATACCTGGCTTTTTACAAATGCAAATTCGGCTCTGGAACCAACTTGGATTTAAGCATGTTTGACAAACTTGAAAAACTGCGTTTAAACGAATGCGATTTAACCGGCGTTACAAATATTGCCGTATCGGAAAACCTGAAAAAAATAGTAGCGGAAAAGGCTAAGCTTCCTAAAGAGACACCTATAAAACAAAAATTAATGCCGGTTGTTTATACGAAACTAACCTGGGCAAACAACAGATAGAATTAAAAATATTATTAACAAATTAAAATATATATTATGAGTAAACTATCAGAAACAGTCCTGATCATCGTCGAATCGATGGATCTGAACAAGCAAGACGTCATCGAACTGATTGCAAGCCTGCAAAAAGAGTTCGATATCCCCGCCAATGGGCTGGATGCAAAACCTTCAACCGCTGAAAAAAAAGAAGAGTCCGATATCCCCGCCAATGGGTTAGATACAAAACCTTCAACCGTTGAAAAAGAAAAAAAAGAAGAAGTTTCTGTAGACACATCCATCTCTTTCGAGGTGGAAGTCTTATACCAAAACGGCAGAAGGAGCTCTCATCCCATACGGGGTCAGAGAGCTATCGGCATCATCATTCCGTGCATGTCAAGAGTCCTCTATTTGGACGGCAGCGAAGACAAAGGTACAAGACAGATGGCCAAAAATTACATCTCAAATCTTCCCCATGGTTATCGCTGGAGGCTGATGAACAAAGAAGAGGCTCAGTATCTCAAGAGCCGCCTTTCTAAGGTCAATGCCACATTAAAGCAAATCGGCGGGCTTGCCTTAACCAACGTCAACTACATGCTTGACGATGACTGGCAAAGACAGGGATATGTGCGCTATACCGCGCCTATCTAAAAACAGCGGCAGGATTCTACATCCTGCCGCTTTTTTTGTATTCGGAAAACCACGCGTTAGACGCGTGGTTCCAAAGAGCTTAG
>CAJUAK010000004.1 GCA_910584385.1 uncultured Alphaproteobacteria bacterium | reverse complement strand
CGACTTTTTATTCATCCACCACTAAAGTGGTGGTTTTCTACAAGGCGTCAATAAACAAACTGCCGGACTAAGCCGGCAGTGTGATTTTAACAAAGATTATTTTGAGGCATCAGGGCGAAGCATTGCGCCGAAAAGTTCATCTTCTTTTTGAACAAGCACGACGGCATCTTTGATTGCCTGATAATATTGTTCAGAAAAAACAGAATCACTGATTTTTGCGAGGTAAGGAATCAGGCTTGGCGCCGCATCCTGCAAATCCTTGACATATTCCAGATACAGTTCCTGCAGCTTTCTTTCGCCGCGAGACAGATACATTTGCTGAACAACAAAATAAACCCTGCGGCTCGGCGTGTTGGCGTCCTCCTCGCGCAAAATAAACTTTTCACGCAGAATCGGAACATTTCCTTCAATATAAAAACGGATTCTGTCATTATCATTCGTAATCAAAGATTCTCCGATGATAATGCTTTCATGGGGTTTAAGTTCAATTTTTAAAGGCATACGACCGCTCCTTAAGTTTTTATTTAATTTTTATTGACATTATTTATATATGTTTTTTATTTTTTTTGCAAATCTTTATTTTCTTATGTATAAGATTGGGCAAACAATACAGGATTAAACGAATGAGCATACTAACCCAGAAATTAACAAAAAAAGAAAAAGGCATCTATTTGCAGGCCCTGGCGTTTATTATGTCTCAAAAAGGGAAAGCAAACCCGGCGTTAAAATCCTATCTGCGCGTGCAAGCCCTGGAAATAGGCGTGGATGAAAAACAGCTTGAAGAAGTGAAGCTGCCTCAATCCGCACTGGAACTATGCCGCTCCATAAAAAAAATCGAAACAATGTCTGTCCGCCGGTTTATCATCCGGGAAATGATTATGCTGGCTGTTGCTGCCCATGAACTGCAGGAAAACGAAGTTACCTTGATTTACCAGGTTGGAAATGCCGTCGGCATTGACACTGACCGCATAGACGACCTTTTCATGTGGGCGGCCAGAGGCCTGGAATGGCAAATCGAAGGCGCTAAGATGGTGGAAGAAGATTAGCAATGGCCGAACCGCCGATTTATGCCATAAAAAATGCCTCTCTGGCATTTGGCAATAACCAACTTTTTGAAAATGTCGAGCTTTATATTAACCGCGGAGACAAAATTTCTCTTGTCGGGCGGAATGGTTCAGGCAAGTCGACTTTGTTAAAAATCATTGCAGGAATTATAGAGGCCGATACCGGTGAGATTTTCCTGCAGCCGGGCATAAAGGTTTCTTATATGCCCCAAGAGCCTGACTTAAGCGGCTTTTCAACGCTTAAAGACGTTGTCAAATCCGGGCTGCCTCAAAATAACGCGGACACGGAATATAAGGCGGACATCCTTATCGAACAGCTTGGCATTATTGCCGGGCAGAATCCGGAAAAAGCTTCCGGCGGCGAAAAAAGAAAAGCTGCTTTGGCAAAAGCCCTCATCGGCGAACCGGATATTCTGCTGCTTGACGAACCGACCAACCATCTGGATATGCCAACGATTGAAAAGCTTGAAAAAATTATCAACGGTTTCCGCGGCGCCGTTATTTTAATTTCTCATGACAGAATGTTCCTGAACAACACTTCGCAGACAACTTTTTGGCTGGACAGAGGCATTCTCCGCCGCAATGACAAAGGATTTAAATTTTTTGAAGAATGGCAAGACCAGGTTATTGAACAGGAAATTATCGAGCAGAAACACCTTAATAAAAAAATAGCCGAGGAAACAGAATGGCTGCATAAGGGCGTTACGGCGCGGCGCAAGCGCAACATGGGGCGTTTGCGCCGGCTGCAGCAGCTGCGCCAGGAAAGAAAAGAGCAAATCAAACGCACCGGAAACATTAACCTTAATATTGAAGAAGGCGAATTTCGCTCTAAAATGGTTATTGAAGCGAAAAATGTCTGCAAATCATTCGGCGACAGGGATATTGTCAAAAACTTCTTTATCCGCGTTATCAAAGGCAATAAAATCGGCGTTGTGGGCCCCAATGGCGCAGGAAAGACAACCCTTATCAAGCTTTTGACCAAACGTTTGGATCCTGACAGCGGTTTCGTGCGAATCGGCAAAAATTTGGAAGAAGCCTATTTTGACCAAAACAGGATTACCCTTGATCCTAAAAAAACATTATGGCAGACTCTCTGCGACAAAGGCGACCATATCTGGGTGCATGGCAGTTACCGCCATGTTGTCGCTTACCTCAAAGACTTTCTGTTTAAACCTGATCAGGCCCAATGCCCGGTAGCGGCGCTGTCCGGCGGCGAAAAAAACAGGCTGATGCTGGCTGTGGCTTTGGCCAAGCCTTCCAACTTTCTGGTCTTGGACGAACCAACCAACGATTTGGACATGGATACCCTTGATTTGCTGCAGGAAGTTCTTGATGACTATCAGGGAACAATCCTGATTGTTTCCCACGACCGCGACTTTCTTGACAGGGTTGTTACTTCTGTTATTTATATGCCCGGAGACGGCACCGTTACCGAGCATGCCGGAAGCTACAGCGACCTCTTAAAGAAGCTATCTGAAAAACAAGCACCTGCAGCGGCAGTTAAAAAAGCAACGGCAACCACCGCAAAAGCCCTTCCGCAAAAGAATAAAAATTCTGCCAAATTAAGCTATAACCAGCAAAGGCTTTCTGAAGTTTTGCCTTTGGAAATCGCTAAATTGGAAGAAGAAATCAGGCTTATTGAAACGGAATTGGAAGACAGCAGCCTCTATACGCAGAATCCTCAGCGTTTTGACGAATTGACTGCCAGCCTGTCCGAAAAGCAGAAGACAAAAGAGCAAAAAGAAAACCAATGGCTCGAGATTGAAATGCTCAAGGAAGAAATGGGCAAGGAAGAAATGGGCAAGGCTTAAGGCTTGTAAAAAACTTTACAATTTAAAATATCATCTACAAGGCTCAGGTTACCCCGAACCATCTCTACTTCTTCCTTACTTACTTCGCGAATGGAAAATTTTTCTTCCTGTTCGTCAACGATGGATTTAAGATTTTTCAGGGCTTCACTGTTCAAACCGCCGGGATGGCGCAGCATCAGCCGATTATTTTCCATGTGCTGGGTTAAAATCGCCGCTTTGACAATAGAACGCATACGTTCCTCAACATAATAAAACCTTTTGACCGTCCAATCCCTGCGCTTGAGCCAAATATAAATATTCTGAGGCACGGCGTCTTCAATTGCTTCATTATAAATAGAAACGCCGCTGCCAATAATCTCCGGATAGCCTTTGGCGCAATATTGAGACCAAACCTCTAAAAAAGAGTTCATCTCATCAAAAGAAACCTGTTCTTTGTTGAGAATATTTTGCTTATGCGGCAAATTAACGCGCTGAAGCGTTATCAATGGCTGCGATATGAAATACACAAGCGTAAAAATGACACACCAAAGAAAGAGATACCTTACGTATTTGAGATATTTTTTCTTTTTGGCCATCTTACCACCGCAAATTAGAAATTACATAATCGGGATAAGCATTAAAATTAGCAGCCAGCTCTCTGGTTTTAGCCACATCCGGAATATAGCCCTCGCCCAGATAATTAACGTGAACGCCTTTGGAAACAAGTGCCGCCGCAATATTTAACGCAGCTGCGGCTTTAATATCGGAAGCCAAGTTATCGCCCACTAACAAAGTTGACGCGGCATCAAAATCAGGCACGCCTTCCAAAGCATACTCAAAAATTTTGCTATCCGGCTTGCCCAGCGTGATAATCTGCCCGCCCAAAACAGCATATTGTTCGGCAAAGGCTCCCGGTGCCAAAGATATTTTGCCTTCCATATAGCAAGAGGTGTCATTGCCGGCACAAAGGAACGGAATTTTTAAAGCCGCAGCCTGTTCTAATATCGGACGGTAGTTTTCAATAATATCATCGCTTTTGCCGACCGCGCTCATATAAATAAAATCGGCCCTTTCCGGCGTCGGTACAGCTTCATAGCCGAGGCCGGCGAACACGCCTTTGTCTGAAGCATTGCCCATGTGGAAATATTTATTTCCGAGCACGGCATATTTCGGAGACGGATTTTTCAGCCTGAAATGCAGAACTTCCCCGGCTGTAACAATCGTATCAAACAAAGCTAACGGCACTTTGTTTTGATGTAAAAAACGCGCTAAAGAAACAACCCTTGCCGGCGTATTCGAAACAAGAACGATATGCATGCCACGCTTTTTTATATTTATCAAAGCATTCAACGCTTCGGAATAGATATGCCGGCCGTCGCTTAAAACGCCGTTAAAGCCGACAATGACTGTTTTGTAATTATCAATCACCTTTGAAATATTAACAATGGGCTTTATCATTTTCATTTATTATTTACCCCAACAAAACAACAAAAAACTATTGTCAGACAGCATATTACAGTGCGTACGCCTTGGCAAGGCGTAAAAGAGTTTTTACCCCCAGTTATTGCTTAATAATTTCCATTATGGCAGCATGAGCCGCGGTTAATCCGAAAATGGCGGTGATTGTCGGCAGAGAGCCCATCGTACAACGCGCACGCCCCTGCCCTGCCGCAGCCTCTTCTTCCGGCTGTACCAGCGCTCCCTCGGGAAGGGAAACCTGTTCATCCGAATAAACGCATGAGATTTGCGAGATATCCAGCCCGCGGCGGCGCAGCCTTTTGCGAATAAATTTCGCCAAGCCGCAATTTTTGCTTTGCGATAATTTTCCTGTTTTAATAAATGCGGGATTGGTCTTAAGGGCGGCTCCCATTGAGGAAATGAAGGGAATTTCAGCTTGCACCAAATATTCAATCAGGCAGCATTTCGGATTAAGCGCATCAATTGCATCCACAACAAAATCCGGCTTTTCCGCAAAAAGGGCATCTAAATTATCAGCGGAAACAAACATATCTTTCACATCCACTTTGCAATCCGGATTAATTTCTCTTACCCTTGCCGCCGCAGCCTCGGTTTTCTTTTGTCCGATTGTTGAGCTTAAAGCCAAAATCTGGCGGTTGATGTTGCTTTCTTCAAAGATATCAAAATCAACCAAAACCAAATGTCCGATTCCAGAACGGGCCAGGGCTTCCAAAGCAAACCCGCCAACAGCCCCCAGACCGACAACCATGACGGAGGACTCACGCAGCTTTTCCAACCCTTCATCACCGAGCAACAGCTTTGTTCTCATAAAACGCCTATTTTCCACCATTTATAAACCTCAAAGAATTTTGATAAAAAATTTCACTGATATCTTTTCCATAAAAATTATTTAAACCGGTACACAATTCTAAAATGCTTTCCGGCGAATATTGGTATGGCGCGTCGCTTTCAAGGAGGATATTGCAAACATCAATGGATTTTAACACATTTTTCCAATGTTTGGATTTTAAAAATCCCAGATTCACCCCCAAATATCCACCTTGCTTTATAATTTGCGCGGCTGTTTCTGCCGAACCGGCAAATGAATGCCAGACGAAGGGCGTTTTTACCGAATTTAATGCCGATAGTGTTTCACGCACCGCATGAACCGAATGGATTAAAAGCGGCCGATGATATTTTTCCGCCAACATAATTTGCTTTTCAAAAAAAGGCAATTGCCCGGAGACATCCCGGCCTTTCGCACCGTCTAAACCGCATTCGCCAACCAAAGCCTTCGGGTGAGCCTGCAGAAGGCCTTCCAAACATTCCTCCCAATTTTTAGGGCATTGCGCGGCATACCATGGATGGAGCCCTATTGCGGGAATAACTTTATCAGGGAAGCACTTTGCCCAACCGAGAGCCCAGAGCCAATCTTCCTCCTGCGCCGAAACGCAAATGAATTTTTTTATCCCCAATTGCCGCGCTTGAAAAATAAAATCTGTTGCATGAATAAGTTTAATATCTTGCAAATGGATATGAGAATCCATAAACTGCATGTTAATGCCCTCATTAAAAATTTTATAAAGGATATTAGTCGGCGATGAGTATTTTGACAAGACCAATTTTAGAAATAAATCTGCAAAATCTGATTGATAATTATAAAAATTTGCAAAAATTATGTTCACCGGCAGAAGCGGCGGCTGTTGTTAAAGATAATGCCTACAGCCTTGGTGCCCCGGAAGTTTCAAAAGCTTTATACGATTTTGCAAAATGCAGAACATTTTTTGTCGCGCATGCCGTTGAAGGCGCCACTATCGCCCCTTTGCTTCCGGATGCTAAAATTTATGTTTTACAAGGAATTGGCGAGGATTCTGCCGATTTAATCAAGAAGCATCATCTGTTTCCGGTCATTACTTCTTGGGATATGTTTGAGTTTTGGAAAGAAAACCGCATTCCAAGCATAAAACCTGCGGTTTACATTGAAACCGGACTTAACCGCCTTGGCTTTCGGGAAAAAGATTTACCGCGGTTTTCGGAAAAAGACAAGCAGGAATTTGGCTTGGTTATATCGCATTTGGCTTGCGCCGACACTAAAGAACATTTTATGAATCAGCACCAGCTTCAAAAATTTATTGAACTAAAAAATTTATATTTTCCAAAGTTAAAGGCTTCTTTATCCGCTTCCGACGGCGCATTCCTTGGGAACGACTTTTGCTTTGACATGGTGCGCCTCGGTGCTGCGCTTTATGGCATTAACACCGCGCCATACCGTCAAAACCAAATGAAGGCTGTTGTTACCGTCAAAGCACCTGTCTTACAGATTTCAGACCTTGAAAAGGGCGAATTTGTCGGATATGGTGCGACTTATCGTGCAGCATCGAATAAAAAGCTGGCAATTGTTTCTATCGGTTATGGCGACGGGATTCCCCGTTCGCTTTCCAATATCGGCAAAGTCTATTTTAAGACCTTTGGACAATTACATGAAGCCCGGATTATCGGTAAGATATCCATGGATAATATCATCTGCGACGTAACTGAAATTTCCGGGCTGCAGGTTGGCGATTTAGCCATTGTTTTGGATAGCGATTATACCTTGGATGATATAGGACGCGATGCCGGCACAATCGGTTATGAAGTGCTTTCAAGATTAGGAAAGAATCCCCGCTATAAAAGGATTATCATTCCGGCAACGTAATAAAAAAGCCCTTGTGTAAGACAAGGGCTTTTTTATTATAAAACTTACTGTTTCATTTATTTTTTACCTAATTTGCTGCTGGCCCATTTAGCCGCTTTGCCAATGCCGCCGACAGCTTTTCCGGCGCCTTTGGCAATGCCGCCGCCGGCAGCTTTCAGCCCCCGTCCTGTTTGGTGCGTTGCAATATCCCTTGCTAAACCGACAGGCTTCATTGCTTTATCTTTGGCAAATTTTGTTGCCGCCGTCAGTTTGCTATGCATCGGGTTTGTATCGCCGGTAATTTGATCCGGGAAGAATTTATTGACTAAGCTCTTAATTGTTCCGCCAATCATCTTAAATGAATAAATAAGGGCAAAAAGGATTAAGATAAAATATTTGCTAAAGAGTGCCAGATATTGTTTGACATATTCCACATTGGACAATTGCGTTGCAACAACTTCTTGCCTTTCTTTATCGGCTTTATCTTTGTCCTCTTTACTATCTGAATAGCCTGTATGGTAACTTGCCGGATTTGCGTTTGCCTGTTCCATGGCATCGAGCAATGTTTCTATTGTAACACCGTCAGCCCCAATATTTACAACGTGGTTTACCAAATACATAGAATAATTCACAGTAATTGCCAGAAAAGCAAATGTTGCCGCTGATTTTGTAATGATCGACAAGCAGGCAGATATTTTGCCTTTGGTAAGATTAAACGGCCATAAACCAATTACAACCGGCAAGGCAACAATTGCGAAACCAATTTTGAAAGAGATATCAAGCAAATAATAGGTTACAGCAATAGTCAGCATAAAGCCTGCAATCCAAATAATAGCTCCGACAAGCCAGGTAAAGATATCTGTCATCTTTAAGGTAAACCACCAATTATCGGCAATAATCCAAGCGCCAGCATTGCTTGAAAAGCAAGTTACCATATTGCCAATTACCTGCAATTTTGTAACTTCTTGATGAATTGCCAGATTCGCATTGATAATACTGTCAATAACCGATTTAGATAAAATATCTGTCGGTCCTTCATATTTAAACGTGCCCAGCGGAGTATTAGGAATAAATCCAGACTGCCCGCAAGGATTATTGCCGCCAGACATCGCCTCTGCCACATCTCTTGCTGCAGCTTGGAATAATTCTCCGCCTGTCATATTTTTATAATATTCCGCAACTTTTCCGGGGTATTGTCTATTTTCTTTTCCTGCTTTCCCTGCTTTATAAGCTTTGGCATTACCTGCATTATATGCCGCCAAAGCATATTCGATATTGTTATACCTATTTAATTGATAATTAAAAATATTTGTACCTGCAAAAATATTATGTTGTACGTTATAAATGTTAGCATTGCCAGCATTAACATTTCCTGTGGCAACTTTGTTTCCATAAGAAGGAAAGTATGTTTTATGCACTTGCATCAAGCCTTTACAGCAAGAGTTATTCAGAGTCTCCCCCTCGCCAAATTGTGCTGCCAAACTTTTATTACCCGCATGTATAACATACTGGGATTCTGTATTAATAATAGCAGCTATAATATACGGATTTATTTGATATTTGGCTGACGCATTGGCTATTTCTGTTCGGATAGATTGCTGAATAGGCCTTCCTAAACCATCTCTTTCCGGCACATTTACCCCTGCCACACTCCTTGGGTTTACATTTATTTCTCCCGTAGGTATAGAGCTGGTATCAATATTGACTTGTGTAGGATCTGCACCATCATTATCACCATCATCTGCATTTACAGCATTATCGCTTACTGTTGTCATTATACCATAAATCTTTCGATACACTGCAGCATGATAATGTAGACCGTCATCTGTTACTTTTTCTGTTATTTCAGAATTTTGAATTCCTAAATCTACATATGTATAATTTCCTTGATTTGCACCCGCTTTAATTTGGTCATTAAACGTTTTAATTAGATTATTCTTAATTTTTTTATATCCACTTGCAACAGCCTTTGCCTCATTAACCGGCGTAACAGAAGTTACATAAACTTTAGCCCCTTTATCCGCAAATTTTTTGTATTCGCTAATATAGCTGCTTGCGGTAAGATTATTGGCGCCCAGGCCAATAACGACAACATCTCCTGGGCCAATCGGCAAAGACAACGCTCCGCTGAGCAAATTCTGGTATGCCCCAACTTGCGCATACCAATATTTTCCACCGAACTCACCATTTATAACAGGATATTTTCCTTTTTCCTTATTATTGCCTCCGCATTGATTATTATTAACGGCATTGCACATTCCCACAAAACGAGAATCTCCTATATAATAAACTTTTTTTCCTGCGAGAACAGCATCCTGTGCAGCTTTAGCTAAATCATTTCCCGTTTGATTATAAAGCATGCCCATACCCTGCTGCCCCATTTGTGATATGTAATCCTGGCAAGCGGAGGAAACAGTAGCTCCTGAAGAAAAACTCCCTTTGGCATTTTTGTCAACCTCGCTCATGTTTAGTTGTTGTACAATTTCTGGATGTTCATTAAGTATTATCTCAAAAATACATTTACTATCTGCCCAATTAACAATTCTATCTTCTGATTTTTTAGATGCAGGTTTAAAAGTCTTACCATGTTCGGCATTAAATGCATAATATGATGAACCGTTTGCCATTATTGCAGCATGATAACCTGAATTTGCATACACACTCGGGAGGGCAACAATGTAACCTGTTCCAACATTTGCACTGCCAAAAGAAGCTGTATCTCCCAGAGATTCTTTATCAGTCCTTATAGCACTTTTATTATTCAGAACAATACATCTATGATATTTTGCATTGATTTGATTTGGCAGCGCTCCTGCCCATGAATTTCCTAAGAAATTTAAATTGCTTTCACAACTGCTATTTCCTCCGCAAACTCCTTTTAAATATCCCCTCAAACTTAATACAATTCCATGTCCACAGTAGGGGTCTTCAAAACAAATTCCGCTTGTGTTTTTACCACATGCTCCATCTCCCCACGCTTGTGTTGCTTTCTGAACATTCGGCCTTGGTTTTCCTTGAGAATTCTTTATCTTTCCTTCAGAAACAATATCTGCAGCATCCCCTGCTTTATTGACAAATCCTAAAGTTAATTTTTCTGCCAAACTGCTGGTTTCCGGTGTTTCTTCCGTTTCCTTCTCACCATCTTTTTCCTGAGCCTTTATAATCTCTTCTGCATTTTGTTCAATTTTTTCTGCCTCTTCTGGTGATAACTCAATATCTTCATCTCCATCTGTAACAAATACGCCTTGTAGATTTTCATTGCCTGTCGTACTCAGCAGCTGGCTGGCAAAATTGGTGCCAAAAAGCATAAAAGGCGCGACCAGATAGTTGCAAAGCGCGCGCGCGCCAATGACTATCGCAACATAAGCAATAGCGATTTTGAAACACATTTTCAAAATCTGATCCAGCATATTCGCCGGTTCCAAAGAAGTTACCTGCGACAGGCTTTTTAAGATAAACAGTGCTAACCAAATGGTAAAGCCCATTATCAAAATTTTAACACCGGCATCCTGAGACGTATAATAAACCTTGCTTGCTGCCGTTAAAAATGATTCTGTTAAAACTTTTAATATTTTGCAAGAGTAACAGCTGTCCCTACTAACCGTTCCATCATCTTGATAACCATATTTCTTTTTAATATTATGCAGAGCACATTCACCAATGCTTTGCTCATAAAGGGCTGTTTGGACTTCCTCTAATAAATATCCTCCGCAAATATCTGTATTTGATGAATAAGTCTTATTGCCTTTACAATATATCTCTCTTGTTGCTTCCGAACAAGATGGTGTATTTTTTTGTTTATGCTCTTCTTCAGAAACTGCGCTTTCACTACCATTATTATAATAAATGTATTTTTTTTGCCCATCTACAGAAACTTCTCCAAGAGAGCAAATACTTGTATCAACTGTATTATAATTTTTACATTCTGCTGTTGAACTAAACTTTTCTTGATTACATAAATTTTTTAACCGTTCAGCTGTGCACTTTGTATAGTCCAAATCATCCGGAACACTTTGCCCACTGCTTAAAAGGTATTTTTTATTTGCCGTATCATGCCAAACGATACATGCATTGTTAATGTTTTCTATTTCAGTTTTGCTTTCTTCACAGGCCTCTTTATATACAGCCGGCTGTTTTTTACAAACAAGAGCTTTTTCTTCTGCAGTACAGTTCCTTGTAATTTTTCCACAATTTTTTCTATCACCAGGAGGCGATAGATTAAGCATGTTCTTTCCGTCTTTTTGATATTGTCGCATAATGCAACAGGGAAGAGAGTATGCTCCTTGATTTTTGACCTCGGCTCCTTCATGGCATTGATAATCTGAACCACATTTTTGCCCAACTAAACACATGTTTTTAGTTAAATTACTATTGGTGCACCAGCAAGGGTTATCTACAATTTTATCTAATTCACATTTTTTATACTTATCGCTAAATTTAGATAAAGTATCATTAATTGTCCGTGTTATAGGAGCTTTGTCAATTAAGCTATTAATTGTATCATTAATTAAATCATCATCTTTGTCTTCTGAAGTTATGAAACATGTAAACGCGAAGAGTTTACTTTGATCGCAGTCCAAATAAACGTCTTCCTTCATTTCTGTCGTTTCACTTTTTCTATTTTTTAGTGCTGCTTGTAAATCTTTTTTCAGCTTATCTAATACAGGCTGCAAGTTCTTTTTTATTTGTGGCGAAAGTGCAATCCAAGCAGATGCAAATTCTTTTTCAGACATTATATCTTGTAGTGCAGGCCCTATTCTAAGTTTTGAACGGTTAAAGAATACCTGTCTGAAATAATCAGAACCCGTAAATACTCTCCAATGCTTGCACTTTCCCGATGAACATAAAGTTTTACATTTGTCTTTTGCTTTACCTGAAAATTTATTAATATCTTCTTTGTCGCTACCAAATTCTGTACAGATATTATTTCGTTTTCCGGCATCCGCTGGAATTACTGATGGCAAAAAACTTTTTGCTCCAGCAACAGATGAAAAAAGGCATATAAAAGCAAGACTTAAAAAAGCCTTTTTTAAAAACTGAAATATATTTTTTTGCTCTTTCATGCCTTTTTTCCAAACATTTTTTATTTATTATACAATAAAAAAAGTATAAAAATTGTTACAGTTTTTTGATTATTCTTCACCCATCTTATCCAAATTCATGCAAGTTCACGTCTGATTTATCTCCAACCTGCTTTCTTTTTTGTTCGTTTTTGAAAGCTGTGGCAAGTTCTTTTTCTTCAAACAGGCTTCCGGCAGCCGCCACTTCTGCCTTATTGGCATTTTTGTAAGCTGCACTTAGTCCCGAATGTGTCTTGGCTGTGCGTAAGATTAAATTGCCATCGGCATCGGCCTTGCCAACTGTTTTTTGGTTAACAACGCCATCTGTTGAAAGCATCATCATCTTGCCTGAGGCATTAACCTGTTTCATCTTGGTCATTGCACGGCCGTTTTCGGCAAATTCGATGCTATATTCACGCATTGTGCCATCGGCATATTTTTCAACAACCTTATAACCCGTAACTTTTCCTTCTTTCCTTAAGGTATTGACTTGCCTGCTGGTAATATGTTCTTTCCGGCGGCGAGCCAGCGGGCTTTGATTTTTCATTTGTTCGCTGCTCATTTTGCGAACAACGGCGGCAACGGCATCTTCATTTCCGCCCAATTCCTGAATCATTTGCGCCATTGCTTCTTTGCTGAGTTTTCCGTTTTCTTTGTTTACCATTGACCGGCCGAGCGCGCCTTTGCCCTTAATCTTATCACGATAAACATTTCCATCTGCACCAACTCTCTGGCGAACAACCGCACTTTTTGTAGAAATCCGTACTCTCTCCTCGCCATTGCCCATTTGCTTACGGACTTCAAATCTGGGACCGTTCTCTCCGCCTACTGTTACGGATTTAACCTTCGCCCTTCGGCGCAGCCAGGATTTTGACTGATAGGTGTATGTGGTTGTTCCGTCTTCATTTTGTTTAATCGTTCCTCCACCCGAAATGGCTTGGCTTTCAGCCTTTTTCTGGTAGCGTTTGGCTTTGATTGACTGGGTTGCACCGCGCACCGCTCCTAAGGCACTGCTTGTCAAACTGCTGGCACCTTGTTTGATTGCCTTTGCCGCCCCCTGCCGCAATGGGCGGGTTAGATTCATTGCGCCGCTCTTTATCGCACTGCCGAATGTTCCTCCAACTTTGCTGCCAATTCCGCCTTTGCCTAAAGAGCCGGCAAAATCTGAAGCATAAGTGCCGACTTCAGGCAAAACAGCCCAGGTTAGGAGAATGACAAAGACAATTTTTAAGGCATTTACTCCGCTCCAGTGGAGGTGCTGGAGAAGACTTAACATATCTGAATATTCATGAAACATATTGCTTAATTGCTCTGTAGATGTAGTAATTGTCGATTCCAATGCTGAACATAGCAAGAGAACAATAATGCTTAAGAAAATAAAGTTAAACATTGCATTTAAGAAGGCATCCCATACTTTTTTGCAATATTTCCGAGTTATCTTAAAACAGAAAAGAAAGATAGCAACGGGCATTAACCCCGCAGCCACAGCCAACTGGATAACGGTATCAATCATGAGAAATGGATAGGCCAGCATCATCAGCATAGATGATAGCCATAATAAGACACCAGTAATTAAAAATGACCATACTGGAATAACAAACGTCCTTTGCTCCCAAGAATAGCAGATGGCAGATGAGCCAAGCGATGTTACTCTCGCAATCCTCTGCTGCAGCAAATCTATCATACAGACAATATTTTGCCCCATTGACTTAGGAAGTCCTCCCTCACTAATACCATAGTCATATTCACACATACCTGTTTGAATAGGATTTTTTGCATTAAATGATGCTGCATATGCTTTGTTTGTTTCTTTATATTTTTCCGCCGTATCGCTGATGGAGGCTTGCGCAACATATAGCCCTGTGTTAAATATTGGCTCTAGAGCTAAGTTATAGACACCTCTTGCTCCGGGGCCCATTAATATGAAAAATGCAAATGCAACAACAAAGGCCTGATTAACAAAAGAAACTATTAAATCTCGGCCGTCTTTAGTTTCGGTAGATGAAACAAAAGATAAAACAGTAAAAGCTACCCATAATGCAAAAGCAACAATAAGAAGTGGCGCAACACCTTTAGACAATGCAACATCTGCTTGCAATGCAACTTGGCTGCATGCATTAAAAAGAACTGTAAAGAGCCCGCAAAAATAACAATTTTCAGAACCTTTCCAATTTTTCCAATAACGTATTGGCCGACATTGGCTGCCACCTATGCACTTGCCATTTCTGCATAATTCTCCCATAATGCATTTTGTTCCATAGCAATTACACATAGCAAATCCCTCTGGCACTTGCCCCGCTTTTCCCGGGACATCTCCATAACAATTGGGGATGCAATCTTTGGCTTTTTCCTTCATTTGTGCTTCATTTAAACATATACCATCACCTGGCAGAGACATTCCATTGGGATTATAACAATAATTTCCAGCTGCACAGGTTCCTTCACCACATTTACAAGCATATTTTAATTTTCCAATTCCCCACTCTTGGCATACGTTTCCTTCACTATAAGTCGTTACAAGGCAACCTGCATTTAAAGCCTCAGTTTTATATTGTTCTTCTGTCATACACTTATATACTGTTGTTGTGTCTAGCGTATTATTTGTTCTGGTTGTATTACTCGTAAATAGAGCCAAAACCCAATCACCTTTTACTTTCTGGTAAGCACCACAAACATTTCCAGCTGGACACTTTGTATCAGCTTCACCACATCGGCACCCTCCCTCTTCCGTGGTTAAAACTTCATTCGTACTTTCACAATATATAGAACGGCAAACACCATTTCTGCATTCATTATCGCTTGTGCAACCCAAGGTGTTTCCTTCTACTGTTTTAATTGCAGGACTACAACTTTCACCATATTTTATCTGTCCAACACATTTATTATTAACACAGTAAAAATACCTATTACCATCTTTTCCACCAGAAATATCATAACCATACTCTACATTTCTACATTGTTCACTGTTTTTACAACTTTCCCCTTCTTGGCGTCTGGGAACACATTTATAAAGTACAGTACCTGCTGTATATTCTGTTTTTGAATATTCCTCCTCTTCATCACAAAAGTCTCCGGCTACACATCCTTTGCCGTACATATCACAATAGTCTCCGTTGGGAAGTAACAAATGTTCTAGACATTTGTACAATCTGCCATTTATATTCACTGATTCTCCATTTATAAGACATCCCATTTTTGCTTGAGGCCTAACGCACTTTCCGTTTCTATCGCAAATTAAATTATTTCCACATATGCCTTTTCCATCGCCACAAGAAGCATTTTCTTTTTTCATCTTACCATCTGTATAACAAACTTCGGCCGGAGTCTTATGTTCATCTGTTTCTGTTATATCATTCAAAAACCCCTTACCTTTTGTACATTTATAAATGTTCTCTGAATAGGATGTAGTTGAATATGCTGTAGGATATTTTGCTATAAAATTTTGGCAATCAGAATCATTTTGGCAGGTAACTACTTTTCCAACGTTAGTTCCATTAATGATAACCTTTTTACATAAAGGGTCTCTTCTTATGCTAGGACAAGGTAGATACCCTGCACACACATGCGGTATTCCTTGTATAAACAAGTTCATAAAAAGGAAAGAAGATACAAATAAAAAAAGCCTGCGCATGATAGGGTACCTATATAAGTTAGACTAACTTATTTTTATCATAACACAAAAAAGGTATATAAATTGTTACAGTTTTTTGATTTTATTAAAAAAGAGCGGATTTAGCCCATGCCTTTGCCGCTGTTGCGGATAAAGGCGGCCTGTACGGCCCTGTCTGGCGCGGCAACTCTGGCTTTGCCTTTTTCTCCCTGCGCTTCCGTCCGCACTGTGGTTATTTTATCGCTTACCTTTTGTCCGGTTTGCGTATATTTTACATCCACGCCACGCAGGCGGTCAATAACGCCCATCCCTTTTTCTGTTCCGTAGCGCAGATTCAAATCTTCAAGCATCTTTAATTCTTCTTCTGTTTTGGGCATTTGGAATTCGTCTGAATTAACTGTCTTTTCATAGGCGTCTTTAATATTTTTATGCAGGGCGCCTGGAAGCTTCTTGCTGTTTGCAATGCTTGAGGCCGTATGCAATTCGGCAATGGACATCTTCTTTCCGTCTTTCTGCCCTTCATCCAACATTGCCTGAACTTCTTTTGATGATTTCAACTTACCACGCCCTGATTTCTTTTTCAAATTGCTTTCCGCCGCCGTCAAAACCGCATTTTCCCGGCTTCCCTCTTTGACAATGCCTTGTTCGCGGATTGTGTTAATAATCGTTTCCATAGATTTGGCATCGTTTTCTTCCAAAGCCCCTCTGGTATCATAAGAAAATTCTTGGGCACGGCGCATACTTTCATTTAAGACTTCCTGCATAAATTTCGGATTGCTGCACTGTTCTTTATCAAAGGCGTCTTTGGTTATCTTGGCAAAATCTTCTAAGGAATAATCCTTCAAGCTGCCTTTTTCGTGTTTGGCATAATAGTTAACTGCCCGTTGGGCTTTTTGGAAATTGCCGTCCGGCTTATATTCGGCTTTGCCATTTCCTTTATAATTGAATTCCTGCGTTACGGACAACTCACTATTTTTTTCTTCTTGCGTCTTATTTTCTTCTTTTTTCTCTTCTTTGGGCTTGCTGTCCGCAGAAACTTGCTGCTGTTCTGCCCGAAGCTGCTCTGTTTTGCTTGCCAAAGCCTGAGCTTTTTCTTCCGGCGCGGCCATTGTTGCCATGACATCCGCCGCAGCAGCTAATCCGGCTTCAACAGCTCCCGCCATGCCTGGTTGTTCTGGTGCGGCGGTGCTTTTGATGGCAGATTCTGCTTCCGCTGCTTGCGCATTTACAGCATCATTTGCCTGACTCTCAACTTTTACGGCATTTTCCTGCGCTTCCGTTGCAACATTCGCTGTATCGCTCGGGATATAGTTTCCATGTACGGATTCTTTTTTAATTTTTGCCAGCTCATCTTCCGCATCTTCAACGGCTGTACGGCTTTCTGCCGTTGTTTGCGCAGCGGCAATATTTTGTTCGACCTCTTCTTCAGCAACAAAGTTTTGGACATCTTTCATTTTCTTGGCTTCATTGCGGCCTTCATCCGTATTCACTTCTGCTTGCTGTTCTTGCGCTTTTTGATATTCTTCAGCGCGTTTAAATTCATTATCGACTTCCTGACGGTCTTCAACTTGCTGCTGGACAACCGTTGTTTTATCTTTATCTGCATTATCCAGCTGCTTTTCAGCCAAATCTTTATCCGTTTTGATTTCGCCTTCTTGCATTTTAGAAGCTTCCGAACCTTCTCCGCCGACACTGCCGCCATCATCGCTGTCCGAAGAGCTATCGCCTGTGCCGGTATCTGTTGGAGCGCTGCCCATTTCTAAAGATACATCTTGTCCTGCAACTTCAGATTCCTGCGATTCATACATTTCTTTAATTTGTGCCATTGTCTCTTCGCTTAGCGGTCCGGAGACATTATCACCCGTCTGCACTGAATAAGCCTGATCGGCGACCTCTTTATTTAAACGGGTCAGGTCATCCTGAGAATGATTGGCCTCATCTGTAAAATTAATCCTGATATTGCCGCTTTCCTTATCTGTGGTAAACGTATATTTCACGCCGTCAACTTCAGACTGTAAATCAGCTGCAGCTTCTGGAACAATAGTTTCACCAGACAAACCTTCCCCTTCTTGCGCGGCTTGAACATCTTCGACAACTTCCGTATTTTCGTCAGCGGCCGGCTCCGCAGAAACTTGAGCATCTTCAATAGTTTCTACGTTTTCAGCTACCGGCTCCGGCTCGTTTGTTGAAACCTGGATTTCTTCAATAACCTGGTCATTTTCTGTAATTGACGTTGCCTGGGGTGCATCGATGTTTTCTACATTATCCGCGACATTTTCTGTTACATTATTTAAAGTTTCTGTGTGTACTTGTTCCGCAGCCGTATTTGCAGCGGCTACCGGTTCTTTTACCGCCACATCTTCCTCAACGGGGACATCTGCCTCTACAGGTTGTTCCGTTGGCAATTCAGTTGAAACATTTTCTATATTGGCAAAGGCTTCATGCGCAACGCCTCCGGTTATGGCTGCCAAAGCTGCCTGCGCAGAAAAATTCTTGGCAACCTTAGTTATTCCTTTCCAACTCCAACCGTTTCTTCTGACTTCAGAAAAAACTTGCATTCCAAAAGCCGCGCCCATTTTTGCAGCAGACATCAAAGGCGTGCCTATTCCTGTCAGGCTGGTTAATACGGTTGCCCCGCCTAAGACAGCACCGCCAATGCGTTCAGCCAACAGGCCCTTATTATTTTTGACATATTCTTTTAATCCCGGCCATTGCCCTGTTCTTTTTAATGTGCGAATATCCTTGACAATCGGGGCAATATTCCGGTAAACCGCCTGCGCGCCGAAAAACGCCGCTGTAGACGGCTCAATTGAAATAAGCGTAGCAACCGCCACATTTTGCGATGCCCGCCCCAGTGAGCTATTTTGTAAATTTTTAAGTGTGTTTGCCGCATTTATCGTATTATTATAACCTGGCAAAACTGCAGCCGCCTTACCATCAAAATTTTTATTATTTGTTGCTAAAACATTGGCCGGCGTGTAGCCTGCTTTTCCTGAAAGCTGTGCAAAACGGACGGCGACATCATGGTTTTGGGAAGCCCTTCTGGCTAAAATGCCGGTTACCGTGGATTCTGAAACAGCATAAGATTTGTTGCTATCCGCCATTTTGCCCAAGGTTTCAACTAACTTTTCCGCGTCAGGCTTTTGGTTGCCCATAACGCGGGCTAAGTCTTGGTTGACAACTAATTCCACGGCAATTTCGGTTATGCTTTCATTGAGCAGGCTGTTTAAGACATAAGGCTGAAACTCGGCGCCGTTTGGCATATGTTCACGAAACTGGCTTATTTCTTCCGGTGTCAGCGTGGCAAAGCGCTTAGCAGCATCTGCCTGTGCTGCCGCCATAATAAGATTTTTAATTTCTTTATTTTTCTCTTCGCCAAGATCCTTTTGCCCGATGATTCCCTTATTTGTGAAACTTAATGCGTTTAAAACCTTATAGCTTTCAGCAAATTCAGGGGCTTCAAAATTCGGCGTTTTTAATTTTTCACTGCTTTCCTTAACCGCTTCTTGTATCTTTGCAAATGCTTTGCGGTCGCTTTTAGAGGAGTTCTCGCTCCCTTTATTTTGAAAACCAGGCGTTGCCAAAATAGCTTTGACGGCAGCTAAATCCTCCTGTCCTAACTCTCCCATATTTTGAACTTTTTTCCATAAATAATCATGGAAAGCGGCTCTTTCTTTCGTAATGCCGTCTCCGGACATTGTTAATTGGTTGATATCGGCTAATTCAGCCCAGCTTAATTCAGCCCATTTTTTATAGCCATCTTTCTGACTGCCGTCAGGATGAAACAAATATCCTTGAGCCCTGGCTTCCGCCATTTTTATCTCGTGAGGCGCTTCCGGGAGGTTCCCTTCTTTAACCGCAAAAGGCTGCAGCGTGTCAAAATAATCGATTGCCGTTTGCATGCTGACTTCAAAGGCATGCAAATCTTCAGGCGTTTTTAATCCCGACAAGCCATTTTCTTCATCAAACCGATTTACAAAATTATCTAACTTTTCTTGCGCTTTTGTTTTTAATTCTTCGTTTTGTACGCCATCTATCAGTTGTTGCCCGGTTTCAACAAAATCGATGCTCCAATCATCAGGCGAGTCAACAAAGCTTTGAACCTCTTGTTCAATTGCTTGTGCAGCACTTTTCTGCGCGCTTTCTTTGGCTTCGGCCGTAACATCCTTGACCTCGCGAAAATAATCGTTCAGCGCGATTAACTCTTTTATGTCTTCAACAGAAATCTGCTTTTTTTTAAGCAGCTTATTCAATTTATGCGTTTGTGCTTCAAATTTTAATACGCCGTCCGCTTTTTCAGAAGATGCGATAATTTGGTTGATAACCTTCTTTTCTTCATCTGCTGTCTTATTCAAATTTTCCAATACGGCACGAAGGTCTTTATATTGCTGCTGCGTCTCATAGCGCAATTCCCCTGAAGCGGCATCTAAAGCAGTATTCCAAATATACTCTTGAAGTTTTGATAATTCTTCCCCTTTGGCTTGGGCGTAGAATTGGTTCATTTCAAAAGGTGTCAGATTTGCTAATTTTTCAGGATCATTGATAATAGCGGCAATATTTTCCGGTGTTTTTTCTGTTGAATTTTCATTATTATCAGCCATTACCATCTCCTTTGTTCACACAAATCCTTATGTTTATTGTAGCATTTTTCCAAAGAAAAACAAATATTTTTCAAGCACATAAAAGAATTTCATATTAATGTAACAAAAATTTGTTAATTTTTATTCAATAGAGACCTTGATATTCCGCATTTGATGATTAGTTTATCTTTATACCTCATGGTATACATCATCTCTTTCAGAGCACCTGATGACACACACACAAACACACACCGACATAAAAAAGGCGGGAAGAATTCCCGCCTTTTTATTATCTGCTTTTCGCAACCTTTGCGCGTAATATCGTTTGAGAGACTGTTTCTCCGTCTTTGGGTTTTGGCAAACCATTTGCGTTATAGGTTATATCTCTTGTATCGCGAACCACATCGGCATCTTCTGTATGCGTACCATTGATAGCCACTTTGTTATCGGCATCTACGCAGTAGGTCGTGCCCTTTTTCCCGGGTACATAAGTATTGCCTTCCTGGTCGTGGACGAGGGTTCCTTTAGGCAGTTTAACCTTGCCATTATGCCCGTTGACTGTTGTTGTTTCATCACTTGTGGCAATGCTTGTCCCTTTGAATTTATCACGGACAGCAAGAAGTTCATCAGCTTGAGCGTTGATAACGCCTTCCTGCCCTTTACCCAGCTTGACAGTTTTCATTTCCTCACCAGGCTTTTGGACACCAACCAGTTTATTTCCATCTTCCATATCAACCTGGACAAAACGTGTTCCATCTGGCAGCTGCCCTTCAATTCTGACAGCATTTTGGCCATTTATCATGCCTTCAAACCTTTGGGCATTCACAATTTGCGTATGCAGATAATTTTCCCTAAAGAAATGCCCGTTAACAGAAGATCTACCAACATTCACAACGGTTTCAACCTCTTTTCCATCACCCCAGGAAATTGAAGGCGAAATTTCCGGCATCTCAATTTCCGCCAAAGGAACTTTTAACTGAGGAATTTCTCCCGATGGCACTATACCTATGCTTATTCTCTTGGTATCCGTGCCTTTGACTTCGACATCCTTTCCAGAAATATTTTCAGGGACTTTGGAAGCCGGTACATTGCTTGGCAATCTGCCGCCTGGTTTATAATTGGGCTTATTAACCTCATCGCAATTATCATTTCCTGTTCCGCCATTCGGGACATTATGAGTCATTCCTTTGTCCCAACCGATACCGCGGTATTGCCCGTTTTCATCCACGGTTTTCAACAGAGCCTTCATCACCGCCAAATCTCCCGGAGTTACTTTTCCATTTTCCTGGATGATTTCCTGGCAATTTAACAATTGTTCCAATTTCAGTTTAGCATTTGTAATATTGCCAAGTTCCGGATGAGCCGGGTCTACAGGATATTCACCAACATATAATACTTTTCTGTCAAGCGCCGCAAGAATCTCAGCTTTATCTTTTGTCTCAGCTACATCTGATGAAATCCATCCTTTGTCAAGAGCATGCTTTAGATGCTCATCTAACGACTTTAAATCACCTTCTTTAAATGCAACATCTATTTTGTCCATTAACGCATCAACATCAGGTCTTCTACCTAACTCAAAGTCCAGACGGGAGAATTTGTAAACCAATTCTGCCGGCGATTTCATACCCAAAGCCGATAATTGTTCCGGGGTTAACCTTTGGGCAGCACTATAGGCTGACTCTAAAGCATCGTTTCCGCCAATAAATTGTTCATTAGCATGTTTAAACAATGTATTAAATTGTTTAGGAGATATGCCTTGCATTGTTTTTGCATCATAAGCCTTCGGAAGCTCATAATCTTCGGCATTTACATCTCCAGTACCAGCAGGAGGGGTATTTCCCGCATTTGCGCCAGATGCCGCTACACTTGTTGAATCAGACTGGGCTGAAATACTATCTGTAGCTTCTGGCTTTACTGTTGGAGCACCTGTTTCTGGCTTTATCCCCGGTTGAGATGCAGCGTCTATCGTGCTGGCATTTTCATCCAACAATTTCCCGCCATTAAAGATAGCTGATATTCCCAAACCAACGATAGAACCACCGATTGCCCATTTTGCAGAGGTTACTTCCGCTTTCGCCTCTTTAGCCAATTCTTCATCTTCAGAATTGAGCAATTTTTTATATGCTTTTAAGCGAATTGTATCGCCAGTAATATTTCCTGTTGCCGCCACGGTGCTAACGCTAAGTTTTGTTGAGGCTGCGGCAACACCATTGCCAACAACGCCCACGCCCAAAGCAGCACCGACACCAGCGATGGTTCCGCCCAGTCCGGCAGCGGCAATGCCGCCCCATACTTTTGCCTTCAAGGCTTTTTTGTGAGGATCTGTTTGTTTTGTAAACAAGCCCTGCATCGTCTCTTTCACAGTATCCCAATAGTTTGCTTCGCCGCCTTTGCTCAGCTGCCGTTTATATTCATTATAAATCGGCTGGTGAATTTTACTATAGGCAACCCAACCCGTGTAAGCGACAGCTCCGGCCCAGCCTCCTGCCACCAAGGCAGCTGAAGCTGCAGCACCGAATAAAGCATTTGCTGCAATTGTTTTTTTATTTTTCCAAAGTGCTTTGCCGAGCTCTTTGGCTTGGGCATACCATTTTCCAAATTTTGCATGTTTTGAAATTTTGTCATCTAAAGCAGATACGGAACTTTGGAACGCTTGCAGCTTTTCTTTTGCTTTTTCATTTAAGTCATATTGAGACAGCTTATCAATAAAGCCTTGATTATCATAATGCGCATTTGAGTAGTAGTTCGCCAAAGATTTAATATCTGTATAAAGCGGCTTTTTCGGCTCAGCATTTTTAAATTTTTCAAAAGCTTCCGGCAACTCGTTTTTAACGCGGCTGCAAAATTCGTTAAAGCCTACAGGGGAAGAGAGTTCCTGCTCAGTTGCAGGAAGAATCTGGTCATAACCCATTGCAATCTGCATTTGAGCATCAAGCAATTTGGCCATAAGCAAATCTTCGGCAACTTTTCTTTTGTCGCCGTTTCTGTTTGCTAAATAATCCGGAGCGCTTAATAAATCTTTCTTTACCGATAATTTAGCAGAATCGATTAAAAACTGAACGGCATCTTTACGGTCGTTTTCATTTAAGGGGTTTCCGTCTTCATCATTGATGACGATTGCATCCATTTTGAAACGGAACACATTAAAATGTTCGTCCTTTTCATCCAAAGGATTCATACTGTCTAAAATTTCAGAAACCTCGCTATAGTGGTCTTCCACATTTTTAGCTTCTTTTTGATTCTGAATTTTTTCCATTTCCCTTTTGGCTTTTATTTTTTCCAGATATGTCTTTGAATCATCAATCTTTCCTGCCTTAGAAAGCATCATATAAGCTTCTTCCATCTCTTTTGCAGAGCTGGTTTCATCATTTAAGATTGCTTGGAGAGCAGAAATCTGCTCATTATTCAGTCCATTTGTCTGTTCATTTTGTGCCATTTTTTTGCCCCTTTGCCGCAAATATATTTCATAGTTGTCAATAACATATCATAAAAAAAGACCTATTTCAACAAAAATTTTGTCCATTGAGTCATTTTTTACAAATATTATTCTGCTCAACATCTTCTTTTAAGAAAATTATAGCACAAATTTTATTAAAAAACACTTATTTTATAGAAAAAGGGGAGGCTTGCCTCCCCTTTCCAGCTTAATACATAACAGATTATGCTACTTTTGCATTATAAGTAATTGCAGCGCCTTCAATATCCGCGGCTGTTCCTTCCGCACAGGACTTATTGACCCGTACGGCCAAAACTTGTTCCGCAATATAGGATTCGTTTTCAGCCAAAGCTTTCGACAATTCCGCATTATCCGTAGCATAGCAAAGCTCTATCCTATCAGAAATATTGAAGTCTTTATCTTTGCGCAATGTCTGTACCAGGCGGACAAAATCGCGCGCCATGCCTTCCCGCTTCAATTCTTCCGTAACGTTTGTATCTAATGTTACGACAGCTTTATTATCAGCAAAGGCCCTTCCGGCAACACCGTCTTTCATTTCCAGGCGAACCTCGAACAAGTCTTTAGAAAGAGTCTTTCCGGCAATATCCAGGGTGCCATCGGCATTTAGTTCCCATTTTCCCTGTTTGTAAGCGCCCATCACCGGCCCCATATCCTTACCCAAGGCCTTGCCCAGCAACGGCGTATACAGATATATTTTTTTATCCGCATAGGCGTTGAGGTTGCTGTCAAAAAGGACTTCCTTCACATTCAGCTCGTCTTTGACAATTTCCTGATAGGCTTTATCCAATTCTCTGCCAATAACCGTCAGGCTGCTTAGCGGCAGGCGGTTACGCAGGTTTTTCTCCTCGCGGATAAATTTGCCGGCAGAACACAAATCCTGCAAGAAATCCATTTCTTCCATCAGGGAAGCATCTTCACGGATATCATCCAGCGCCGGATAATCCGTCAAGTGTACGGATTCGCCGCCGGTCAGCGTTTTATATACATATTCAGCCATAAAGGGCATTAAAGGCGCCAAAATTTTGCTCAAATTAACCAAAACCGTGTAAAGCACGTCAAACGCCTGTTTATCGCCTTCCCAAAAACGGTCGCGGGTGCGGCGGATATACCAGTTGTTTAAAATTTCCATAAACAAGGCCGTCTCATTTGTCGCCGCAGCAACGTCATAGCTGTTAATTCCGTTTTGTACGGTTTTTGCCAAATGTTTTAATTTTGATAAAATGTAATTGTCTATCGCTTCAGCCGAAGAAGAAACTTCTTTGGCTTTATAGCCTTCGGCATTGGCATAAAGCGTGAAGAAATAAAAAGCGTTCCACAAAGGGATAAGCGCTACGCGCGCCGCTTTGGCAATTTCTTTCCCTTCCTTATCAACAGCAAGGTTTCCGCCTTTTAACACCGGAGAAGATACTAAAAACCAGCGCAAGGCATCCGAGCCGACAGTCTCCAAAACTTCATTCGGGTCAGGATAATTCTTCAGGCGTTTGGAAAGCTTCTGCCCGCCTTCCGCCATCAACAGCCCCGTGCAAATGCAGTTTTTGAATGCCGGGCGGTTATGCAAGGCCGTTGACAAAACCGTCAATGTATAGAACCACCCGCGCGTCTGATCCATCGCCTCAACAATGAAATCGGCCGGGAAATGGTTCTCAAACCATTCTTTATTGTCAAAAGGATAATGGACTTGCGCGTAAGGCATAGATCCGGATTCAAACCAGCAGTCAAAAACGTCGCTGACACGGCGCATCATGGTCTTGCCGGAAGGATCATCCGGGTTAGGATAAACAACATCGTCGATATAGGGCTTGTGCAAATTGGTTACTTCAATGCCTGTTTTTTCCTTTATTTCAGCAACGGAGCCAAAAACATCCGTCCGCGGGAATTTCGGATTATCCGATTTCCAAACAGGAATCGGCGTTCCCCAGAATCTGTTGCGGGAAATTGACCAATCGCGGGCACCTTCCAGCCATTTTCCGAAACGCCCGTCTTTAATATGGTCCGGAACCCAGTTAATCTGCTGGTTGTTTTTAACCATTTCATCGCGAAAATCCGTTACTTTGACAAACCAGGAAGACATCGCCTTGTAAATCAGCGGCGTATCCGTCCGCCAGCAGAAAGGATAAGAGTGGGTATATTGTTCTTTTTTGACCAACAGCCCCTTTTCTTTCAGCCATTGCATAATCGGTTCATTGGTTTCAAAGACCTGTTTGCCTTCATAATCGGGCACTTCGGAGGTGAATTTTCCAGCTTCGTCCACCGGACAGATTACCGGGAAGTTTTCATCGCAGGCACGGCAGGCTTCAAAGTCGTCCTGTCCAAAGCCCGGTGCAATATGGACAATGCCGGTGCCGTCTTCCGTGGAAACAAACTCGCCGCTTAAAACCTTAAAAGCGCCTTTTTCTTTGAGATGTTTGAAATAAGGGAACATCGGCTCATAGCTCAGGCCAATCAAGTCGCTGCCTTTCAGGCTGCCGACCTTTTCAGCTTTTTCGAGCTGTTTTTTATAACGGCCGAGCAATGCTTCTGCCAACACATATTTTTCGCCGTTTTCTTCCATGACGGCATAATCAATATCTTTTCCGACTGCCAGCATTAAGTTTGACGGCAGTGTCCAAGGCGTGGTTGTCCAAACCAGGATATTCATGCCGTTTTCAAGCTTGAACATCACGGTTATGGCATTGTCGGTCTTGTCTTGGTAGCCCTGGTTTACTTCAAAATTTGAAAGCGGGGTTTCCGCTGCCCAAGAATATGGAAGGACGCGGTAATCTTCATAAACAAGCCCTTTCTCGTAAAGCTGTTTGAAATTGTTAATTACGCTTTCCATGAAAGATAAATCCATGGTTTTATAATCATGGTTAAAATCAACCCAACGGCCGATGCGTTTGAACATATCAACCCAAATGCCGGAATATTTCAAAACATCATTGCGGCAAAAATCATTAAATTTTTCAACGCCGAATTCTTCAATCTGCTTGCGTCCGGAGACACCCAGCTGCTTTTCAGCAGACATTTCAGCCGGAAGGCCGTGGCAATCCCACCCAAGGCGGCGTTCGACCTTTTTGCCGTTCATTGTCTGAAAACGGGCTACAACATCCTTTACATAAGAAACCATAATATGCCCATAGTGCGGCGTGCCGTTTGCAAAAGGCGGGCCGTCATAAAAAACAAATTCGGCGGCACCGTCTCGGTTGCGGACGGATTTTTCGAATGTTTTATCTTCTTCCCAAAATTTTAATACTTCTTTTTCAACTTCAACAAAGTCTGGCTTTGCTTTAACCTCAGCATAGTGTTTCATGGTTCTTATACCCGTAAATGATTGATTTTGTTTTTGATTAGGCGGTAATGAGTTATGTGCGAAAATGAATATCCCCTAAGGGATAATAATGAAAGGTATATTTATGTTAAAAATGCACATATTGAGAATCTCGCTAATTGTTACTGAGGTAAAAATTAGTACATTCAATTTGCCGAGTCAACAATAAAAATACCCCTTATTCCCAATCGGGAACAAGGGGTTGAGGTTTAGACGGCAGAAAAATCAAAAATCAGCTTGGCGCCGGTTTCCGCAAAAGAGACTGATAATCCTGCCTCATCAAAATTAACGACTGCATTGTCAATCTCGGCAACGATTACCCTGCCAAAGTTTGTTTTCCACCGGATTTCAGACTTCTTTACATCCGGCAGGAGGGACAGGATTTCCGCTTTTTCGCCTTCGGCCATGGGAATGGAAATCGTACAATTTTCAATCGGTACCCAATCAATCTGATAAGTGTCTGTCTGCCGCATAAAAACAACAGTCAGCCTTTTTCCGTTGAAAAAGTCAACATAGCCGCCTTTGTCGTCCTGAAAAACGCTGCGGACATATTCCGGATGCAGAACCAACGCATAAGGAACACCTTCCTCGCTCATCCAGACCAGATCGTGCCCGTAATGCAAATCGTCCTGCCAGCTCTTAATGGCGCCTTTTTCCAAAAGGAAATAAACCGTCGTGTCTGACTCAACTTCTTTGGCAATATGAAGGGCGCGCTCTTCAAAAGGATTAACCTGCTTGCGTCCGCAACTGAAAATGCAAGCCAAAAAGGCAATAACAATACAGCATGAAAAAATTTTTGCTTTCATAGGTATACTAATTAAATAATAATCACGTGAATTGCAAAATATATAGCACAGATTTTTCGTCTAATCAAGCCTTATTTTGTACAAAATCAAAAATTTCCCCGCCCATCTGCGGCTCCGCGACACCGGTAACGCCGGGAAAACTCAAAGGCATATGGTTCAGGCTGCGCACCGCCAAAAAAGCATAAGCTGCCGCGGAAAATCCTTCGCAGGAAATGCCGGCTTCGCTTCCGGTTTTAACTTCGACATGCGGCAAGCGCACCCGCAGAAAACGCAGCAAAGTCGGGTTTTGGGTGCCGCCTCCGCAAATTATCAGCTGTTTTGGCGCTTCCGGAAGATATAAGGCCATTGAGTAAACAACAGCTTCGGCGACAAATGCCGTTACGGTCGCCGCTCCGTCTTCCAGCGAAAGCCCTTCCAAATGTTCAAGCTTTTCTTTAAAATAATCGCGGTCTATCGCTTTGGGCGGATACATCCCGAAATACTTATGTTTCATCAGCGTATTTAGAATTTGGGGGTGGATATTGCCGGTAATGGCAAGCTTGCCGTTATAATCCATATGCATATTGCCATGTTTATATACCCAATCATTAATCGCCGCATTGCCGGGGCCGGCATCAAAGCCCATTGTTTCCCCGTTTGCGCCAATCCAAACCAATGAAGAAATACCGCTCAAATTCAAAAAAGCCAAAGGCTTTTCCATATCCGCCGTCAGGGCGTTTACATAAAGGGCTTCCATGGGGTTGCCCTGCCCGCCGCCCAGCATATCCGCCTGATGAAAACGGCTGATGACTTTTATTCCCGTTAATTTTGCCAGAAGTTCCGGGCTGCCAGCTTGCAGGCTGCAATGTTCCCGGGGGTTGTGGTATAGGCTATGGCCATGGTAGCCGATGACTTCCGGCCTGATTTCCGAATCTTCCAGAAATTCTTCAACGCAGCGGGCATGGAAAGCCGTCAGTTCTCCGTCCAATTCCTGCTTCCATGACGCCGGGAAATCCGGTTTTCCCTGCAGAGAACGGATTTTTTGGCGCAATTCTTCTTCGTAAGGGAAAATTCGGACCGGGCCAAATTCATTAACGTCAACGCCGTCTGTGCGGATTAACGCCAAATCCGCGCCATTTAACGATGTGCTGCTCATAATTCCCAACGACCAAACCGGCTTGATAGCATCCATGGTAAAATATTAACTCCCTTGTTGCATTGTTGGAATATTATGATAAACTTCTTAAGAATTTGTTATATTTTAAGGATTGGAGAAATGAGTCAGTTTAAGTCAGAATTTATGAATATAATGCAGGAACGCGGATTTTATAATCAATGCACAAATGAACAGGGCTTTGATGATTATTTATATGCTTGCGAAAAAAGCGGAAAGCCTGCTGTCGGCTATCTTGGCTCAGACCCGACCGGAGACAGTCTGCATGTGGGGCATATTGTTCCGCTGATGATGCTGCGCTGGTTTCAAAAGTGCGGGCACAAGCCTATTGCACTGGTTGGCGGCGCCACGGCGCGAATCGGCGACCCTTCCGGAAAAGACAAGCTCCGCCCCTTTTTAAGCGAGGAGGTTTTGGCACATAACAATCAGGGACTGAAAAAATCTTTCAGCAAGTTTTTGAATTTTGGGAACGGCGCGACAGATGCTGTTATGGAAGATAACTGGAATTGGTTTAAAGACATTAACTATTTGGGCTTCCTAAGGGATGTCGGCACTTATTATTCCGTTAACCGCATGTTGACCATGGACAGCGTCAAATCCCGTTTGGAACGCGAACAGCCGATGTCTTTTTTGGAATTTAACTACATGCTGCTCCAGGGATATGACTTTTGCGAACTTTATAAAAAATACGGCTGCCGCGCACAAATTGCCGGTTCTGACCAATGGGGGAACATTACTTCGGGGACAGAGCTTGGGCGCCGCAAGATGGATGTGGAACTCTTTGGCTTTACCAGCCCGATTATTACAGATGCCAGCGGCAAAAAAATGGGCAAATCCGAAGGCAATGCCGTTTGGATTAACGAAGAAAAACTCTCTTCTTATGATTATTACCAATATTTCCGCAACATCGGCGATACGGAGGTCGGCAAATGCCTGCGCATTTATACTGACCTGCCGATGGAAGAGATTTTAAAGCTGGAAGCCCTCAAGGATCAGGAAATTAATGAAGCCAAAAAAGTTTTGGCCTTTGAAGCAACAAAAATCTGCCGCGGCGAAAGCGAAGCCAAAGCCGCTCAGGAAACCGCCGTCAAAGTCTTTGAACAAGGCGTGGCCGGCGGCGAGCTTCCCAAGGTCAAAGTGGAACAAATCGAAGGGCTTGGCGTGTTGGATGCCTTTCTGGCAATCGGATTTGTCGAGAGCAAAGGCGAAGCCCGGCGCCTGATTAAGCAAAACGGCCTTAAAATTAATGACAAGGTTGTCAATGACGAAAATTACCGTTTGAGCGCCGCAGATATTGTTAATGGCGAAGTAAAGCTTTCACAAGGCAAGAAAAAACACGGCCTGTTATATTAACTTTAAAGGAGAGGCTCATGTTGAACCTGATTTGGGCTGGATTTTTCATTGCCGCTTTCATCAGTGCCTGTTGGCAGGCTTTTATCGGCGGAAATGTGCAAATCTGGAATGAAATGAGCCTTTCCTTATTTTCTTCTGCAAAAGCCGCTTTTGAAATTTGCCTCAACCTGACCGGGATTCTTTGCCTTTGGCTGGGCTTGTTGAAAATTGCCGAAGTCTCAGGCATGATTAACGGGCTTTCAAAAGCGCTTTATCCCTTTTTTAAGCGGATTATGCCGGAGGTTCCCGAAAATCATCCGGCCTTGTCTTCCATTATCATGAATATGGCCGCCAATATGCTCGGCCTTGATAATGCGGCAACGCCCATGGGCTTAAAAGCCATGGAACAGCTTCAGGAACTCAACCCTAAAAAAGACACGGCTTCCAATGCGCAAATCATGTTTATGGTTATCAATGCTTCCGCCGTAACTTTGCTGCCCATAACAATTTTAATGTATCGCTCGGAATTGGGCTCCGTTCGGCCGGCTGCCGTTTTTATCCCGATTTTGCTTGCGACGTCCGTTTCTACCCTTGCCGGTTTTTTCAGCGTTGCCTTGGTACAGAAACTGAATATTTTTAATACGGTGGTTTTGTCTTATCTTTTGGGATTTCTGACACTCCTTATCCTTATTGCCTATGGCTTTTTCTGCATTCCTGCGGAAAAACGCCTGGATATCGCCGCTACGGCAGGAAATTTTATCATTTTCGCATTTGTTTTTCTGTTTATCTTCTACGGGCTTTGCAAAAAAATTAATGTCTATGACACATTTATCAACGGCGCAAAAGAAGGTTTTGACATTGCAATACGCATTATACCTTATTTGGTCGCCATGTTGACGGCTATTGCCATGCTGCGCACATCCGGCGTTGTGGATGCATGTGCCGGCGCTTTTTCAAAACTTGCCGCTTTCATGGGGATAGATAACGGTTTTGTCCCCGCCCTGCCCACGGCATTCATTAAACCGCTGTCAGGAAGCGGCGCACGCGCCATGATGATTGAAACGATGCAAACTTACGGGGCGGACAGTTTTCCTGCTTTTGTTTCCTGCATTGTCCAAGGTTCAACGGAGACTACTTTTTATGTTTTGGCCGTTTATTTTGGCGCCGTTAAAATATCAAAAGTCCGTTCCGCTTTGCCTTGCGCTTTAATTGCCGATGCGGCGGGAATCGCTGCGGCAATTTTATTTGCTTATGCTTTTTACTAAGGAGGGCTGTTATGAAGGCTTTAATCCAACGTGTTCAAAATTGCAGCGTTACGATAAATGATATATGCCATTCGCAAATCGGGCACGGCTTTTTAGTGCTGCTCGGCGTTGAAAAAGGGGACAGCTCTGAAAAATCGGCTGCATTGGCAAAAAAAATTGCAAATTTGAGAATTTTCAATGATGAAAATGAAAAAATGAATTTAAATATTATGGATGTCCACGGCGAAATCATGGTCGTGTCCCAGTTTACGCTTGCCGCCGACACATCGCATGGCAACCGCCCGGGATTTAGCCTGGCGGCCGAACAGGCGCTGGCCAAAGAGCTTTATGAAGAAACCGTGGCGCATTTGAAAGATTTTGGTATTCCCGTCCAAACAGGCGTCTTTCAGGCGGATATGCAGGTTGCCCTCATTAATGACGGGCCGGCGACATTTTTACTTGAAAAATAGGAGATGGATGATGAGTGAAACAGCTGATTCATATTTCAGAAAAATCATGGCCGAATTGTTTGAAACCCCTTATTACCGCACCCAACGCATTCAGGAGCTTGAAAAGGCCGCGATAAAAGGGCTAAACGATTTTCCGGTTTCGCTTCCAGGCCATATAACTTATCTGCAAGCGCTTGCCATGCTCGGAAACAAAGAAAAAGCGGTTTTTCAGGCGCAAAAAATTTGGGAAATGGGCGGGCAGCTGGCGCCGGAATACGAAGCTTCCTATATTGACACCCTTATAAACCTCGGCTTGAAAGATATGGTTGAGATTTTGCTTCATCCCCGTTACAATAATATTGAAGCTTCATATGCCCTGTTTGGACGGGCCTTGGAAAAATTTGCCTTGCAACAGGGGAATTTCTTTAACCTTACAAAAGTACAGCACCTGGCGCCTGAAGAAAAAAGCAATAAGGTTCTTGGCGAAATTTTGAACTATTACCGCCAGAATCAAAAAGAAGACAACTTCTCCAATGTTATGAAAATTATTTTTGAAACCAGCCATGAACAGGCACTGGCCTATAAACACTTCTTTTATACGGACCGTGGATTTCCGGAAATGGAAACGGTGGTTTACACCAATCAAGACGCGGATAACGGCGGAAAGTTTGAACGGTATATCAACAAAAAAATTGATAGCTATTATGCCTCAATCAACCAGCCGCGCATTAACAACATTTCCGTTCGGGTTTTAATGGTTTCGGAACATCCTGCATTATATAAAAGCAAGCAATCTCCTGCGGTTCCCGAAGATTTGCCCAAATCGCAATACAATCCTGAAGAATGGGGATTTTAACGGGAGGCCGGCGTTATGACCGGCGGAAGCCCCGGCAGCTGTTTTTGCTCATTTTGAGAAATTTTTTCCTTTAACTCGTCTCCGGCCTTTGAAAAAAGTTTTGACAGGAGTTTGCGCGCCGCTTCCTGCTCTCCAGAATCTGCCGTAAACAAGACAAACCTGTTTTGATGGCTGGTTGTTGTCTGCCCGTTTTCTTTGCTTTCCAGTTCCATGGAAACAACCATTTGCAAACGCGACGTATCTTTGTTTATCGGATCTACTTTCGCGCGAAGGACTTTCGGCCTTATGACATAATCCGCATTTTTTTCTTCCGCCGCAAAAGCCAACCCCGTATCCGCAAAAATTTCCTCAAACAGCGGATGATAAGCTTCTGACTGGCTGTCGTTATAAAATTGTACCGGCGCCAAATAAATTTTGCGGACATCCGCCGTTTCTTGAGTTGTTTCGGGCTTTGACTTCTCCGTTGCCGCCGTCATTATTTCTTCCAGCTCCGGATTGGTTTCAAATTCTTGTTCCTCATCAGGCGCCGCCGATTGCTGCAACGTTTCATTTATGGATTTGACAATATTGTTTTTTTGAATATATCCGGTAACCTCGACACAGATTTTTTCATCATTCTGGCTGGTTGTGCGCACCGCCATATCCTCAAGGTAATTGTCAACCAAATTATAAACCATCACATTAAAATCGTGATCATTGACTTCTTTTTTAAATTCTTCCAACCCGTTAATTTTCTGAACGGCAAGAAATGACGCCTTGTCCGTTACGCGGACACGGGCCGAAGATTTTGCCTCCCCCGCCCGGATGTTTTCGCAAGCCGTTCCATAAACCGCCGTAACATTTTCATCAAGGGCGGCATCGTCAACAAGCACCTCTTGGGCAAAAGCGGAAAACGGAAATAAAGATAGTATAAAAAAGCCGAATAAAAACATTACCACCAGCTATTATCATCATTGCGAAGGCGCTTTAACGTTTCGCTCCATTGTCCGAGCTCTGCGCCACCAGCCGAATTCAGCACCAATGTGTATGTCAGTTCCTGAGCCTCCGGAGACGGGCGGTCAACCCAGACATCCAGATAATAGGAGGCGTCATTAATATTATTAACCAGGCGATAACTGCGGGAAGCTTCAATAATCCGGCGGGCAACTTTATCGGCGTAATAAAATCCGTCAGGCAGCGTTTCATCAGCCTTGACAATTTCCTTTATATATAAGGTCGGTGCCGGCTGTTGCTCATAGACCACTTTTGTGCCGTCAAGAAACTTGTTGACCGCCCGCCCGGCGGCAATCGAATAAACCTGCGGCGTTATGCCGTTTTCAGAAATTGCCGGAGAATTGCGATATTGATATACGGGGCGTTCCGCCTCCTGGGCACATGCCGAAATCAGAAGAAACGCGGGGATTATAAAAAATCTTTTCATTAAGATATCCTTCCTGCTTAAGCATTATATTTGCAGTATAAAGTTTTTTTGCTTTTTACCTAACATATTTTTTTACTTATTCACTATTTGATTTTTATTTAATTTTGTTTTAGACTGGCTTTTGTTTGAAAAAAGGAATGCTGTTATGGTTATCACTTATGCCGTGCTTTTGTTCGGAATGATGTTTTTGTTTCAGCCGCTCCGGCGCAATAATTTTTATATTCTTCACGCCGTGTTGGTGATTGCTTTGGCTTATTATCTTGAAAATGTCTATGGCATCCGCGCAAAAATTTTCGGAACAAAAACGCTTTTGTTTTTTGTCGTGCTTCATCTCCTTTCTATTAATATTGTAACATTTTTCGCCTATTACCATGACAAGAAGGCCGCCGTAAGAGGCGGATGGCGCGTTTCAGAAATGAATTTGCACAGCTTGGAATTTTTAGGCGGATGGTTTGGCGCTTTAGTCGCCCAAAAGCTTTTCCACCACAAAACTTCCAAAAAAAGCTTCATGCATATGTTTTATTTGATGATTTTTATGGAATTTGCAGCAGTTTATATCATTTTAAAATATTTAGGATTTATCTAAAATGGATTTTAATTACCATTTGGCACCGGCTAACGACCCCAAACAAATGAAGTTCTCCGACCATTATAAAAGGATGTGGCCTTACGTGCAGCCTTATTTGTTTCGCGCTATTTTCGCCGTTTTGCTTTGCATTCCCATCGGCGCGTTAGATGCTGTTATCGCCTTGGCGCTTAAGCCTTATATGGATATTGTCCTGGTGGATAAATCCGCGCGTTCTCCGGCCTATATCCCTTTGTTGATTGTCGGGTTCACCATTGTGCAGGGCATTTTAAACTACGCGGCAACTTATATGAATGCCTGGGTGGGCAGCAAAATCACCATGGATTTGAAACGCAGCCTTTATAAAAAACTTCTGGCGCTTCCGGCCGCTTTTTTTGACGCGAACAATTCCGGCATTGTCATCCAGCGTTTTGCTACGGATGCAGACACGGCTTGCAGCGGCTTGTTGGAAAATGTGCGCCTTTTTACCTCCCGGATTTTCTCATCTTTATCCTTAATCGGCGTGCTTATCTATAATTCCTGGCAATTGTCGATTATTGCCATTTTGGTTTTGTCCTTGGCGCTTCTGCCGCTGGCGCAGGTACGGCGCATGATTAAAAATATTGTTGCCCAGACCGTTAAAGAAGGCGCTGCCGTTATTTCGCAATATAATGAAAGCTATTCCGGAAGCAAAACGATTTCCGCCTACAACCTCCAACAGAGGATGTTTGCAAAATTTGACGGCACTTTGCGCAAAATCTTCCGGCTGGGCATTAAAATGGTTCAGCGCACCGCCTGGATGACACCTATGATGCATATTATGGTTTCTGTGGGCGTTGCCGCCGTTATCGGATACGGAAGCTATTTGATTGTCAACGGCAGCATTACCAGCGGCGCTTTTGTTTCCTTTATTACCGCATTGATTATGCTTTATACGCCGATTAAAAACCTCGGAAAAAATTATAACGCTGTCCAACTCTCTTTTATGGCCATCGAGCGTGTCTGCGATGTGCTGGACATGGAATCTGACATCGTCAATAAAGCTAATGCGGCGGCTTTTCCGGGCTGCCAGAAATCTATCCGTTTCGAGAATGTCGATTTTGAATATATTCCGGGAACAAAGGTTCTTAAAAACATCAATCTTGACATTCCTTCCGGAACGACAACCGCTTTTGTCGGCAATTCCGGCGGCGGCAAAACAACGATTATTAACCTTTTACCGCGTTTTTACGATGTCGCGTCAGGGAAAGTTTCCATTGACGGAAAAGACATCCGGGATATTGACGTCCATTCTTTAAGAGAAAATATCGCCGTGGTCTTTCAAGATAATTTCTTGTTCTCTGGCACCATTCGTGAAAACATCCTTTTAGGCAAGGAAAATGCCACGGAGGAAGAAATTAACGAAGCTTTGAAAATGGCCTATCTTGATGACTTTGTCGCGGGGCTGGAAAACGGGTTAGATACTGACATCGGCGAAAGGGGAACGCTTCTTTCCGGCGGGCAAAAACAACGGATGGCTATTGCGCGCGCATTTATTAAAAATGCCCCGATTGTCATTTTGGATGAAGCAACGTCCGCGTTGGACAATAAAGCGGAAGCCATTGTGCAAAAAGCAATCGAAAACCTGATGAATGACCGGACTGTTTTTGTTATCGCCCACCGCCTGTCAACAATTCAGAATGCTGACAAAATCGTTGTGCTTAACAATGGCGAAATTGTTGAAACCGGCACGCATAATGAGTTGCTGTCAATTGAAAACGGCGTTTACAATTCTTTATATAACGCACAGTTTAAGCAAAAAAACGCCTGATTTCATCTAATCTGGAAACAGCGTCTGAACGCCCGAGTTCATACATTTCCCGAACGATATTTAAATTCCGTTCCATTTTTCCGATGTTAATTTTACGGCTGGGACGCAAGACAAGCGTTTTCCCTTTTTGCTCTTCAGATGCAACATAATCTTGTTCTTGGTTATACATTTTATAGCGTTCGGCTATGGCTTTTACAAAATTCGGATATTTCCGGTAAACGATTGGGGCTAAAAGTTTTCCAATCAGTGAGGGCTTTTTGCGGTATCCCTGCGGGCGGGTTAAAATGACCAGATTTTTATCATAGCCTAAATTTTGAAAACCCTGCAAAGGAATGCTGTCGGTTATGCCGCCGTCAAGAAAATTTCCTTTCGGCGTTTTGACAATCCGGCTGAAAAACGGCAGGGAAGCCGAAGCCCGCAGATAATCTATTTCTCTAAATAAATCCTGGCAAAGGATGTATTCCGGACGGCCGCTTTCTAGATTAGAACAAGTTACATAAAATTTTATGCCCGACTTCATAAATGCCTCATTGTCAAAGACATCCAGTTTTTCAGGCAATTCCCGATAACAAAAATCCGTATCCACGATATTTCCGGTTTTCAGCCAGGATTTAAAACTCATAAAACGATAATCATTTCCATAGCGCATATTGTAGCGGATGCTTCGTCCCGCCTGCCCGGAAACATAAGAACAGCCATGTATCGCTCCCGCAGAAACGCCGATAACGCCGTCAGGCAAAAGCCCGTTTTCCAACAGCACATCCAGTACGCCGGCGGTATAAATGCCGCGTTTGGCGCCGCCTTCACAAACTATGCCTAAAGCCATCTCATTCCTTTTCTTGAAAATCTATTAACGGATATGCTTCGCCTTTGCCGCCGGGCAGGTTATAATGCCACCATTCATGGGGCAGCACCTCTAAACCAACGCTTTCCATCATTTGCCGCAGCTGTTCTTTATTTTTTTTTGCTGCGGGCGATATTGCAGCATAGCCATGGCATGCAGATTTTAAGAATTCCTTATATTCTTCATCCCGCCCTTGCTTTAACTCCTTCGCAAAGTAAGGCGTATAACAGTCAACAGGGCTTTGAAATTCCAATTCATTGCCGTTTTCATCACAAAGGATGACGTCAACCGCCGTTCCATGGCAATGCTGGGACGCTTCCGGAGAAACGGCAAACAAACCCGGAACCGGAACAGCTTTTAAAAGCAGCATATGGGCAAGCGGCGGACGGTAAGCGTCTTTTATTTTAAGCCGCAGATTATTTTTTTCCAAAAGCGGAATCAGCCGCTGCAGTTTTTCCCACATGTCTTTATGAAGAAAAGCCCGGTTGCCGAACCCCACTTGCTCATACACAGGCAGACCGCTTATATTTTGCGGAAAAGCATACATCATTTCTATAATAAATGGCTTTTGATTCTTAACTTCTATCAGATTTTTATTCAGCATTACTGTTCCTTAACGGCTTCCACAAAAGCCTTAAAAATTTTAAGAGAGTTTTCATCTCCAAGCCTCAGCAGCCGTTCCGGATGCCATTGCACACCCAAAACAAAACTGTTCCATGGATGTTTTAATTCCATTGCTTCAATAATGCCGTCTTCAGCCCGGGCAGAAATTGTGCATTTTCCCATCTGATGCCCGATGAGCGCTTCAGTGTGAGATGAATTTGTCGCAATTTTTTCTTTACCGATAATTTTATATAAACGGCTGTCCGGCTCAATATGCACTTGGTGGGCAATCTGGTAAGCCGGTTGTTTGTGGCTTTTATCTGCCGGCAGGCCGTTGTTAATCCCTTTCATCAGCTTTGCCCCTTCGGAACCGGCAATCATTTGGTGCCCTGCGCAAATGCCTAAAGTCGGCAGTTTATGTTTTTTGGCATAGGCGATAATCTTTAAGTAAGCCTTGCCGCGTTTGTCAACATCTTCTTCCGGGCGTTCTTCATACCAGTCGGCAGGCGAATTAAACGCGCCGCCGATTAAAAAAATGCCTTTCGGCGCCGCCTGTCTGAGCTGCTCGTTGATTTTATCATAAGCAATCATGACCAGGCGCATATTCAGGCTCTGCAACGCATTGACATAATCAGGATGGATGCAGTAATCATTTTGGGGCTTTTCAGGTGTCGGCTCTTGAGCCAAAATGACCGCAACGACCGGCGATTTTGCATTTTCATCAAACCCCGGTAAAACAATTTGCGGAATATTTCCCTCTGCAATTGCCTTGCTGACGGTTTCCCCGTCAACAGCCCATTGGGGCGTTTTATCATCTCCGGGATAAAACCGGGGGCTTAGCTCAATATATTGTTTCATCTTCTTATCCTAGTCTTCATATAAATCCGGCAAAATCGCACTTGTTTTTTTTCCTTTTGCCGGCGTTTTTTCCGCTTGGCGAAAAGCTTGCATAAATTCGGAAGAATCCCAATTTTCCTTTTTCGCCCCATAAAGCGCCGTGTTTAATTTTTCTATCTCTCTAGCAAAATTCTGATTGCCTGTCAAAGAAATTACATCCTGCAGGTTAGTAACTTTTGCAGGGGCAAAAGCCTGGGCGGCCCAAAGCAACAAGGCGTTTTTTAATTCCTTTAGATCATTATTTTTTGCAGCTTTCAAAACATCTCCCGCCAAGGATGACCGTGAACGCTTTGCTGAATCTTTATTGTTTTTGCCGCTCAGCCGAAACAACAAGCGGCTGAGAATAATTCCCAACAAAAAAGCCCCGGCAAGCGCCAGGCTGATTTCGGCGGTTGTCCATGCGGAAATATTTTCCCGCAAAGCGGTATTTTCCGCCAAGTCCCCGGTTGTCAGGCTTTCCCGGGGCGCCGGCTCTTCATTGGAAACAGGCGGCGTTTCTTCTGCAAAAGAGCTTTCCTCAACGGTTATCGTCTGCGGCGGAAGCGTTACTTGCTCTGCTTTTCCGGTGTTTACGTTAAACCATTCCACCGCCAAGCCGGGGAGCGTTATTTTTCCGGCGCGGCTCGGGATATAAACATTATTTATTTTTGAGACGGATATGATTTTTCCATTTTCTGAACGGGTTTGCAATTGCGGCTTTTCAGGATATTGTTTCATTCCCGGGATTTGAGGGAAGTTTATCTCGGGAAGCTGTTTGTCCAAAACGCCGACCGCTTTCAAAAATATGGTTCTGGTAAACGCCTCTCCGGCTTTAAAGCGCGGATTTTTATCTTCAAAAGACGCAAGCAGGCTGGCTTGTTCTGCCGGGAGCCACCATTTGCCCCGGCTTTGTTCCGGAATCGGAAGGACCTCGATTTCAGCTTCATCCGTTATCAAAACGACCGGATTGCGTACGGCAAACATGTCGGACAAACCAAAGCCCGTCAGCATTAAATCCTGCCCAAACATATCGGCAAAAGGGTCAACCGCGCGGCGGGATGATTTTGACAGGTAAAATCCTTCAAATTTAAATCGCGGCAGTTTTAATTTTCCGCTTTTTTGCGGGAAAAGCGCATAATTAAAAGTTATCTCCCGCAAATTCCTGCCATCAATGTTTTTTGTTTCGACCTGCGGCTGGCCTAAACTTTTGACAATCCAGTCATTATCATCGGCCAAGAGGTATGGTTCTTTGCCCTGTAAGCCGCCGCTGTCATAAATTTTGAGCTGATAATTCACCTGTTGTTGCACATAAGGGCTGTAATTTTCCAAAACGCCCTTTATGCCATATTTGGGACGGGAAACTTCTGCTGCTGGCGCACTTTGCCGGGAAGCGGCTTTTTCCGCCATATCCGCCGGAACGACTTCAAGCTCCAGCGGCTTTGTTGCAGAAGCGCCTAAGCTGACGGAGGGGATTATTATTTTTCCATTGGATTTTGGCATTAAAACCAAAGTCCATTGCAGCGAATTTGACATTTGGCCGTTTACAAAATTGCTGCGAAAGGAATTGCTGACCGAAAAGATATCAAAATCTTTTTCCAAAACGTTCAAATCCGGCGTTTCGGAAGTTTTATCATCATATTCCAGCGTTAAGACAACCGTTTCCCCCTGTGGCACGGGGTTGCGGTTCAAACGCGCCGTAAATTCTGCCGCCGCAGCTTCTATGCTAAACAAACAAACGAATGCAAAAATGATTTTTTTTATCATGGATTTGACCTTCTTGCTTGATATTCCTTACGAATAAATGCCTTCAACAAACCGCCGGCGTCTTCGGGAATATCCCTGTATTGTTGGGCGCGTGCCTGGGCTTCTTCATCATATTTAGGCTCGTCTTCGCCGTTTTGCAAGGAGCTTCCCGCGTTTTGTTCATCTTCTCCGGTATCTTCTTTAGGCTGGCTTTCTTGGGGCGGCAATTGCTGCCGGTTGTTTTCGCCATTGGATTTTTCTTTTTCCTCTCCGGCTTGTTCCTGCCCGTCATTTTGCTTGTCTTCTGCTTCCTGCTCACCGCTGCTTTCCTGCGGGCTGCTCTGATTCTCCGGGCTTTCATTCTCCTGATTATCATTTTTGTTTTGCTGTGAATCCGCTGCGGACTGGCTTTGGTTTTGCTCTTGGTTATCTTGATTTTCGCCATTGCCGGAATTGTTTTGTTGTTGCTGCTGTTGCTGGCGTTTCAGATATTCCAAATTAAATTTGGCGTCTTCATGATTGGGCATTTGTTCTAAAACTTCTTCATATTTTTTAATCGCTTCTTCGATTTTTCCGCCCTTAGCCAGCGCATTTCCCTGATTGTAAAGCGCTGTTGCATCGCTGTTTCCTGCCGAAAAAGCATTTAGCGCCTGTTCGTAATTTCCGGATTTATAATAACTGGCGCCTTTCCAGCGGCTGTCCTGAAATTCTTTTGCAGCATCCTGATAATCTCCCTGCTTAAAAAGGTGCAGCCCTTCTTGGTCTGCGTTGCGGAAAAAACCGGCGGCCGCAGGCTGGCTTAAAAGGCACAAAAACAAAACGGCCAAAACGCCCCTGCGGAAAAAATATAAAGTGCAGGCCAAACATATAAAAGTCAATCCGTAACCGCTGTCAAGCCATATCTGCCTGGCATTTTTCCCTTCTTTCAAATCTCCATCCGCTTGGCTCAGCATTTTCGCCCAAAATTTGATATCGCTGTCGCCGGCGCTTAAGGAAACAGCCTTTCCGCCGCCTTTTTGCGCCAATATCTCCATTTGGCGGATATCTCCGCGCGCCGTTACTTCAACATCCACCTGGTATCCTTGTTTTCTCACATCTTCGGCAGTTTTCAGCGCTTGTTGAAATTCATTGCCGCCATCTGGGGCAAAAACCAAAATATGCCCCTGCTTATAACCGCTGCCGGAAAGTTTTTCTGCCGCATAAGCCAGCGCTTTATCCAGGCGGTTGCCGTTCACGGGCATAATATCAAAATTTATCTCCGGCAAAAGGTTGCTGATGAGCTCTCCGTCCTCCGTTAACGGCGTTACCAGAAAAGGCTCGGAGGAATAAACGACCAGACCGGCCTGTACAGAATGCAATTCGGATAATAAATCGCGGATTTTATATTTTGCTCTTTCCAGACGGTTGGGCGTTAAGTCGCTGTCGCGCATGTCCGAGGAAACATTTAACAAAATCATCAACGGATTTTCCGGGCTTAAGGACGGGATTTCTTTTTTTTGCCAACTCGGTCCGGCAGCCCCGATAATGGCAGCACACACTCCCGCCAGAGCCAAATTTGCAATCAGCCGGCGCTGGTATGACGAACCTTTGACCAGAAGAAATTCCAAAAGCGGCGCATCACAAACATCCCGCCATGAAGAAAGGTTTTGCGCCTGCTTATAATATTTCCAATATAAAAATAACGGCAAGAGCAGCAATAAAAGCAGCACCGGGCGCAGGAAATGAAAGTCGGACATAAAAGCTTCCATCAGCCCCTCCTCTTCAAAACATAAACAAAAGCCATAGACAATAAGGCAGCCAACAAAAGCGGCCAATAATACAATTCCGTTATTTCTACGACAAAATTTTCATCGCCGGCCCGGGCTTCCAATTTATCAATCGTTTGGTAGACTTTTAACAAATCTCCGGTGTTCTCGGCTCGAAAATAGTTCCCTTTGGTAACCGCCGCCAGCTGCTTTAATGAATCCTCATCCAGGCCGGTCCCCAGTTTAACGCCAAAAAAAGACGTAAAAAAAGCATTTGGCGCGCCAACACCGACCGTATATATTTTTATTCCTTCTTCCTCTGCCAGTTTCATTGTTTGAGCCATGGAGAGGCTGCCGTCATTATTTTCGCCGTCCGTCAACAAAATAATCACTTTTTTATCATGGTCAGGAGAATCTTTTAAAGTTTTCAATGCTAAGCCCAAGGCATCGCCGATGGACGTCGTGTCGCCGGCCATTCCTGCGTCCGTATTCCATAAAATTTCGCCGACTGATTTTTTATCATAGGTTATCGGCGCCTGCAAATAAGCGCGCGTTCCGAATAAGATAAGCCCCAGCCGGTCATCCGCCCTTTTTTGAATAAAATCGCTAATAACGGCTTTTACGGCGCTTAACCGGCTCAGCCTTCCGCCTTGGTAGCCAAAATCTTTTTGCAGCATGGAAGTCGATATGTCAACAACCAGCAAAATATCCCGCCCCTGATTATTCAAGCGCTGCGGTTCCCCTTGCAGCTGCGGGCGCGCAGCTGCCGCTGCCAGCAAAAGCCAAATCAAAATTATCGGGAAAAGCCTCCATAAATTTTGCCCTTTGGCCGATGACATTCCCCATATGCCTCCAGATGCCACGGAAATGCGACGAATGTCCGCCAGAAACGGAACACGCAGGGCATCGCCGTGAAGCCCTTTGGCCGCCGGCACCAGATAGCGGAACAGCAATGGCAGCAGAATAAGCAAAAACATTTCCGGACAGGCAAAACGAATCATAAATTTTCTCCTATCCAATGGCGGCAAAAGTCCATAAGCCCTTTTAGATCATCCGCAGAATAAGCTTTGGAAGCTTCCGGCATATAAGGTGCATCCATTAATAAAGCGGCGCTTTTCCCTTCTAATTTTTTGTTGCTGTGGCTATTTAGAAAATCAACCCATTCGCGCCCGCTCAACGCAACGGCTTCTTTATATTTGTAGACGCATATGCGGCGCAATGTTTCAGATGCTTCCCGAGCCGCGTTAACCGCATTTTCCGCAGAAAGGCTTTCTAATATTTTTAATGCATAACGCTTCTTGCTGCGCCGGTAAATAAATAAAAATGTTTGAACAGCCAAAACCAACAGGATTATTCCAAGCAAAACCACCCACCAACCATAAGCTGGCGGCCAGGCTGATACACCGTCCGGCAAATGAATATCCCGCAATTCGGGCAAGTTATCTTCCATGTTCATCCTCATTTAATCTTCCATATAAATGTAGTGAAATGAAAGCAAAATATCAAGTAATGTCTTACTTTTTATCCGCATAAGGATTGCCGGTTTTACGAACCGTCATCCTTAAGGGGATGCCGCCCAAATCAAAGGTTTGCCGCAAATTATTCGACAAATAGCGCAGATATGCATCCGGCAAGCCTTCCGGGTTGCTGGAAAAGAGGTAAAATGAAGGCGGACGCGTCTTTGCCTGAGTGATATAACGCAGCTTAATGCGCCGGTTGTTCTTGCCAAGCGGCGGCGGGCAAGCTTCCAACATGTCTGCCAGCCATTGGTTGAGCGGCGCTGTCGGAATACGCAAATTCCAGCGGTCATAAACCTTAAACACTGCAGACATCAACTTATCGAGCCCTTCGCGTTTAAGCGCAGAAATGGTTACGGTCGGAACGCCGTCAGCCTGCGCCAGAGAAGTCCTTAATTTATAGTTCAGCTGTTCAAGCGTGCTCTTACGGTCAGCAATATCCCATTTATTAACTGCAATGACTAAAGCGCGCCCTTCATCCAAAACCTGCCGCGCAATCGTTAAATCCTGCTTTTCTAAAACAGCATCGGCATCCAAAACCAAAACAACTACCTGCGCCATAAAAGCGGCATGTTTGGTGCTGGCGGCAGACATCTTTTCAAGAGAATCGGAAACTCTTGCCTGTTTGCGCAATCCCGCCGTATCCACAAGATTAACCTTACGCCCCTTCCATTCCCAGGAAACTGTTATCGCATCACGGGTAATTCCGGCTTCAGGGCCGGTCAGCATCCGTTCATCTTGCAAAAGGGCATTCATTAAAGTCGATTTTCCGACATTCGGACGGCCGACAATTGCCAATTGCAGCGGGCGGCGGCGGTATTCCTCATCATCTGCCGTTCCATCTTCCGTGCAGTCATTTTTTTCGGGTTCATCTGCCTTATCATAAGGTTTGACCGCCTCATACAAATCAAGCAATCCCAATCCGTGTTCGGCTGAAAAGGGAATCGGTTCGCCCAAGCCAAGCTTATAGGCCTCGTGAATCGAATCTTCCTGAGCTTTTCCTTCGCATTTGTTTGCCAAAAGCACAACCGGTTTTCCGCTCTCGCGAAGCAGCCTGGCAAATTCTTCATCAAAAGGATGAAGGCCGCTTCTGGCGTCAAACATAAAGATGCTGACATCTGCTTCCTCTATCGCGCGGCGGGTTTGTTCCCACATGCGCTTTTCAATCGCAGCTTTGTCTTTTGCCACTTCAAAACCTGCCGTATCGACAATTTTCAAATCCAAATCCTGCAATTTGGCGGAAGCCTCGCGGCGGTCTCTCGTTACGCCGGGCTTGTCGTGGACAATGGCTATTTTTCTGCCGGCCAGGCGGTTAAACAATGTGGATTTTCCGACATTCGGACGACCGACAATCGCAAGTTTTACAGTCATGCAAGCTCCTTATTTGAATGTAAGCATTTCAGCTTCATTGGTCGTGAAGATAACCATTTCATCACCGACCACAGGCGTTAGCTCGACACCGTCAGGCAGAGAAACATAACTTAATATTTTTCCGCTGTAAGGAGATACGGAAAAGATATAGCCGTTTGAAATGGCAACCAGCAGGCGGTTGCTGACCAAAACAGGGCCGACGCCTGAAACGCCGCCGCGCGTGTCAGCTTCTTCACCGGTCGGAATATTTGTGTTCCAGACAATTTTTCCGGTATCTTTTTCCAAGGCCAGCAAATCAAAATCATTGGTAAAGGCAAACAAATATTGTCCCGCGACCCAAGGCTGCCCCGAACTTGCTATTTCCCGTTCCCATAATTTGGTGCCGCTGCGCAGGTCAATTGCGGCAAGCGTGCTGTTATAGCCCACGGCATAGACTTTATCCTCGTCAATAACCGGAGAAGCTTTAATCGCATTAATATTTGCCAGTGAATTTGTCCGTCCGCGCGGCTGCAGCACTTCCATCCATAAAGGCGTTCCGGTACTTGCTTTAAAAGCCTGGATTTCCCCATTGCTGAAAGCAGCCACAACAACATCCTGTTCCACAGAATAGGCTGGCGAAGCCGCCCCTACCATTGTGGTCGATTCAGAAGGCGATTTATAATCCCACAATTCGCCGCCGTTGTCGGCACTCAACGCAATCAGGCGGTTATCAATCGTCTGAACAAAAAGCATGCCGTCCTGAACTGTCGGCGCAGAACGCATCGGCACGCCCAAATCTTTCCACCAAACGACTTTGCCGTTGGTCATATCCATGGAAAAGACGCCTCCGAATCCCGTTGCCGCATATATTTTTTTATTCGCGTAAGCAATGCCGGCGCCTTTCAAAGCGCTCTCTGCGTCATCTTCATTAACGGGACGTAGCTTGCGCTGCCATATTTGTTTGCCGTCATCCATCCGGTAGGCACTGACTTTTGCATCGGCATCCATGGCAAAAACGGCCTTATGTGCAATAATCGGAGAAGCAATTAAAAAATCGCGTTTTGAATTTCCGGTGCCAAAAGATGTGTCCCACTTGGATTCCAAGTTATCCCGCGCGGCAACATGCCCTAAAAGATGCGCGGCATTTCCGCCATTTTGCGACCATTCTTTATTAATGTAAGGCGCCGGCAGCTTGATTTTAACTTCGCCATACGCATAATCCGGCGGCAAATGCGTACGGTTTGCTAAAACAGCAATCCGCTCGCCGTCCAAATCTATTTTATCCTTTCCAAACATTCCGCAGGCAGAAAGCAGGCTTACCGAAACGGCAAGCATTAATTTACCCGTTATTTTAACCGCCATTTATTTTCTCCGTTCAAAATTTAATTTTGTTCCAAAACAGAAATCATATCCCGTGCGCGGGTCTTGACATAATCATCTACTGACGAAGCATCCGCTATTTCCTGGTAAAGCGCAATTGCCTCAACTTCGTTTCCTTCGCGAATCGCCAACATTGCCAGCATTTCTTTAGCAATAACGTTCCATTCGTTATCCGGCTGGTTTAGCGGAACCAAGAGAGCTTTCACTTCTTCTGCCGGCGCCGTATCCAAAAGGTAAGAAGCCAACTTCACGCGGGCAACATCACGCAGCTCGGGACGCATTTTTTTGTCCTGCACAATCTTTTTCAGAATATTTACGGCTTCCTCATTCTTTCCCTCGGACAAATATAAATTTGCCAGCTGCAACTCGGCAATATCGCCATAGATGCCGCTGCTTTCCTCGCTAATCATTCCCAGAAGCTTTGCGCTTTCCTCATACTTTCCCTGGTTTTGCAAAGCAAGTGCCACCGCATAGGCGTTTGACATTTCAGACATTTTTTTATCCCGCCAGGCACGGAAAGATTCAAAGCTGACCGTTGCCGTCAGAATCAAGGCCACGCCCACAATAATTGCCAGCCCGTATTTGTCCCATAACTGTTTCAACCGGTCATTCTTTACGCTTTCCTCAACCTCTCTGAAAAAAGCGGCTTCAATTTCGGGATCGGCATTATTTTTTTTCATCTTAAGAAACTCCTGAAAAGATTATTTTGTGCTTATATATAACGGATTGTTTTGCTTTTGGCAAAGAAATTATGCGAAAAGCCCGCAATATTTTATGACACGACTTCGTGCACCAGCATTTTTTTCACCCATTGCAAATCCTTTAACGGCAGTTTTTTTCCAAAAGCTATTGTCTTTTTGGCAGAACTGATTGACAAGCAGCGGCGCCCGCTGACCGGATTAACCATAATATCAACAGCTTCGATGTCATCCTTGTCCATCTCGTCATGCTTGGTTGAAAACAACATGTATTTATATGTATGCACGATTTTTCTTTTTTTAATCACCAGCTTTTCTTTTCTAAACAAAAGCCAGATTGAAGCCAGCAAAACGGCGAATCCGCCGGCAAAAAGCCCTGCCGTTTTCCAAGCGCCGAAATTCTCCAGAACCACAGGGAGCTGGAATAAAACAGACAGGTAGGCCGCCGAATATACAAAAATGAAGAACCATGCCAAAAAGTTATAGGCGTCCCAAACAATTTTGTGCCCCTTAATCACTACCTTGTCCCTTTTGCGGACATAAGAAATATTTTCTGGAAGCGGCGCATAAAAATCATAATCGTCCGCAATCAATCCTGCATTATACTGCTTGCGCAGAGATTTATCGACATCCTTGAAACTTCTGACAACTTCGCCTTCGTCCGTGTTTATCATTCCCGGCTTCTTTAATTTTTTTGCATAGTTTTCCCAAATCTCACGGATATTTTTCCCTGAAGTGGATATGTAAAGCGGCGCTATTTTTTCAGGGTCTTTGTGATAAAGTTCAATAATATATTTATTGCGGCTGACGACGCCAAATTGCAGAAAAGCAATCCGAAAACGCACGCCTTCATAATCGGCAAGCGGCGCCAGGACGGATGCTTTTTTTCCCAAAGCGGAACGGTATATGATTTTAATCTTCTTTCCGTCAAAGAAGATTTTCTTATAACGGATATATGAAAAGATTAAAGATATAATGCTGCCCAACCCGAGAAGGATAACCACGGCATCAAAAAATACCGGGCTGATGAAAGAATGGTAATTTCCGGAACTGTCTTCCAAGGCGGCAAATTCTTCAAAAAGGGCATTTGCTTCGGCACCGCCGTAAAACAAATCATAAACGCCCAAACACACCATCAGGAACGAGAACAAAAGCCCGGGAAGCAGTATTCCAAGGGAAATCCTGTCCGAACTTTTGGTTGGAATTTTACCCAAAGGAAGTTCATATTTATGGCTGAAATGGTCTGCTGCGGCACAATTCATTATTCTGTTCCCCTATCCTGATAAATTTTATATATTTAGCTATATAACACTTTTTTAAATTAATCACTATTTATTTGCAAATTTTAATTTATTTTAACAAAATCATCCTATAATTTGCCTTCATGATAAAACCGTTATGAGGATAACATGGGAAATTTAGCGATATTCAGTTCATCTGGCCATTTTGGCATTACTTTGTCTGCTTTTGCCTTATTTCTGGCTTGTTGTTTTTTTGCTGCGGAAAATCCGCGTATCCGCCGGGGAATCTGGTATCTGGCCGCCGGCCTGCTGGCGGAGCTTTTTGCAAACCTGGCTGAAACCCGCGCTGCCAATGTCTTTGCAGGCGGCGGAAATATAAATTTTTATATATTGGTTGAATTGACTTTGCTTTTGGCATCCATGGGCTTGCTGGCTTTAGCCGGCTCAAGGATGCTTGCCGGAAATATTTCAGACACTCCGGTCATCGCCGGAATCTTCGGCCTGGGAATTTTTGCAATTATTTTCTCTGTCTACATCATTCCAGACGGCGCCGTCGTCAACAATATGCGCAGCATTTTCCCCTTGGCCGGCTTTACATATGTGGCCATCAGCTTTTGGTCGCAAGTGCGCAGCAAGGACGCTTTTGGCTATTTATGCAGCGCGGTTTTGACAACCGTTGCCAGTATTTATTGGGCGTGGAAGCTTGCCCATGGGGAACCGACGCCGGAAAGCTTGTGGTATTTGGGCGCAGTTTTTTATGCCCTGCTCGGGACATCTTTGCTTCTTATCCGCGGCGATAATTTGAAAGCAGATCTCAGAAAAAAAGATGAAACTATTGAAAAATGCAATAACAAGATAGAAGAAATCATAAAGTTATCCCCTTTTCCAATTATAATTTCCCGCTTAAGCGACGACAAAATCCTTTTAGCGAACAATAATGCCGTCAAACTTTTCGGAATCGTCGCACATGAACTGGAAAGATATCATCTGAAAGACTTTTTTGCAGATGCCGAAAACAGAAAAACGCTTAATGAGCGTTTGGAACAGGAAAAAGTTGTCCAGGAATTTGAAATTCTCGTTAAAACGCCCAATTCTGACACACCTTTCTGGCTTTTGGCCTCGGCAAATATTATTGACTATAATTATGATGTTGCCCTTTATTCGGCTTTTCAGGACATCACATCACGCAAAAACAGGGAAGTCCTTTTGAAAAACCAGGCCATCAGGGATCCGCTGACCTCTATCTTTAACCGGCGCTATTTTGAAGAGGAAGTTTATAAACAGATACTGAACCTTCAACGGGAAAACCGCCCCTACAGCGTGTTAATGATGGATGCCGACCATTTTAAGAATGTGAATGACACTTATGGGCATAAGATTGGCGACAAAGTTTTGATAGAACTCGCTTCAACGGCAGAGCGTGCTTTGCGCGACAACGACATTGTCGCCCGTTACGGCGGCGAGGAATTTGTTGCCTTTTTGCCTGATACGGATGCTGAAACAGCCTATAAGGTTGCTGACCGTTTGCGGGAGACAATTTCTGAGATTATCGTCCATACGGAAGATAACCAAAATGTCAAATTCACCGTCAGTATCGGCGTTTCTTCCGATGCCGTTTCAGAAAATGTCGATATGCTCATTAAAACGGCAGACGAAGCCATGTATCAGGCCAAACAAGGCGGAAGAAACCGAGTGCGAATCTTTACAAAAAACGATTTAGCGTCTTTCTCCGATACAGAACGCAAAGAAGAATCTGCAAACCACCATCCGATTTTTGACAAGGAAGAAGCTTCAGAAATCTCCCTGCTTGATATTCCGGAGAACTAAAATGCCAGTTTCTGACGCCTGCGACTGTCCTTGTTTTAACCTCTGCGGAGGCTGCGCTTACCCTGAGAGCGATGCGGCATACAAGGAAAAGAAGGAAAACCAGGTTAAACGGATTTTGAAACCTTTGGCCGGAGACGCCCCTTGGCGGGAATCTTATTTTGTGCCGACAGGAAGCCGCCGGCGCGCTGCGTTTGCATTCAGAAAAAACAAAGCGGGCATTACTTTGGGCTTTAACGAAAAATCCGGCCCGCGCGTTATCTCTTTTGAAAAATGCCGGATGCTCAGCCCTAAGATTAATAAATTGCTTCCGGATTTGGAAAATTTGCTCAAGGATTTGTGCCAAGTTAAAATCTGCCAGGGGAAAGGCAAAAAAATGTCAACCCGGCAACTTGAGCAGGGCGACATCAAAATCTGCTTGGCCCATAACGGCATAGATGCCGTTATGGCCGCGCCGCTGGAGCCAAATTTGGAAATGAGGGAAATTATTGCCGAACACCTTTTCCGTCTTGATGATATTATCCGCTTTTCATGGCAGAAAGATGAAAATTCGCCGGCAGAAACCATTTTGGAAAAGAACAAGCCCTACCTTTTAATCAATGGCTATTCCGTTTATATCCCCGCCGGGACTTTCCTGCAGCCAAGCGCTGAAGGCGAAGCATTTTTACGCCGCAAAACCAAGGAATATTTACAAGGCATTGAAGGCAAAATTGCCGACTTATTTTGCGGCGTGGGGACTTTCAGCTATGAACTTTGCCGAGAGAAAAACATTAAAATTATCGCCGCAGATTCTTCCGCGCCGTTGTTGGAAGGATTCAAGAATTCCCTCAACAAGAATCAAATTTCAAATGTGGAAACTCTGTGCCGAAACCTATTTAAATACCCTTTAAAAGAGGAATTGGAAGGCTGCGCCGCAATGGTCATCGACCCGCCGCGCGCCGGTGCTGACCGGCAAATCCGGGAAATTTGCAATTTGAGGGACAAGCCTGAACGAATCGTTATGATTTCCTGCAATCCCCACAGCCTGCTCAAAGACGGGGAGCTCCTAAAAAATAGCGGATACAGCCTCAAAGAAATGACCTTCCTTGACCAGTTCGCCTATTCTAACCACAGCGAAGTTATTGCTCTGTTTACAAAATAAACGGCGGCGTTTATAGTAAGCAAAAAGGAGATTTGGATGCGAAAATATATCTTGGCTTTATTTGTTTTTATGTCTGCGGCTTGTTCCGCACAAAAAGATGCGGCATTTTGCCCGAATATCCAAATTCCGAGAGCAAGCTCTTATCTTACGCAAAGAAGCCCTGAGGGCGAGGTTTATATCGAACTCTACGGCTATAAAGGCTATTGCTTTTACGATGAATCGCACCGTCAAAACAGAGCCGTCATCACGCCTCTTTTTAAAATCAGCCGGACAAACAGCCGCCTGGCCCAAGAGGCAGACATCAGCTATTTTATTGACAACGGCAGATTTAACCGGGCGTTTAATGAAACAATCGTCTTTACTACTGAAAACGAAGAACAGCTTTTTGAAGGAAAGCCGCAGGAAATACGCCTTAATTCTGCCTATGAAGGCGGAAAAATATTCTTAAGGCTTGCCCTTTCCAAGGCTGATAAAATTTATAACGACCAAATTTTTGATTTAGGATTTGAGCCTGCTTTGAAAAACAGTGCCCAGCCGGAAAAAGTAAACAGCTGCCGTTCCTGCGGCCGCTAATTTCAATTAAGGAGAAAAGAAATGTGCTTTGTAAAAAAACAAAATATGCAAATGGCCAATGCTATCCGCTTTTTAGCCGCAGACGCCATTGAAAAGGCCAAATCCGGACATCCCGGAATGCCGCTCGGCATGGCTGATGCCGCAACTGTTTTATTTACAAAGTTTTTAAAATTCAACCCGTTAAAACCGCGCTGGTTTGACCGCGACCGTTTTGTCCTTTCTGCCGGGCACGGCTCCATGCTCCTTTATGCGTTGCTCTACCTGACGGGCTATAAAGATATTGACATTGAAGACCTTAAAAATTTCCGCCAATTAAACTCTAAAACGGCCGGGCATCCGGAATTTGGGCATTTGTCAGGAATTGACATGACGACAGGACCGCTCGGGCAAGGAATTTCTTCGGCCGTCGGCATGGCTCTTGCGGAAAGGGTTATCAATGCAAAATACGGCGATGATGTCTGCAGCCACTATACATATGTTATTGCCGGCGACGGATGTTTGATGGAAGGCATCTCGGAAGAGGCTATTTCTCTCGCCGGACATTTAAAGCTTAATAAACTGATTGTTTTGTGGGATAACAACAACATCACAATCGACGGCACCGTGGACAAGGCCAACTCCACGAATCAAATCAAGCGCTTTCAGGCCGTTGGCTGGAACACAATTGAAACAGACGGGCAAAACCAAAAAGCTATCGCCAAAGCTCTTGCCAAAGCCCAAAAATCCAAGAAGCCGACTTTAATCGCCTGCAAAACGACTATCGGTTTTGGCGCCCCGTCAAAATGCGGTACATCAAAATGCCATGGTTCGCCTCTGGGCGCAGAAGAAATTGCAGCGATGCGCAAAAAATTAAACTGGGATTATGCCCCCTTCGAAATTCCTGCCGATATCCTGAAAGCGTGGAGGACCGCCGGAGAACGCGGCAGCGAAGCATATCATAAATGGGAAAAGCATGCAAAGCTTAAAGGCCGGGAATTTTTAGATTTGACAGAGAACAAACTGCCTAAAAACTGGGATGGCGCCCTCAACAAGCTAAAAATTTCTGCCGTTGAAGAAAAAACAAAAGTCGCGACGCGCAAAGCCTCCCAGATGTGCCTGGAAGCCATTGTGCCCAACATTCCCGAAATTATCGGAGGTTCCGCAGACTTAGCCGCCTCCAACCTGACTTTGACATCGGCATCCAAGACCATCCAGGCCGGCGACTATCAGGGCAATAATGTCATGTACGGCATTCGGGAACATGCAATGGGCGCCATTATGAACGGCTTAGCTTTGCATGGCGGCGTTATTCCTTTTGGCGGAACGTTTTTTGTCTTTTCAGATTATATGCGTCCGTCTATGCGTTTGGCAGCCTTGATGGGCATTCGCGTCATTTATGTTATGACGCATGACTCCATCGGTGTTGGCGAAGACGGCCCAACGCATCAGCCAATCGAGCATCTGGCTTCTTACCGGGCAATGCCGAACATTTATACTTTCCGCCCCTGTGATGTGGTTGAAACGGCAGAAGCCTGGCAGATTGCCATAGAAAGCGCCGAAACCCCGAGCATTTTGGCGCTTACCCGCCAAGCGCTCCCACTGCTCCGCAAAGATGCCAAAGAAAACTTAACGGCAAAAGGCGGATATATCATCAGCGGCGATGAGAAAAAACGCCAGGCCACTCTGATCGCAACGGGGTCAGAAGTTTCCTTAGCCGTTGAAGCGCAAAAACGCCTTAAGGAAGAAGGCATCGAAACGGTTGTCGTTTCAATGCCCTGCACAGAGTTATTTGACAAGCAGTCCCCAGAATATCAGGAAAAAGTTTTGGGCAACGCGCCGCGGATTGCCATTGAGGCGGCCTCAAAATTCGGCTGGGAAAAATATGTCGGGCTGAACGGAGACATTATCGGCATGGACGGATTTGGCGCCTCCGGCCCGGCTGAACAGCTTTATGAATATTTTGGCATTACCGCTGATGAAATTATTGATTCAGTTAAGAATTCGCTGAAATAAACTGTTAAAAATAAAATCTACCATTGACAACAGCCCCCAAACATCTTAGTTTGGGGGCATATTTATTAACAATTATAGCATACTATTTTAACTTTTTTACTAAACGTATTTTTATAACTAATAGCTAATTATTATGGAGCAATCACCTATTCTCAAGTCGGATCACAGAGGCGCAGCCGTCTCTGAAGACATCCGCACAGCCGACCAAGCCGTTGAGAAAATCAAAAAACTCGGCGGAAAATGGCTTACCGTAACCGCAGATGACATACGCGTCTGCCGTTTGCATTTCCGCAAGGGAAACCTTGCCGAACGCTGTTGTCCGAGCCCTGGTGTCGTTCTGTTTGCACAGAAGGAGAAAGAGGTCGCTTTCGTTAAAGCCTTTAGCGGCGAAACGGAGCGTGTTGCTGTGGCCGTTCCCCTGAGCGATGTCTTTGTTGACAGGCGCAGCGGTGAAATTGACACCTATACGGAAAACATGACGTTCCGTACATACTGCGGTACCTGGGGCTGGCGAAACAAACGCATTGTTTCTTATGACCAGCTCAAAAGGCTCAGCTGGCGTAAAACTGCGTTCAAAGAGGCGCAGCAGCTTGCCGATGCAAATCCCTGTTCTGACGAACTGGCTGCTGAAGCCGCTTGCGCCGCAGAAGCTTACCAAACTCTTTATAAAGAGATTTTTGGTTGATTTTTTCGCACCTTGGAGTTTTTGCTTCAAGGTGCTTTTTTATACCTTATAAAAGCAAAAACTGCTTGCAAATGAATCGCAAAGTTATATATTCTTTTTAACAATTTGTAACAAAACTTGAAAAGGAGAAACAAATGCCTTTAGTAACAATGCGCCAAATTTTGGACCACGCTGCAGAAAACAACTACGGCGTTCCCGCATTTAATATTAATGATATGGAACAAATTCTTGCCGTTTTGCAAGCTGCAAAAAAAGTAAATGCTCCCGTCATTCTGCAAACATCAACCGGTGCCCGCAAATTTGCCGGCGATCCGATGATCCGCCATATGGTTGCCGCCGGAATAGAAATGTTTCCCGAATTGAATATCTGCTTGCACCAAGACCACGGCTCTTCCGTAAATATCTGCCAGTCAGCCATTGTTAACGGCTATTCTTCTGTTATGATGGACGGTTCATTGGAAGCTGACGGCAAAACGCCTTCTTCCTTTGAATATAATGTTAATGTAACCAAAGAAGTTGTTGCCCGTGCCCATGCAGTCGGCGCTTCTGTCGAAGGCGAACTCGGCGTTATCGGTTCTTTGGAAACCGGTAAAGGCGATAAAGAAGACGGACACGGCGCCGAAGGCGTAATTGACAAAAAGCGTTTGGTAACCGACCCTGACGAAGCCGCACGTTTTGTTGCCGAAACAAAATTAGACGCTTTGGCTGTTGCTGTCGGCACCTCTCACGGCGCTTATAAATTTACCCGCAAGCCGACCGGCGATATCTTGGCCATTGACGTTATTGAAAAGATTCACAAAAAATTGCCCAATACGCATATGGTTATGCACGGTTCTTCTTCTGTTCCACAAGAACTGCAAGATTTGATTAATGCTTATGGCGGTGCCATTCCTCAGACTTTTGGCGTTCCTGTTGAAGAAATCGTCCGCGGCATTAAGTCCGGCGTGCGCAAGGTCAATGTCGATACAGACTGCCGCATGGCCATCACAGGCGCCATCCGCAAGCTGTTTGCCGAAAACCCGAAAGAATTCGACCCCCGCAAATATCTTAAACCTGCCATTGAAGAAATGCAGAAGGTTTGCGAAGCCCGTTATATTTCTTTTGGCGCGGCAGGAAACGGCGATAAAATCAAAGCCATTCCAATGTCTGTCATGGCAAAACGCTATGCCGACGGTGAAATCTAAATTTTTCACAGCGAAAAAAAAGCAGCCTTTTTTTAGGCTGCTTTTTTTTATTTGCACTCATGCTAAAAATATGGTATAAGTAAATACAAACTTAAATTATTACACAAACTATGAACGAACAAAAATTCAAATTACATCTTGTTTTGTCGGCAGCCGGTATCTTCACAAGCCTTTGTCTCTTGTTTGACAAAGCGTTTGTCCTGAACACTTCCGCAACAGTCTATCTGTTTACGCAAGTTGTTATGCTTGCCTGCGGCATGTGGTTTGCAGCCTGCACGCAATCATACCTTTACTACCGCTGGTTTCGCAGAAGTTCGCCGGATAAAATCCGCGATGAGCTTAAACATACTGCCGAAGGGAAATATAATCGCTTAAAATTTTGGTGGACACCGGAGTTTGCCAAAGAAATCGAAAATATCCGCCTCGGCAGCTAAACAAGAAAAAATTTCGGGCCTTGAAACATCTGTTTCAAGGCTCTTGCTTTATAAATTTCCCTTGCCTTCTTTTCTCTTTTAGGGCAAAATCTCAGCATTAGATTTTATTGAGAGATTGCTATGGGATTAAAATTTGAAATATTAAAGACCTCCGACAAAAGCCGCCGGGGGCAGCTGCATACGAAACACGGCATTATTAATACGCCCGCTTTTATGCCTGTCGGTACATGCGGCACGGTCAAAGCGATGATGCCGGAATCTGTTGCAGCCACCGGCGCTGAAATTTTACTCGGCAACACTTACCACCTTATGTTGCGCCCGGGAGCCGATTTAGTAGAAAAAATGGGCGGTTTGCATAAATTTATGAACTGGGACAAGCCGATTTTAACAGACTCCGGCGGCTTTCAGGTTATGAGCCTGACGGGCTTGCGCAAGCTTTCCGAAGAAGGCGTTGCTTTTAGTTCCCATGTCGATGGCAAAAAATTCTTTTTAAGCCCTGAAGAATCTATGAAAATACAGCATAAGCTCGATTCAAATATCACCATGGCTTTGGATGAATGCGTCAAACTTCCCGCACCTTATGACGTAGTTAAGAAATCTGTCGAAATGTCTATGCGCTGGGCCAAACGCAGCAAAGACGCTTTTATCGACCGCGACGGCTACGGCATTTTTGGAATCCAGCAAGGCGGCGATTATCAAGACTTGCGCCAATATTCTGCTGACAAGCTTAAAGAAATCGGGTTTGACGGCTATGCAATCGGCGGATTGGCCGTGGGCGAAGGCCAGGAAAAAATGTTTGAAGTTTTGGACTATGCCCCGGGAATGCTGCCGGAAGACAAACCCCGCTACCTAATGGGCGTCGGGCGCCCGGACGATATTGTCGGCGCTGTTTTGCGCGGCGTGGATATGTTTGACTGCGTTATGCCGACACGCTCGGGACGCACCTCGCAGGCCTTTACAAAATATGGCACGGTAAATATCCGCAACGCCCGCCACCGCGAAGACAACCGCCCGTTGGAAGAAGGATGCGACTGCCCCCTTTGCAAAAATTATACAAGAGCTTATATCCATCATTTGCAAAAATGCAGCGAAGTTTTGGCCGTTATGCTCTTAACCTGGCATAACATCCGTTATTATCAGCGGCTAATGGCCGGCCTGCGCCAGGCTATTGAGACCGACAGCTTAGAGGCATTTACGCAAGAATTTTATAAAAACCAAGCCATGGGCGATATTCCGGAGATTTAAAATGGAAAAATGCAGCACAAAATCTATTGAGGAAATAGTCGGCGATTTTGTTGAAGAAAACCGTCAGGCCGGATTGCGCGTTTTTGTCGCCGGCGGTTCCCGTTCCGGAAATGACAGCATTTATGTTGAGGAAGCTTATAACCTTGGCAAGCAAATTGCCAAAATGGAATTCCGCCTGGATTTCGGGTTATCAAGTTCCGGCATTATGGGCGCAGTTGCCAAAGGCGTCTTGGACGGTTGGAATAAAAAACAATGCAAGGCTGTTCCCATTCAGGGCATTACGACAAAAGAATATTACAGCCTTTACCAAACAGATGAATTTATCAATCAATTGGAAAATATTATCGTGGCACAGAGCCTTGAGGAACGCAAACAAAAGCTTCTGGATGCCGACTTTGTAGTCTTTGCGCCGGGAGGCGTTGGAACGCTGGATGAATTGGCCTATGACTGCGTTGCCATGCAGGATGGTTTTTTGCATATCAAACCTTTCATTTTATATAATATCAACGGCTATTTCCACCATCTGGTCGAATATTTGAAATCAATGTCGGCAGAAGGTTTTGCGGACCCGATGCCTTTTATTGTTGTTGATGACAGCAATGAACTCAGCATCGTCTTCCGCCTGCTTAAGCTGCGTTATAAAAAAGCAAAAAACACAAAAGAAGCCTATGCGCAAGCCCGGCAATTAATTTATGAACTGCCGTATTTCATTAAGAAAAAGCCAGACAGTTCCGTGCATGTCGAGGATATTATCGCCCATATGCAAAATGTCAGTTTGCATGGCAGTGCCGAAGAACGGCAAGACCTGGCTAATGAGATTGAAAAAGCTTACCTGGAAAAAGAAATCGAACGTATGTATGACCGGCTGGCAAAGACCGGGCGCGATACGTCTATTGTCAGCGAAAAACTTACCAAGCTCAAGCAGCGCAAAAAAGCCAATCCGTCCTGTTAAATTACGCCGCGTTTTTGTCCGCAGGAACAAAATATTGGTATATCCGTGCATAGTATGCCGATAGGAGAATGCTGTCGCCCAAAGAGCCTGTCAGCAAGAAAAAACAGCATAATAAATTTGCAAAAAATCCTTGCGGGCTGACGGCGGCAATTCCAGCTTCGGTCAGAAGAGCAAAAACAAAAAACGGCAGGCTTGCCAAAATAAAGCCAACGGCCAGCTTATTTGCATTTCCTTTGGTCAATTTAAAAGATTTTATCAAAGACATTTCCCGATTGTTTACCGCCCTTGCCGGATAAATCAGATAAAAGCGGACAAGCTGCAAGAACAGGACATAGCATAGAAGCAAAACCATTCCCCATGAAAACCATTCATTATATTCTATGCCTATAAACTCCATTGACCAGCCAAAAGCCATGAGCAACAGAGCAGCCGCACAGATAAAAGAAAAACCTAAAAGCAGGCTGTAACCAAGAATACGGAGTTCCCTTTTCCTAAAATAAATATATCCCGGGCGCGGCTGATATTTTTCAAGCGCCATACGGCAGCCGCCGACTAAAACAGATATATTTGCAAAAAGCATAAGCATGCCAGAAACCACGCCGCGCAGGGTGTCTTCACCGTCTTGCAGACTGTATACCATCGGGAAACCGGTTAGAGCCTCATAAACCATTATCAGAATATACCATCCGAGACATAAAGACGCAAAGGCGCGGAAATTCTTTACCGGGAACATAAAACTCTGGCGCAGCGTGGACATTAACGGCAGCGGGCTTTTCGCCTTTTGTCTATTCTCCATCTGTTTTCTCCGGAAATAAATATTCCTTTTGAATATAGGCATTTGCGCATGCTAAAATCAGAAATGCCAAAATCAGCAAGTTCATCAGAAATTCGAGAGAAAAAGCATCTAACGCCATATTATCACGCCCGTTGTAATAATTTACCAGAGAAGAGCCAAAGAATGTGAGGGTTAGAAGCATGAGGAAAAATCCTAAAATCAATTTAAGCATATTTCCGGAATTTTTGCGCCACAACACGCCGATACCCGGCATTTTTTCTCCGGTTGCGGCAAAAGCCAGCCAAGAATACAGCCGCAGCAAAACAAACGGCATTAAAAACCCTATTGAAACGATGCCAAAATATCCGAGTTCAATGCGCCAATCCGGGTTAGGTTCCCGCTGCATCAGCAAATAAAAGGATAAAACCGGCAGCAGGCACATTACAACCGAGAAAAGATTAAAAAAGAATACTTTGACAACACGCTTATCAAGATACCATAATTTAAATGGCGCCTTTTCATATACATAATTATAATAAGCGGTAATGAATATTGCCCAAATTATGAATTTAAATAGCTGATAAACGGCATATAGCACGCCTGACTGGCTGCAAAAAAGAAGGCTGCCGTCGAAATAGCACATCTGCCCGTAACCCATAGACAACGCAAGCAGCGTTAATATTAAGGCATAAGGCAGCGAGAAGAAAACAACGCTTCTAAAATTATCAATAAAAGAATTAAACGGCCCCATAACAATTTTAAAAAACGGCAAAGGCACGGCGGGATTTTCACTCGGCGTTTCCGCCAGCCAATATTGCAGTTTTTTTACGATATATGAATCTTTTATATTCTTCATCAAGTTTGGCATATTATATTTCCTTTACTGAAGTTATGCCGGATACGTTGCGGATACGGCTTAAAATATCTCCGAAAAAAGCAAAACCGCCGGCCAGTTCAATCCGGACATCCCAATCGGGGAGCTCCGGCTTAATATATATTTTATTTTTTCCATTTCTATCGCTGCGCAAAATTTCCTTTAAAACGGAAACTGCTGCTGTGTTATTAATATATATGACAAGCCCGTTTGCCACCTCTGAAATTGCTTTATCCAGCGTTTCCACGGTATTAATCATTACAAGGGGGCTTTCTTCTTCATTTTTCTTGTCTATGGTAATGTTCAGAAGAAGCGGTTCGCCTGAATTTATAGTTTCTTCATAGCGTGCCAAGCCTTCTGAGAAAAGCAGCCCTTCAAAATTGCTGACACCGTCCGAAACCTCTAAAAATGCATATTTATTGCCGGCCTTGCTTAACCTTTTTTGGAAAGAATTCACGCAGCAGCCGATTTTCGCCCGAACAGTATCGCCGGTTTTAATCCCTTTGGTTACTTCCGAATAAGTTTTTGCACCGAGGCGTTCCAAACCTATATTATAGCTGTCCAAAGGATGTGCAGACAGATAGAAGCCAATAGCTTCGGCTTCAAATTTCAGGCGTTCCAATTCCGGCCAATCCGGCTTATCTGCCAGTTTAACCTTTGTTTGCAATTCTTCTGCCCCAAATAAAGATGCCTGAGAACTGTTTCTGGTTTCTGTTGCGGCCTGAATATGCTGGCAAATTGTTTCAGTATTTGCAAAGAGCATTCCCCGGCGCGGTTCCAGGCTGTCAAAAACGCCGGCTTTTATCATATTCTCCAACTGGCGCCGGTTATTATTCTGGAAAGGCAGACGATGCATAAAATCAGACATATCCTTAAACGGCCCGCCCTGCCTGCGCACTTCTTCAATCGCCTTCATATTTGCCGCACCCACGCCTTTAATTGCCGCCAGCGCATAACGGACATTGCCGTTTTCCACGCAAAATTCCGCACCTGATTTGTTAATGTCCGGCTGCAACACTTTGAAACCCAAATGTTTGCATTCTTCTTTAAAAAAGAGGAGTTTGTCGGGGTTGGTAATATCAAGGCTCATAATCGCGCACATGAATTCCACGGGGTAATGGGTCTTCAGATAAGCCGTCTGGTAAGAAATAAGGGAATAAGCCGCCGCGTGGGATTTATTAAAACCGTATGAAGCAAACTTTTCCATCTGGTCAAAAATCTTGCCGGCAACTTCGCCGTCAATGCCGTTTTTCACTGCGCCTTCCGTAAACATCTTACGTTGTTTGGGAATTTCTTCGCGCATTTTTTTACCCATAACTTTACGCAGCTTATCCGCGCCGCCCAGCGTATATCCGCCCAAAACCTGGGCAATTTTCATAACTTGTTCCTGATAAACCATAATCCCGTAGGTTTCATCAAGAATTGGCGCCAGAGACGGATGGAGATAAGTAATTTCTTCTTCGCCGTGCTTTCTTTTAATATAGGTCGGAATATTGTCCATTGGCCCGGGGCGGTACAACGAAACGATAGCGACCAAATCTTCAAAACGGTCCGGCTTAATTTGGCGGTGAACATCCTTCATGCCCGGAGATTCAAACTGGAACACGCCGGCCGTATCCCCCCGGCAAAGAAGATCGTAGGTTTCTTTATCATCAAGCGGAATCCGGTCTATGTTCAGTTCTATTCCCTGGTTTTGCTTTATCAAATCAACGGCTTTTTGAATAACCGTCAGCGTTTTCAACCCCAGAAAGTCATATTTGATAAGCCCGGTTTCTTCCACAAATTTCATATCATATTGGGTTACGGGCATATCTGCGAGCGGATCTTTATATAACGGAGCCAGCTGCTCCAAAGAGCGGTCGCCGATTACCACGCCCGCCGCATGGACGCCGGTATGCCGATAAAGCCCCTCCAGCTTCATGGCAATATCAAAAAGCTTATTAACCTGCGGGTCGTTTTGGCGCATTTCTTCCAATTCCGGAACTTGGTCAAGCGCCTCTTGCAAAGTCGGGTTCTTACCCTGCACGCCGTTCGGAATCATTTTAGAGATTTTATCCGCTTGGGAATACGGCATTTGCAGAACGCGCGCAATATCGCGAATCACAGCCTTCGCCTGCAATTTACCATAAGTGATAATTTGCGCTACGCAGTCAAACCCATATTTTTTTTGCACATAATCAATGGTTTTGTAGCGGTTTTCCTGGCAAAAGTCCACGTCAAAGTCGGGCATGTTTACGCGTTCGGGATTTAGAAAACGTTCAAAGAGCAAATCAAAGCGCAGGGGATCCAAGTCTGTAATACGCAGCGACCAAGCCACGATAGACCCCGCACCGGAACCACGCCCCGGCCCGACCGGCACGCCGTGGTCTTTTGACCATTGGATAAAATCCGAAACGATTAAGAAGTAACTGGCAAAGCCCATTTTCTTAATCACGCTTAATTCATATTCCAGCCGCCCGTAATATTTTTCATCAATTTCCTTGCGCTCTTCTTCAGACATGCCTTCATGATACACATGGGCTTCCATTCTTTTTGCCAAACCGGCAAAGGCTTCTTTGCGGATATATTCATCATCCGTCAGGCCGCCGCAATCAAATTTTGGCAGCAAGGGCGGCACAAATTCAATAATGTAAGAACAGCGCTTGGCAATATTAACCGTATTTTCAACAGCTTCCGGCAAATCCTTAAATAATTCGACCATTTCTTCCTGAGTGCGGAAACGGTTATTCGGCGAAAACTTTTTGCGGTTTTCATTGGCGACATATTCGCCGGCAGCAATACAAACCAAAGCATCATGCGCTTCATACATGTCTGCGTCAAAAAAGAAGGCTTCGTTTGTCGCCACCAGGGGAACATCATATTTATATGCCATTTCTATAAAGGCATCTTCCGTTTTATGTTCGGCTTCCGTCCCTACGCGGGAAACCTCCATATAAAGCCGGTTGCCAAAATAGCTGTGCCACTTTTTGAGAAATTCTTCAGCTTCGTCTTTCCGGTTTTCAATTATCATCCGCCCCAAAGGCCCTTCGGCGCCGCCGGTCAGGCAAATCAGCCCTTCATTCAGATTTTCCAAATTTTCCAAGCGTATCTGCGGCTTTTCCGCTGAAGAGTTATCTTCTTCCAGATATGCCACTTTCATTAGCTTCATCATATTGCGGTAACCGGTATCATTCATTACCAGCAAAACGATTTTATCCGGCTCTAATATTTTGCCTTTAGATTTAAGAGGATCCAAGGAATCGGGATTGCGAATATAAAACTGGCTGCCGATAATCGGCTTTACGCCGCTGTCTTTTGCCATTTTGCAAAATTTTTTGGCGCCAAACATGTTTGCCGTATCGGTAATTGCCACCGCAGGATAGCCCATCGATTTGGCTTTGCCCATGAGCTTCTCAACCCTTATCGCTCCTTCTGAAAGGGAATAAGCCGTATGAACCCGCAAATGGATAAATTTGGGGTCAAAAACAACTTCCTCTTCAGAATTGCTTTTTTCAGGTTCGCTCATTTATTTTCCTTTTTTCACATCATAAAAGCGAATCCCCTTTAAGACAACAAAAAAATATCCTTTCTTGACAAGAGAAGCAAAAAGGCACCTTTCGAGGTGCCTTTTATTATTCTAAGAAACATATGTTTAAAACGTATTTCTTTATATTGCCCAACCTGGACCTCGAAGATCTGTTTCAAGGCTTTCACACGGTACGCCACAGCAAACGTCATAGGTTGTGCTTTTTAATTCGGTTCCCAATACATCTAAATTAGCAGAACACCTTGTCCAATCTTCTGAGCTGTTAACCCTGCCATAACTTATAGTATAACACCTATTATACAAGGTTGAACTTTTCATTTGATTGCATGTATATTCTATAGTTCCTTTACAACGAACCCACCCGACATTATAGTTACTGCAGATATGGTCTACATCTACTTCACCACTACACTTGAAACAATGCGAAGTTAATGTTGCTCCACATGTGGCACAATATGCCAGAGCATCAGTCGCTTTTTGTCCTGGTTCACATCCTAATATGTGATAGCCATCCGGGCAAGCTACTTGATGAATGTGTTTGCAAGTACCACTCTGACAAGTTTCCCCTGTCTTACATCCTTCAGCTCCATTAGTGCAGCAAGCAGTCGCAGCAATACATGTGTTTCCACAAGCTTTCATTCCTTTTTCCGCGCAAGTCTTTGCCCGGCAGGAACCGTTGTCGCAAACTTGATCACTAGAACAACCGCCACAGCATTGCGCATTTGTTATGCAGCCGCCATTACAATCCTTATAGCCATTAATACAGCCTGAGCACTTTTTACAAGAGCCATTATTCCCTTGGGAAATGAGTGCGACACCTGTTGTACAAGAGCTTGTTCCCGTACTGTAACCAGACTCGCATGCTGCACCCGAACATTTCTTACAAGCACTGTTGCCGGACTGGCTGGTTAACGTCTGACCATCCGCACAAGTGCTTATTGTTGTACTGTAGCCAGACTCGCATGCCGTACCTGAACAGGCCTTGCAGCTACTATTGCTAGACTGGGAGACTAACGTCTGACCATTTGAACAAGTGCTCGTTCCCGTGCTGTATCCTGTTGCGCAAGCTACGCCTGAACATTTCTTACAGGCACTGTTGCCGGACTGGCTGGTTAACGTCTGACCATCCGCACAAGTGCTTATTGTTGTACTGTAGCCAGACTCGCATGCCGTACCTGAACAGGCCTTGCAGCTACTATTGCTAGACTGGGAGACTAACGTCTGACCATTTGAACAAGTGCTCGTTCCCGTGCTGTATCCTGTTGCGCAAGCTACGCCTGAACATTTCTTACAGGCACTGTTGCCGGACTGGCTGGTTAACGTCTGACCATCCGCACAAGTGCTTATTGTTGTACTGTAGCCAGACTCGCATGCCGTACCTGAACAGGCCTTGCAGCTACTATTGCTAGACTGGGAGACTAACGTCTGACCATTTGAACAAGTGCTCGTTCCCGTGCTGTATCCTGTTGCGCAAGCTACGCCTGAACATTTCTTACAGGCACTGTTGCCGGACTGGCTGGTTAACGTCTGACCATCCGCACAAGTGCTTATTGTTGTACTGTAGCCAGACTCGCATGCCGTACCTGAACAGGCCTTGCAGCTACTATTGCTAGACTGGGAGACTAACGTCTGACCATTTGAACAAGTGCTCGTTCTTGTGCTGTATCCTGTTGCGCAAGCTACGCCCAAGCAACCTTTGCATTTATCATTATCGCTCTGCGGCGTTAATATCTGTCCATCCGCACAGCTTGATGTTGCCGTATTATAACCGCTACCACAAGCAACGCCACAGCAGCCCCAACAATCAGGATTCGTACTCTGCTGGCATTGGTTCTGACCATTTGCACAGGTCGGTTTTGTTGTGCTATAGCCGCTTATGCATAGTGGACGCGCACAATTATGCGTGCTTAAATCACAACGCGTTAAGTAATTTGCTTTGCCGGCACAGTCGCTGTCTGAACAGCAGCCGTTTGCCCCTTTATTGACGCAGATTTCCGTTCCCGGACATTGGCTTGAGCCGGTATCGCAGAATAAACACGCCTTCCGGCAACAGGAAAACTTTCCGCCGTTAAAACTGGTTAAGGATGATGCTGTTTCTGTGCATTTTATCGGCGCGCACAAAGATTGCCCTGATGCACAATATGAACAGCTGTAACAAGGCGTTCCTGCTTCCGTCGTGCTGGACTGCCTTACCGGAACGCCTCCTGATTTCTCGCAATCAGCCTGTTTGGAACTGCCGGTCGGACATTTATCATCCAAACATTTGTAACAAATGCCGCAACCGCTGTTTAACGGGGTTTGTGTTGCAAAAATCCCGCCAGATGACACGCAGGAACTGCGCACGGAATTTAATGCACTGCTCTCAGCAGAGATATAGCCCTCGTTACAGCATTTTATACAATTATGCCTTGTTATCCCGTCATCTCCGGTACAACTGTCGCTGCATTTCAGGTTTTGTGTTTGTGAGGTGTAGGTGAACTCAGATTTGCAGCGGCAGTTGCGGACACAGCGCAGCCCGAAACCGGGATGTGCTGTATTGGCGCAGATAGTGCCATGAGGTTCTGTTGTATGCAGCCCCTTAAAATTTTCACAGGTTTTATTTTTCGGCTTATTGTCGCTTAAAGAGTTCTTATCTTGGTAATCAGGAAGCCAATAAGTTGCAGAGAAAGCAGCCGAGCTTATAAGAGCAAAACAGGCTGCGAAGAAAAACCTTTTTAAGACGGAGTACATGGCACACACCTAAATATAATTATCACACACATGCATATGTTATCATAAATAGAATAGGTTTGTCAAGGACTTTTCTGTCAAATGGATTTATAAAAAAGCCCGCCATTGATAAAATGGCGGGCTTTCCAGATATTGAGACGCTTATTTTACTTCTTCAAAATCGGCATCTACAACTTTTTCATCCTGCGGCTGTCCGGCAGAACCGGCATCCGCTCCGGCTTGGGCACCGGCTGCCTGAGCGCCTTCCTGCTGTTTATACATGGCTTCGCCCAATTTCAGCGATGCCTGCATCAAGCTTTCTGTTTTTTCTTTGATAACACTCAAATCTTCAGCTTCCAAAGCTGTTTTCAGAGCTTTTAATTCATCTTCGATTTTGCTCTTTTCCGCTGCGGAAACTTTATCGCCGTGTTCTTTCAAAGTTTTTTCCGTGGCATGAACGAGGCTTTCGCCCTGGTTCTTTGCCTCAACCAATTCTTTCTTGCGCTTGTCGGCTTCGGCATTGGCTTCGGCGTCTTTTACCATTTTTTCAATATCGGCATCTGACAAACCGCCGCTGGCCTGAATGCGAATAGCCTGTTCCTTGTTTGTTGCCTTGTCTTTTGCCGAAACATTAACAATACCGTTGGCATCGATATCAAATGTAACTTCAATCTGAGGCATGCCGCGCGGTGCAGGCGGAATGCCGACCAAGTCGAATTGTCCGAGCAATTTATTGTCTGCAGCCATTTCGCGTTCACCCTGGAAGACGCGAATGGTTACAGCCGTCTGCCCGTCTTCCGCTGTTGAGAATACCTGGGACTTGCGTGTCGGGATTGTGGTATTGCGGTCGATTAATCTGGTGAAAACGCCGCCTAAAGTTTCAATACCCAAAGACAGAGGCGTTACGTCAAGCAGCAATACATCTTTAACATCGCCCATCAAAACGCCGCCCTGGATAGCCGCGCCGACAGCAACAACTTCATCCGGGTTTACGCCTTTGTGCGGTTCTTTGCCAAAAATCTCTTTTACTTTTTCCTGAACTTTCGGCATACGGGTCATACCGCCAACCAAGATAACCTCTTTAATTTCATCAGCCTTCAAACCGGCATCTGCCAAAGCTTTTTTGCAAGGCTCAACCGTGCGGTCGATCAAATCTTCAACCAAAGATTCCAATTTTGCACGGGTCAGCTTGATGTTTAAGTGTTTCGGCCCTGTCGCATCAGCAGTAATAAACGGCAGGTTTACTTCGGTCTGGGTTGTTGAAGAAAGTTCGATTTTGGCTTTTTCCGCGGCTTCTTTCAAACGCTGCAAAGCCAGACGGTCATTTTTCAAATCAATGCCGCTTTCTTTTTTAAACTCTTCCGTCAGATAATTTACCAAACGCTGGTCAAAATCTTCACCGCCCAAGAAAGTATCGCCGTTGGTGGATTTTACTTCAAACACGCCGTCGCCGATTTCCAAAATGGAAATATCAAAAGTACCGCCGCCCAAGTCGTAAACGGCAATCGTGCCGGATGTGTTTTTATCCAAACCATAAGCCAAAGCCGCAGCTGTCGGTTCGTTGATAATGCGCAGAACGTCTAAACCGGCAATTTTACCGGCATCTTTTGTCGCCTGGCGCTGGGAATCGTTAAAATAAGCCGGAACAGTAATAACGGCTTTTTCAATTTTTTCGCCGAGATAACTTTCTGCATATTCCTTAATTTTCTGCAAAACAATCGCGGAAATCTGAGAAGGCGCATATTTTTGCCCTTTGGCTTCTACCCATGCATCGCCGTTATCGCCCTGAATGATTTTAAAAGGAACAAGCTTTTTGTCTTTCTCAACTTCCGGAGAATCAAAACGGCGGCCGATTAAACGCTTAATCGCAAAAAGGGTATTTTCAGGATTTGTAACCGCTTGGCGCTTTGCCGGAAAACCGACCAATCTTTCCGTGTCTGTAAACGCCACCATGGACGGCGTGGTTCTGGCGCCTTCAGAGTTTTCCAGAACTTTGGCTTCTCCGCCTTCCATAACGGAAAAGCATGAGTTTGTTGTACCAAGGTCAATACCTAAAACTTTATTGCTCATAATTTTATCTCCATAAAAAATTCATCTGAAATTTATATAGGAAGAAAAAATACCATAAGCAAGTAGATGGCAATATTTTTTTCAGAAAACTTTTTTAAATTTCTCCGCGCTTGGAAATTTCATATCCGCTGTAACCTTCCACAACCGAATTTGCAAAAGCAAAATCCGTAGAATTAACAGCATGAATCCGATAAAGCGCCTCGCCTTGTTCCACCGTGTCGCCCACTTTTTTAAATAGGTCAATGCCGGCGCCCGGATATTGCGCCGCCCCGGCCAAAATGCCGATTTTATTAATACGGGCATTGTCAATGCTTTCCACAACGCCGGAAACGTTGGAAACGATATCCCTTGTCAGCGAACCAAGCTGCGGCTGCGGCGCTTTGCCCTGGGCATAGATAATTTTGTTCATGGCTTCCAAAGCGCGCCCGGATGTCAGAATCTCTTTGGCGACATGATACCCCTGCCCGCCGCGCAGCTTCGGGTCAAACTCAAGAATCCTGCCTGCCAAAAAGAGCGATTTTTCGCGCAAATCTTGCGGCGCATCTTCCTTATTGCGCAGAATTTTCATAATATCGCGCGCTTCCAAAACAGCACCGACGCCGTTTCCAATCGGTTCACTGCCGTCTGTAATAACGGCATCTATTTCAATGGAAAGCATATCGCCCACATATTCTATCAATTTGCGCAGGCGCATAGCTTCGTTTGTGCTTTTAATGCGCGAGTTCGGCCCGACGGGAATATCTATAACCAAATGAGTTACGCCCGCAGCCAGCTTAATCGCCAAGACAGACGACGTTATATGTTGCTGCTGGGTAATGCCGATTTGGCGCTCCACCGCAGATATCAGCCTATTGGCTTCTGCCAACTCCAGATAGTTATGGCTGACGATTGCCCCGCGGTTTTCCATAACGACTTTGCGCAGCTGCTTTTCATCCAAATCGACATTTGCCAAAACCGCAAAAGTATCTGCCACGCCGGCACAAGACGTTACCGAGCGCGAAGCCGTCTTGGGCATTGGAAGCCCGTAAGCCGCAACAATCGCCGTAATAATGATATCCGTTTTGTTTCCCGGAATCCCCCCCAGGCAATGGTGGTCGACCACAATATTTTCTTTATCCCAATGAAGAACTTTGTCTCCGATTAAAGCTTCCGTCAGCGACAAAACTTCGGATGCGGTCATAAATGAACCCGATGCCACCAGAAAAGAGGCAATATCCATGTTGGAATAGCGCCGGCTTAAAATATCGTTGACAATCGCGCTGTATTCGCCCGAGCTTAAAATATTTCCCGCGATTTTGCGCCGGATAGAATTCATGCTGGGCGGCTGCGGCGACAAAGTCAGGGAAATATTCGCCCCTTCCGGCAGATTAATCTGTTTGAAAGCCTCGCTGTTTAATGCCAACTCATCCGGCTTGACGAGCCTAGAATCTTCCACAACCTGCAAAAAAGCGTAAACCGGCTTGACACCGCCGTGTATTTCCACTTTGGTAAGGGACTTCAAATCGTCAACTTTATAGGCAACGCAGTCTTTATGTATATAAGCCAGATTTTCATTAAAAGAGCTGACTGCCAGTTTTTTTAAGCTTAGCATTTTGTCTCCGAACAGAATTATTAATACATTATTATTTTACACTTTTTATTTAATAATGGTTAAGAGCTTTTGTAAAAATTTGAAAGATTATTTGTTTTTACTTTTATATGCATGCATGCTAGCTTTTTCACAGTTACATATTAATCAAAGGAAAAAAACATGACGAACAACATTCATCCTACAGCCGTTATCGAAGACGGCGCCCAAATTGCCGCAACAGCTAAAATCGGCCCTCTTTGCTGGGTCAGCTCCAGAGCAAAAATCGGCGAAAATGTCCAGCTTCTGGGACGGGTTACCATTATGGGCGATACCACGATCGGCGAAGGGACGATTGTTTTTCCGGGTGCCGTTTTAGGCGGCGGCCCCCAGGACCATGGCAACGAATTTAAAGAAGAAGCCAGGCTTATTATCGGCAAAAACAATATCATCCGGGAAAATGTTACTATGCATGCCGGCACTCCGAAAGAACATTTTACCACCACTGTCGGCGACAACGGCATGTTTATGATTAACTCGCATATTGCCCATGACTGCGTTGTCGGCAATAATGTCATCATGACCAATAACGCCGTTATCGGCGGGCATGTCCGTGTGGGCGACGGTGCCATTTTGGGCGGCAACTCAGCTGTTCACCAATTCTGCCGCATCGGAAGAAAAGCGATGATTGGCGGCTTGTCCGGCGTTGACCGCGACGTTATTCCGTTCGGCATTGTTACCGGCGACCGCGGAAAATTGCGCGGATTGAATGTTATCGGGCTGAAACGCAGCGGCTTTGACGAAGCTACCGTAAAATCCATCACGCGCGCCTTCATGTTCTTGTTTAAAGGCAAAAACGGCAATTTTGAAAGCCGTCTTGCCGAAGCCAAAGAAAAGTTTAAAGACAATGACATGGTTATGGAACAAATCACATTTATCGAAGAATCCTTAAACGGCCGCAGAAACGTTATGCAGGCTGACTAGAAGCTTCTTTGTTTATGAACGGGCAAAATACGTTGCAAAAAGCGTATTTTGCCTTTATTCTTCTGATAACTTATTTTTTAACGGAGGCAAAATGAGCCGCAAATTAGGAATTATCGCCGGCGGCGGGAGCATTCCTTATGAACTGATTAAACACTGCCAAAAAGAAGGGCGGGATTTTTTTGTTTTGGCAATTGAAGGAAATGCCGAACAAAAATATTTTACGCCGGATATTCCTCACCAATGGCTGCGTATCGGGCAGGCAGGAACAGGATTTAAAAAATTTGCAGAAGAAAAAGTTCAAGATGTGGTTATGATCGGCACAATCCGGCGCCCCGGGATTTTTGACCTTGTCCCGGACTTAAGAACAGCCGCTTTTTTTGCTAAAATAGGCGCAAAAGCCTTAGGCGATGACGGCATTTTGCGCGCTTTGGTCAAAGAGCTTGAGGCTGAAGGCATGCTGGTCAAGGGCATTCACGAGGTTATGCCCTCTTTGCTTATCCGCGAAGGCGTTCTTGGGAAAGTCAAGCCCAGCAAACAAAATGAGCTGGACATTAAGCGCGCCATCGAAGTCGCGACAGAGCTCGGGCGTTTGGATGTCGGGCAAGCGGTTATCGTGCAGCAAGGGTTGGTTCTTGGCGTGGAAGGGATAGAAGGCACCGGAGAGCTTGTCCGCCGCTGCGGCGAATATAAGCGCAAGGGCGACAAAGGCGTTCTGGTCAAAATCCGCAAACCCCAGCAGGACATGCGCATCGATTTGCCGACAATCGGCGATAAAACCGTTGAAGCCGCCTACAAAAGCGGCCTGGCAGGAATTTGCCTGCATGCCGGAAACGGTTTAATCGTCAATGAAAAAGAAACGATTGCTTTGGCTGACAAATACGGCTTATTTATAAAAGGAGTCAATCCGAGTGAATATGCAAAATAATCCTCTTAAAATATATCTTATTGCCGGAGAACCGTCCGGAGACCTGCTCGGTTCGCGGCTCATGAAGGCACTTAAAAAAAAGACCGGGAAAAATGTCTGCTTTTACGGTTTGGGCGGCGAAACAATGGAAAACGCCGGGCTTAAATCGCTTTTTGACGTCAGCGAACTGGCCATTATGGGATTGGCGGAAGTTATCCCGAGCATTCCCAGAGTCTTAAGAAGAATCAAGGAAACTGTTGCCGATATTGAGAGAATCCGCCCTGATGCCGTTATCACGATTGACAGCTGGAGCTTCTCGGCACGAATCCATAAAGCCCTGCGTAAAAAGAAACTGGGCATTCCGCAAATCCATTATGTCGCGCCGCAGGTCTGGGCATGGAAGAAAAAACGCGCGCGCACCATGTATAAATATATTGATTTGTTGCTAACCCTTTTGCCGCAAGAACCTAAATATTTCACGCCTTATAAGCTTGAAACAGAATTTGTCGGGCATCCGGTTATCGAAAGCGAAGTGAGCCAGGGGGACGGCAAAGCCTTTAGAAAAAAATACCACATTGCGGAAAACCAAAAAATTATCTCGCTCCTGCCCGGTTCGCGGCACAATGAAGTGGAGAAGCTGCTTCCCGTCTTTTTAGACGCGGCCAGAGAGCTTTATGAAAAAGACAATAAAATCTGTTTTGCAATTTCTACGGTGCGGACGGTTGCCAACAAGGTCAAATCCATGGTTAACCAGACACACCTTCCAATTGTCGTGGCAGAAAGCGAACAAGACAGATATAATGCTTTTAACGCTTCTTCCGCCGCCATTGCCGCTTCCGGCACCGTGGCCTTGGAACTTGCCATTTGCAATGTGCCGCATATCATCGCCTATAAGGTCTCGCCGTTGACCGCGTTGATTTTAAAACATTTTATGCATATCCAATTTGTAAATTTGTCCAATATATTGCTCGGACGCGAGATTATTCCCGAAATCCTTCAAGAGCGCTGCGTCTGCGGAAATCTGCGCGCATATACGGAAAGCTTGCTGGAAAAAGGCGAATTGTTCGAGCGGCAAATGGACGGCTTCAAAAAAGTTCGGGAAATATTGGGGCAAGGCATACAAACACCCAGCGAAAACGCCGCAGACATTATCCTCAAAAAGGTTTGCAACAAAAATGGATAACATTTTTATTGACAAACAAGTAATTTTGTCATATTTTGTGCAATACATTCATATAGATATTAAATTATAAACATAAATTTTACTAAAGTATGAAAAGGACTGAAATCATTAGCAACCTGCATGCGACACTGGCACTGCAGAAGCTGGGGTATTTCGTTAATCCGGAAAACATCACTCCGGTCGCATTGTTCCATTACAATGGCAAAAAGCGCCAACGCACCCGCCAGCTTCTCTGCTGGAAGGCTCGCACCGAGAACAACAGTTTTGTTTACCTGAAGATGGACGCTCCGGAAATTTTTCCCCGCTGGAACTTGCAAAACAAGAATCTGGAGGAAACCCCCATCACACTCGGAAGAGTCTGCCGCCTGCATATGAGCGGTTCCCATGTTTTTGTTTACCTTACCGATGATGAAGACATGGTTCGTTTTGAACGTATCAGCTGTCCTGCCGCCGAAGCGTCGGTGTTAAAGGAATTTTGGTACGAATAACCTGAATTTTATTCCAATTTAGAAAAAGAGAGCCTTAAAAGGCTCTCTTTTTTTGAATATTCATGTGGGAAGGAAGAATATCTCCATTGCCAAAAAACTCTTTTTGAAGTACTGCTATCTATTATGTTATTCATTTAGGAGATTATCATGGAAAAAATATCTTTAATCGGCTGCGGGCGCTGGGGAACTTTTTTGGGCTGGTACGCGGCAAATTACCGTGGGTTTGGCCTGGACATGTACGACATTCCCACCTCTCCTAATTTTATCGAGCTTAAAGAAACCAGAAAGAATCCATATCTGTCATTGTCAGACAACATGGTTTTGCATGACAACCTGCCTGCCGTTTTGAAAAACGACGCCATTATTATTTCAATCGGCTGCCAATATTTCAGAGGCTTGTGCAAAGAACTTAACGCTTATGACCTAAAGGGCAAAAAATTTCTTTTGGCTATGAAAGGGTTGGAAGAACCCGGTTCAAAAATCATGTTTGACGTTATGCGCGAAGAAATCGACCAAGATATCCATATCGCGGTTTTGGCAGGTCCGGGACATGTTCAGGATTACATGAAGAAAGTCCCTTCTTGTGCCGTGATTGACAGCGATGAAGAAGAAACCAAAGATTTTTGGATTAAGACCATGCAAAGCGAACTTATCCGTTTTTATTACGGTTCAGACCTTATCGGAAACCAAGTCGGCGCGGCTTTGAAAAATGTTATCGGGCTTGCCGCCGGCATTCTGGACGGCTTGGAATGGCATGGGCTGAAAGGCGCTCTAATGGCGCGCGCCCCGATTGAAGTCGGACGCTTTATCAAACATATGGGCGGCAATCCGCAAACTGCTTACGGCTTAGCCCATTTAGGCGATTATGAAGCAACATTGTTTTCCCCCTACAGCCATAACCGCACTTTTGGCGAAAAGTTTGCAAAAGGCGAAGATTTCGGCAAACTGGCTGAAGGCGTCCCTACGCTTAAAGCGGTTAAGGCAATTGCGGATAAAGAAAATATCGACATGCCGATTTGCCAGGCTTTATATAAGGCAATTTATGAAAAAGCCGATATTAAGACGACATTAAACAGCATTTTTGAACGCAATCTCAAAAAGGAATTTGATAATTTCTGCTAACAAATCCACAATTTTCAAAAGGCATGCCGCGGCATGCCTTTTTTATGCCTTCTCCGATGCCAGACGCCATTTTCCGTCTTTAAATGCCAAATGGTATAATGCGGTATTTTCCATTTTTGACGGTTGGTGTCCGAAAGCCATCAAAAGATAGCGGATTGAGCTGCCGTGCGAAGATATCCCTATTATGTTTTGCGGCATTTTTTCTACCTGTTTTAAAACATCAAGCATCCGTTCCTGCATTTCCCGCTTGCTTTCCCCGCCCGGAAACCGGACATCCATGTCATTTTCAGGAGAATACCACATGTTAAACACATCCGGAAATTTTTGCGCAACCTCCGTTTTGAGCATTCCTTCCGCTTCGCCAAAACATCCTTCGCGCAAGCCGGCTATGACAACTATGGGAACGGCGCATAAACTTGCTGCGATTTCCGCGGTTTTCAGCGCACGTTTCATTGGGCTGGAGCAAATAATTTCCAGATTTTTACCGGACAAATTAACGGCAAGCTTTTCCGCCTGCGCGATGCCCGCCGCGTTCAGCTCGCTGTCTATGCCGCAGCCTTGCCAGCGTTTTTCTTTATTATAATCTGTTTCGCCATGGCGAAAAATATAAACATCTTTTTGCATTTAATTCTGCCTTAATTCAAAATTTGGATTGTATTCATTAAGACTTTGTTTTAAGTTAACACCATAATTTATTATATAAGGAACCAGTCATGAAAAAATATTTAATGTCCCCTTTGTTTACGCCGATTTTTGTTACCATTTTATGGCTTCTCGGCATGACTATCGTCTTGCTCTTCTTCCCGGAATTAAAATTCCAAATCACTGAAGACGGCGAACTGATTGAACACCTGACCCATGCCGGATATGTTTTAATGCTGCTGGCTTTTGTTTTTTATTATAAGGATTTTTCCGGAAAACGTCTTGATTACGTTATTTTCATCCTTCTTGGCGCATGCGCCTTTCTGCGGGAAATGGGAATACAGCATCATCTTTCCGCAACTGACACGACTCCGTTTAAATCAAGATTTTTTCTGAATCCGGCGAATCCGCTGAGCGAAAAAATTATTTTCGGTGCCGTTCTGCTTGCCGTTTTCGCGGCGATTGCCTATCTGGCTGTTAAATATACCAAATATTTAATTATTTCATTTTTTAAGATGAATACGCTGACCTGGTCAACGGCAACATTGTGCACCATGTTGGTCTTATCAAAGTTTTTTGACCGTTTTCCCGGCAATTACCGCCATTCGCATGAAGAGCCCCTTTCCCGCCAGATGATTGAAAGCTTCTCCCTTTTGGAAGAAAGCGCGGAAGTTTTTCTGCCTTACATTGTCATCATCATGCTCTGGCAATATCACCAAATGAAAAAAGCACAATAACAAAAAAAATCCCGGCTTAAAAGCCGGGATTTTTTATTGGTAGTCTCGGGCAGAGTTGAACTGCCGACTCATCCATGTCAAGGATACGTGATAACCGTTTCACCACGAGACTGGCGGTGCTTCATTGTATAACTTATCAAAATCTAAAATGCAAGCATATTTTTCTTATTATTGTTATCAAAAATTTAAGACTCTCCATGTTAGCCTTTTAAGACATTTGCAAAGGGGTTAAACGTGGCTGAAAAAAATTTGGACTTTAAGATAAATTATAAAAAGCTTCCCGTTTTTGAGGAATATTCTGCAGATAATATTGAATTTCCCTTGGTTTTATCCGTTCCGCATTCCGGGCGGATTCTGCCGGAAGGCTTTGCAGAAAACACCCTCTTGCCGCCTAAAGAGCTTTTATCAAGCTGCGACACTTATGTCGATGAGCTCGTCATGCCCCTGACAAAACTCGGCATTCCGATGGTTTCCATGAATATCGCCCGAGTTTTTATTGACGTTAACCGCGATAAAATAGAACTTGACCCGGAAATGTATTATAATTATCCGGAGCAGAATACCGCTGTCGGGCGCCGGTGCCGCGTCGGGCTGGGCGTCATTCACAGAATCTCGGGAAACAACAGCCCCATTTACAACGGAAAGCTTGACTTTGGAGAAGTTTCAGAACGCATCAGATATGTTTATGACGCTTACCATAAAAAGTTAAAACAGCTGATTGACAAGGTTACAAAAAAATTTGGCTTTTGCCTGCTTTTAGATTGCCACTCCATGCCTTCTAAAATATTTAAATCAATGCCTGAACAAAAAGAAATCGACTTTTGTTTGGGAACGCTGTTTGAGCAAAGCTGCCCGCCGGAAATGTATAATTTTTTATATAACGAATTGCAGAAAGAAGGTTATGAAACAGCCTTCAACTGCCCATATTCCGGGGCTTTCATCACCTTTAACTACTGCCAGCCGCGCAAGCAGATGTACAGCTTGCAACTGGAAATCAACCGCAGCTTATACAGCGATGAAGAAAGCCAAGAAAAAAATACGCAGTTTCAAAAGATTAGCTTAGATACATACCAGGCAATCAAGAATCTGGCGCATTTTTTACTGGATTTAAAAAAATAACTGTGTTATACACCCAACTTGTTTTTATGCTTGCAATGCTTATATTATTTGCAAGCGCTTTTAGAATTGCCTGGTTCTTCAAAAGCAAGGGCTCTGGCTTTTTGGTTAACGTACCTTAAAATCCGACTGGGTCGGTCCGCCTTAAGCAAATTGAAATTGGCACGAGGGTTGCATAAGGGATATTTGTGGCATTTTAAGGGATAAGAGGGATGCGTTTTTTCGTATCAAATTGTTTAATGTTATTTTTAATACTGCTGATGCTTATTCAGCCGGTGCAGGCTCAGGCGCACAATAGCTTTACAGATGACGCCTTGGTTTGCGGAAATGCCGCTCAAAAATTTGAGAAAAAATATCAAATTAAAGAACATTTGTTAACAACAATCGCCAATGTGGAAACAGGCCGCTGGAATGAAAACGCCAAACAGAGTTTGGCTTGGCCATGGACGGTTAACGCCCAGGGCAAGGGAATGTTTTTCAACACCAAAGCCGAGGCTGTCCGCAAGGTTAAAGAACTTCAAAAACAAGGCGTAAAAAGCATAGATGTCGGCTGCATGCAGATTAATCTGGCTTATCACGGCAATGCTTTTAAGTCTGTTGAGGATGCTTTATCTCCTGAAAAAAATGTGGAATATGGCGCAAAGTTTTTAACAAACTTATATAAAACCAAAGGAAAAGACTGGCTGAATGCCGCAATGGCCTATCATTCCAGCGTTCCGACAAAAGCACAGAAATATAAAAAGAAAATTGTTTCTGTTTATGAAAAAGTAAAAATGGCCAGCCTGCAAAAAAGCAGTGCACCGCTTTTAAATAATACTGGAAAAGCAAAAGCGGAATATGTTAAGAATACGATTAACAGAGCCAAAAAGAACGCCCGCGCAAACGCCAACGAATGGCGGGCTCAAAAATTGGCTGAATATCGTAGAAACAAAGGCCTTAACTAACAAAAATGAAAATTACGGATAATGGGCACGGCTTGTTTTGGCAGCCGTTAGGCGGTAATAATCCCGATCAAATCAGCGGGCATTGTTACCGCTACACCCTATCCGAAGAAAACGCCTCGACAACAATCCTTATCGACCTTGGGAAATTTGACAATTATCAGGCTTTTGGCATTAAAAATGCCATTGCCGCGGTGCCTGACATTACCCGATTGCTGCAAGCGGAGAATCGTCCGCAGGCACTTTTGCTGACGCATTCCCATCCCGACCATTTGAACGGGATTATCCATTATGTCCGCGCCGGGGTCCGGCTTCCTATGCTGTATGGCGGCAAGTATACAAAAATAATTTTGGATGACTTGTGCGACGAATTTCACCTTCCGGAATCTTTGCGCCCGGCGTATACCATCATAAAAGCCGGCGACATTTTACAAATCGGCAACATGGAAATTGAAGCTGTCGCCGCCTCTCATACTTGTTTTGACGCAATGGGCTTTATTATTAAAACGCCTTATGCCACGGTCTACCATACCGGAGACATGAAGCTTGATGCCAGCACTTGCTTTCGGAAGCCGACAGATATTAAACGCCTGAGACAGCGCGCGCATGAGATAAATTGGACAGTTGCAGACTGTTGCGACATCGTTAAGGACGGTTACGCCGTAACAGAGAAAGAAAACCTCCGCTGTTTTTACAACCTGCTTAGAAAAAACAAAAACAAAAAAGTTTTTATTCCCGTTTATCCGACACATCAGCAAATGTATATTTTAGCATTTCTGGCAGCGCTCAAATATAAAAAAGACGTTATTTTTTACGGAAGCCGCGACTTTTACAGCTACCTGCGGATGTTGCAGCAATACGGCATCGACTTTGGCAAACTTGCCGGAAACAGAATCAAGGTTTATTATTACCCTCATGTGGATTTTAAAACCATCGGCAAGAATTTTGTGGTTATCGGCACGTTTAACGACATTCCCCAAGAATTCGGCGCACATGAAAAAAACAGCTTCGGGCTAATCACGGCGATAAGCTATTTTAATCCGCTCAAAGGCAAATTTAACGCCCATAACATTCCTTTTGCGGCATTGGAAAACTATCCGCAGCTTCAGGCCTGCGGACATGGCTTTTTGAAGGATTTTGAAGCCTTAACCAAAATATTGCCCTACAGCGGTTTTATTCCGACGCATTGCCCGGTGTTTGTAATCGATTATTTTCGAAAATTGGCAGAGTTTCTCTCTATCCGCCTGATTAAATATACGCCGCATAACGGATATGTTTATAAATTTGACAATAATGACGCCGTCTTAGCAAACAAAGAAAACGCTCATTGGATGATTTTCACCAAAGACAGCCGGGAACCGCATCCTGTTTTGCAAAAGCCATCCTCCGGCGAGGGCTTTCTTAAAAGGACCATCAGCCGCCGCCGCTGCCTGAATAAATTTAAGGAATATTTGCACCAAAGAAAAAATAAAGGAGACAGCCATGCAAAAGTTTAGCAAAGAATATCTTATTCGCAGTTACGAATGTGATAAAGACGGTTTTCTGCGCATGGTAACCCTCATGAATATTTTTCAGGATATGGCAGATACCCATGCCGGGCTCCTTGGGCTCGGCTTGGATTTCTGCCTTGAAAAAGGCTTGGCATGGGTGGGCGCCAATTACCGCATCATTATTGAGCGCCTGCCGAAACTTCATGAAAAAATTTCGGTTGAAACCTGGCCCGCCGTTGAAAAACGCCTGGGCGCCATCCGCGACTTTTTGGTTTATGATGAAAGCGGGAAAGTTATTATCCGCGCGTCCAGCCAATGGATTTTGATTAATTTTGAGAAAAAACGCCCTGTCGGGCTGCGGGAAAACCTTCCGCAATATCAAATTATTGAAGAACGTTCCATTGACGGAGATTTTGAAAAAATGGAAAGCGTCGGACGTATTGACTGCCAGCGCCGTTTTTTGGTGCGTTATGACGATATTGATTTTAACAAACATGTTAACAATGCCGTTTATCCGCTCTGGGCGCTGGAAGCGATTGATTACGGTTTTCGCGATGCCTACCAGGTGCAGGATATTGAAATAGCATTTAAAAAGGAATGCAAGCTTGGCGAAGAAGTTAATGTGGCAACAGAAGTTTCCGGATTAACAACGCTGCACAGCATTACATCCGTAACAGACGGGCGGGAACTTGCCGGCATCCGCATTCGCTGGAAATCAAGATAAGTGCTCAAAAAGCACTTTTACGCCGAGCAAAATTAAAATAATGCCCGATGCCGTTTCCAACCAGGATGTGTTTATTTTTTTAAATATCCGGCAAAAATTAAACCCAACAATTGAGAGAAGAAAAGTAACCATGCCAATCAGCAGGGCTGCCCGCCATATCGGAATGTTCATAAAATAAAGCATTGAACCGCTGACAAAGGCATCCACAGAAGTGGCCACCGCAATTAAAAATAAAACTTTCCAAGTCAGGAGCGACGATTTTGGCACATCATTGCCGCATTTGTTTTTTTGAGAATCTATAATGATTTTTAAACCAAGAGCCGAAAAAACAAAAAAAGCAATCCAATGGTCCACTGCGGCAATAGAATCGTAAACCATCCGCGCGCCATACCACCCCAAAACCGGCATAACGAACTGTCCGCCGCCTGTTGCAGAAGCCAGCTTTAACGCTGCCCGGCCTTTCCCTTTTTTGATAATCAGCCCATAGGAAAATGAAACGACAAAAGCATCAACGGCCAAAGCAAGTGCCAGCATAAAGACTTCAACAAACATTAAAGCTCCAGTTTATTTTTAATTTTTTCAGCAATATCCATATAAGCTTTCGTATAAGGGCTTTCAGGCTTGGCCAGCACAATCGGCGTTCCCGCATCTGATAAAGAACGAATATCAAAGTGCAGAGGAATCTCGCCAAGGAAATCCACGCCCAAATCTGCTGCCGCTTTTTGAGCGCCGGCATGCCCGAAGATATCCGCCCGCGTTCCGCAGTTTTCACAGACATAGTAGCTCATATTTTCGACAATCCCTAAAATGGGCACGTCAACCCGCCTAAACATATTGACGCCTTTGACAGCATCTATCAAAGCAATATCTTGCGGCGTGGAAACAATAACCGCGCCAGCCAAATCCATGTTTTGGGAAATGGTTAACTGGATGTCTCCGGTTCCGGGAGGCATGTCTAAAACCATCACGTCGATTTCAGCCCAATCCGTTTCCGTCATCAGCTGTTCAATCGCCCCGCAGGCTTTAGCGCCGCGCCAAATTAAAGGCTGGTCTTTCGGAATCAGGGTTCCAATGGACATTGATTGTACGTTTTTGAATTCAAAAGGCTCAAAGGTTTTGCCATCGCGGCTAATCGGCGCCACGCCTTCATAGCCCAGCATTGTCGGAATGGACGGCCCGTAAATGTCGGCATCAAACAACGCCGTTTTCAGCCCCAAACGGCTTAAAGCCAGAGAAAGGTTTACCGCCGTGGTCGATTTTCCAACGCCGCCTTTTCCCGAAGCGACAGCCACAACCTTTTTAACATTGGGAAGCTGCCATTTTGCAGGTTCTTTTCCCAGAGGCTGCACAGATTTTTCACCGGTGAAGACAACCGCAGCTTTATCAATTCCGGAAAGCTGCATAATTTCATTTTTCAAAGCTTCGGCTTGTGCATCGTCAGGCGCGGCAATCAAAGTTACAATTACCCCCGAACCAAAAATTTTTACAGATTCAACCTGCTCTGCCTTAAAATATTTTTCAACAATCTTTTTAACTTGTTCTTCCATGCCGCCCCCTGTTGATAAAAAATCAGTAATTGTCTTTACGTCATAATTATATTATATAAATGTCTATTGCAACAAATTAATCAAGCAGAGGTGCACATATGAGCAAAACACCCAATCCGTGGGACAATGAAGGAACATCCTCTCCCTGGGGAAATGACGGCACAACGACTGCCGGCAGCGCAAAAATTATCGATATGCATTTGAAAAAGCCCGAAGGGGTTGACTTCAACTGGAAGTTTGGATTTTTAATATTGGCCGCGTTATGGCTGGCTTCCGGCATTTATCAAGTCGAACCGAATGAACAAGGCGTGGTTTTGCGCTTTGGAAAATATGTCGATACGACGGAAGCCGGGCTTCATTATCATCTGCCTTTTCCGATTGAAACCGTCGACAAGGTCAACATCACCCAAGAACGAAGCATTAACCTCGGCGTTGCCGAACCCCGGAATAATAACTTCACTGAAAGCCATATGCTGACCGGCGATGAAAATATTGTTGACATCAATTTGACAATTGTCTGGAAAATCAAAGATGCCAAAGATTATCTGTTTAACATGCGCAGTCCCGACCAAACGGTTCGCGTTGCGGCTCAGTCTGTTTTAAGAGAAATTGTCGGGCAGTCCGAAATGCAGCCGATTATTACCGGCGACCGCGGAAAAGTCGAAGACGATACAAAAGAAGAATTGCAAAAAGTTTTGGATGAATTCGGCGCCGGCATTCAAATCGTGCGCGTAAAACTGCAAAAGGCCGACCCGCCCAAGCAGGTTGTCGATGCGTTTAATGAGGTTCAACGTGCAAAAGCCGACATGGAAAGATTTAAAAACGAAGCGGAAGCTTACCGCAATGAAATCCTGCCGAAGGCACGGGGCGAAGCCGCGCAGCGCCTGCAAGACGCCCAGGCTTATAAAGAAGCTGTCATTAATCGCGCCCAAGGCGATGCCGAACGCTTTATTTCCGTTCAAAAAGCCTATAAAGAAGGCCCGGAAGTTACGCGCAAGCGCCTTTATCTGGAAACCATGGAAGAAGTTATGAAAAACACGGATAAAACCATTATCCAACAGGAAAAATCCGGCGCGCCGGTTCTTCCTTTTCTTCCGCTGAACAAAAATAGTCTATAGAAAGGGGTTAAGATGAAAAAAACAGCTATTTACGGCGCCGCGATATTGGGCATATTTGTTTTGCTTCTGGCAAACTCCTTATATGTGGTTACCCAAACGGAACAAGCCATTGTCCTGCAGTTTGGCGAACCGATGAGAGTCGTTCAGGAACCGGGGCTTAAGCTAAAGGTTCCATTTATTCAGAATGTTGTTTTTTATGACAAACGCCTGCTTAATCTTGACCCGCCAGCGCAGGAAGTCGTTTTGAACGATAAGAAGCGCCTGGACGTGGACAGCTTTACCCGTTACAGAATCGTCGACCCGCTTAAATTTTACAAAACGGTCCGTACCGAGCTGCAAGCCCAAAGCAAGCTGGAAGAAATTGTCAATTCATCCGTCCGCAAGATTTTGGGACGCATAACCCTGCAAGAACTCCTGTCGCAGCAGCGCACTGAAATTATGCGCAACATCAGCAAGGCCGTCAAAACAGATGCCGAGCAGATTGGCGTCAGCGTTGCCGATGTCCGCATCCGCCGGGCAGATTTGCCGATTGAAGTTTTGCAGGCAATCAATGCCCGCATGAAGACAGAACGAGAGAGAGATGCAAAAGAGTTTCGCGCCCAGGGGCAGCAGACTGCCCAGCAAATCCGCGCCAAAGCAGATAAAGAAAAAACAATTATCATTGCCGAAGCGGATAAACAAGCACAGATTTTGAAAGGCGAAGGCGATAATAAAGCTATTCAAATCTGGAATCAGGCGGCCGGGAGCGATCCGCAGTTTTATGCCTTTTACCGTTCATTAGAAGCTTATCGCAAAGCCTTGGCCGACGGAAAAACAAATCTGGTCTTGTCGCCAAATTCGGAATTTTTTGAATTCTTTCAAAACAGCCCGCAAAAAAGAAGGTAATCCATGAAAAAAGCCCTGCCCTTTTTGCTGTTCTTTGCTTTGGCTCCTGCCCTTCAGGCACAGGAAAGGAGGCCGGAATCTTTTGCAGATTTAGCTGAAAGGCTGCTGCCGACGGTTGTCAATATTTCAACTATCGGCACACCGGAGGAAAATGAGGAACTTTCTGTATCCGCCCAGGAAACGCCTCTTTTTTCAAAAGGAGACGGTCATGTTTCTTTGGGATCCGGTTTTTTAATTGATGAAACAGGTTACATCATTACCAATAACCATGTTATTTCGGGGGCGGTCAAAGTCATGGCGACGACCGCCGAAAACAAAACTTACGAAGCGTCAATCGCCGGCGCAGACGAGAAGACAGACCTCGCCCTGATAAAAATTGAAGGGCAGAAGCCTTTTCCTTATGCCCGGTTGGGCGACTCAGACAAGATTAGAATCGGCGATTGGATTTTGGCAATAGGCAATCCTTTTGGTTTGGGCGGAAGCGTTACAGCCGGAATTATTTCTGCCAAATCGCGCGACATCGAATCGGGACCTTATGATAACTTTATTCAGACAGATGCGTCCATTAACCAAGGGAACTCCGGCGGACCGATGTTTAATATGCAAGGCGAAGTTATCGGAATTAACAGTGCCATTTATTCAACATCCGGCGGCAGCATGGGCGTCGGTTTTGCACTGCCTGTGAATTTGAGCAAGTTTGTCATCCAAGAGCTTAAACAAAAAGGGAAAGTCGAACGCGGCTGGCTCGGGCTTAAAGTGCAGCCGATGACGGAAGATATTGCCGCATCCCAGAACATGGAAAAAACAAAGGGCGTGTTGGTTTCCGATGTGGCGCCGAATTCTCCCGCAGCTGCTGCCGGCATTGAGGCCGGAGACATACTTTTAACCTTTGGAGATGATGAAATTCTGCAGGCTCGGGATTTTTCCAGAATGGTTGCGGAGACCCTCCCCGGAACAGAAAAAGGAATCATATTCCGCCGGAATAAAGAGCAGTTTAATAAAAAAATAAAGATTGAAAAAATGCCTGAAGCCCCTCAAACGGCGACGGCCCCGTCCGCAGGGGTTTCTGAAAAAGAAGGCGGCGTGTTTTTAGAAGATTTGGATTTGCGCATTGCTGACATAACGCCGGATTTACAGGATAAATACCAACTTGAGCCTGGAACATCCGGCGTGGTTGTCCTGGAAGCCGTCAGCGGCAGCGATGCGGCATTAAAAGGAATCCGCGAAGGAGATGTCATTATCCAGATGGACAAGGCTGAACTGCTCAACGCTGCGCAAATGAAAGAGCTTATTAATGAAGCGAAAAGGGATAACAGGCGCCCGGTATTGCTTATGTTAAAAAATAACGAGCTGCCGAATTTTGTCGCTTTAAAATTAAAAGGAAAAGCCAATGCCGCGTATTGATTTTTACCATTTGCAAAAACAAAGCCTGGAAAATGTTTTGCCTAAGCTTTTAGAAAAAGCCTATTCCACAGGAAAAAAAATCCTGGTTAAAATCGGCAATGAAGAACGGGTGGAATTTTTGAACACGCAGCTTTGGACCTATGATGACCAGTCTTTTCTCCCTCATGGCAGCCGCAAAGACGGCAATGCGGAAATGCAGCCGATATGGCTGACATCGGGAGACGACAATCCAAACGGCGCCGTATTTTTATTTTTGACCGATGGTGCAGCCGCAGAACCGGGTGAGCTTGAAAAATTTGAACGGGTCTTTAATATTTTTGACGGCAATGCCGAGACGGCACTCGTCCAGGCCAGAGCATTCTGGAAAACTTGTAAGAACGCCAATTATGAATGTTTTTACTGGCAGCAGGATGATTCCGGGCGTTGGAATCAGAAATAGTCAGTTCCACAACCTGTGCCCGATATATTCCCTGACCGTTTCTGCTTTTATCTTCCCGCCCTTTTTATAAAACTGCGCGCCTAAAGCTTGCCGGGTATCAAAATCCTTCCCGTCCACTTGCAGCCGCCCTTCTTTATAGTAAACGAAATGCGTTTTGTAAGTACATTTGCTCTCATCGCAAATTAAGTCCATCCATTCCGGTTGCCGCCTTTTCCCTTTGTATATTTGTTTTAGCAATTTCTTTTGTTCTGCGTCCAAGGGCGGGGAAGCCGTTTTTTCCAGCCAGATTTTTCTTGTAAAAATTTCTCCGCAGCCGGGAAGCGGAATCATATTCCCTGCATTGTCTTGAACTGCGATTAAATTTGCCCGGGAATTTACCATGAGCAATGGTTTCTTAACGAAACAAAAACTTAGCATTCCCAAAGCGATAAATATCCAGCCCCATTTCCGCCAGGGTTTGGTCCAGATACAAAGCCATAATCCGCCCAGGGTTATCGCCAACAGCCCCCAAAGCGGCATGGCTAAGACGCTTGGCGCTGCCATAGGAAGCGTTGAAACACAATCGGTTATCTTATTTATCCAGCTTATTCCTAATCCGGCCAAACGCAAAGGATATTCCGCCAAACCCAAAGGCATCAGGCATAAAGAAAAAAGGATAAATGGCATAATGATTATCCCTATTATCGGCCCGGCCAGCAGATTTGCCAAACTCGTGTACAATGCAACTTTGTTAAAATGATAAATCGCAAAAGGCAAGGTTGCCGCACTGGCAACAAAATCCGATATAACAATTCCCGCCAGATAAGCCCAGACAACCCGCAATGTTTTGGAAACAAACCCTATGGGGCGCCCGTTTCCGGATAAAAATTTATATAAAGCTCCGGCATATTTTTCATAGAAGGCAACCAGACAGACAACGGCGGCAAAAGACATTTGAAAGCTTGGGCCGGTCAAGGCCTGGGGCGAGATTATTAAAACCGCCATCGCCGCCCAGGCAATCGTATACATTGAAATGGCCCGCCTTGAAAACAATATGCCCAACAAGACGACAAAGGTCATGATAAAAGCCCGCTGCGCCGGAATTTCCATTCCGGATATCAACAAATATACAAAGCTTATAAAAATCGCAAAAAGGGCGGCTGCTTTTTTTGAATCATAACGCAGGGAAAAAGACGGCACCAAGGCTAAAATCAACCTAATAAAAAAGAAACCCAAGGCTGCAATCATGCTCATATGCAGCCCTGAAACCGACAAGAAATGTGCTAAACCGGAATCTCTGTAGTTTTGCGTGATTTTGGGAGAGCTTTCCCCCTTTTTTCCGGCAATAACGGCCGCAGCAATTCCTGCTTCATCGGGCGGAAGGATTTGCTTTATCCGCCCGACGATTTTTGAACGGAGCGCATTTATTCCATAAACAATATTATCCCGTAAGCGCATGGGTTCCGAGCATTCCTGAGGCAGAGCCCTGGTTAAGGCATATCCGCCTGAACTGTAGCCATCAAAAAAGGCTCTGCGGTCAAACTGATAGCCGCCTACAATTGCCGGAGAAAAGAAAGGCATTAATTTTGCAACCATTTCCACGCATTGGCCTTCTCGGATTTCTTGGTGTTCCCGCAGCGTTACCCTGACTTTTCCCAGCGGCTTGCCTTCAAAATTTTTTGCATTTTCAATCGTCAGCCTTAAAGCGCCGGCGGCATTATAATCTTTTTTTAAAATCCGCCCATGCAAATATTCTTTTCCGTTCGGCGCAGGATATAATTTCTTGCTTTGATAAACAGCCTGCAGCTGCATATTTGCAAACCCCGCCGTAAAAACCGCCAGAATTCCCAAGATAAACAAAACAGACAGGGAGCGGCGAAACAAAACCGCAGCAATAATTAATGTTTCTATTACCGCGAGGGTTCCCCATAGCGGAGGTTCTGAAGGGAGAAGAAAATAGGTGCCTATGCCTGCGCCAAAAATTACCGGAATCCAAATATACCAGCGGTTATGCTCGTTAAAAAAATTTTCCTGAATTTGCAGCCAAAATTTATACATATTTCCCCTTGTTTGCAGTTAAAATATATCATTAAAGCCTTATTTGCAATAAATTAACTTTTTAATTTTATGATAAACTTATCACTATAAGGAGTTTAAACATGAAACATCTTCTTTATTTGGGTTTGGCACTCGGCATTTATGCCGCTCCGGCAGAAGCCACGACCAGAAGCATTGTGGATTGGGACGGCGGAATGGAAGAACTTGCGGAGGGCATCCGCGAAAGCAAATGTGCCAAAGAATGCCTGGGATATGACATTACGACCGTTGCCTGCCCTGAAGGCGAAACTTTAACAGATTGTGCCGCAGAAGGGTGCCAATATTATCATCGCTGCGAAAGCGGCAGCGGCTATGAGCCCAGCATTGTGGACACTTACACGCCGCCTGCAGCAAAATAGCACGCTGTTTTATTGATATAATTCATTCCAGCCGGAATTTTCATAAAGTTTTTTCCGTTCCGGGTCAAATTTGCCGATTTCGCAGGCAGATAAGAAAAGCAGCAAAAGCAATATCATTTTTTTCATTCAATTTTTCCTAAAAAAGTTTAATTACCGGAAAAGTATATAAATAAAAAGCGGCCAGCAAAGAAATGAAAAGCCTGGCAAAAAATGCAAGCCAACGGCTTTTTTCATATGTTCCCGCACTTATCCATACGCCTTTAACAATATACAGCGTGTAAAAAACCATCCAGATTGCCGCCGAATAGTAGCACAGAACCCAGAATATGCTCATCTTGTCCGAATAAACAAAGTGAAAATTATGCATGAAAAAGTTATAAACGCTTCTTCCTTGCAGGTAGCCATTCAGCATTTTAGCAAAAAACGATACCAACGCCCCAAAGATGACAATCCCGATAAAGCCAAATTTCCAAAAGGTCGCGGCTAAACCAAGCTCTCCCTTAAATGCCTTTCCAAACATTAATTATTCCTTTCTTCATTATTTATGAAAAAAGTATGAACCACTTGTGCCTTTTGGCAAGCAAAAAAAAGCAATCATCAACAATTGGCAACATTAACCGCCAAACCGCCCAATGAAGTTTCCTTATATTTGTTGTTCATATCAATGCCGGTGTCAAACATGGTTTTTATCACGCTGTCCAGGCTGACCAGATGTTCGCCGCTGCCTTTCATGGCGAGCCTCGCCGAATTTACGGCTTTGACAGCACCCATTGCATTGCGTTCAATGCACGGCACCTGAACCAATCCATTCAGAGGATCGCAAGTCAACCCAAGGTTATGTTCCATGGCAATTTCCGCGGCATTTTCAATTTGAGAATTCGTTGCTCCCATAGCTGCGGCAAGCCCCGCCGCCGCCATCGAACACGCAACGCCGACCTCGCCCTGGCACCCGACTTCAGCTCCGGAAATAGATGCATTGCTCCGGTACAGGCTGCATATTGCTGAGGCGGTTGTAAAAAAGGCTAACAGCCCGCGTTCGATATCAAAAGGCGATTTATGCGCGGCAAAGCGTTCATAATAGCGGATAACAGAGGGGAGAATCCCCGCCGAACCCATTGTCGGCGCCGTTACAATCTGCCCGCCGGCGGCATTTTCTTCCGCCACCGCCAAACCCCAAAGGTTTATCCAATCAATCATCAAAAGCGGATCATAATCGTTTTTGCGAAAGTTTTCTTCAAGCCGCGCATAAATTTCCGCTGCGCGGCGCTTCATTCCCAAGCCGCCCGGCAATTCCCCCGTATGGCTCATTCCCCGGTCTATGGAATTTTGCATAACTTTATGAATCTTGCTGACTTCATCTAAAAATTTTTGTTTGCCGTGAATGGCAAATTCATTTTCAAGAACCAAATCCATTATCATGCATTTTTTGCGTTCGGCCAAATTCATCAACTCCCGGCAGCTGCTGAAATCATAGGGAATTTTATAAGGCTGGCGTGCGACACGCTGCCCCACTTCATCTTGCCTTACAACAGTTCCGCCGCCGACAGAAAAATAAATTTCGGAAAGCAGAATTTTGCCGTTTTCATCAAAAGCCGTAAATTTCATGCCGTTGGAATGTTCCGGCAAAAACGTGTCTTTTTCATATATAATATCATTGTCGATATCAAAGCTTACCGCTTTTTGCTGCCCGAGATGCAATATTTTATCCCTTGCCACGGCAGTAACATAAGGAACAGACGGATCTATCGCTTCGGCTTCCAACCCCATTAAACCATAAATAAGCGCTTTGCGTGTGCCATGACCGATGCCGGTTAACGCCAGCGAGCCATATAAAACGGCTTCAATGCGATTTGTCTTCTCCAGCAGATTTTGGCTAATCAGATTTTCCAAATACCTTTTTGCCGCCCGCATCGGCCCGACAGTGTGGGAGCTTGACGGTCCGACGCCAATCGTAAAAATTTCAAAAAAACTGTAATACATTATAAGTATGCCTTGATATCTTTGTAAGGTTTGTGCCCTAATTCCAGTTGTTTTGCCGCAATATATTCATGAAGCTCGTTCCAAGACGTGTTCTTGTCGATGAATTCTTTTGCCTTTTCAGGAGATTTTGACAATTGCACGGCGATTGTCTCTTCTAAAATTTTGCGCATAACTTCCGGCATTTTTTCAAAATGGATACGCAGCTTGTTTTCTGCGGAAAAAGAAATTGCGCCATGTTCCAAAAGGTAATTGAAATGAATCAGGTCGCCGACCCGGTGCGGCTGAATAAGCTGGGGGCGCGCCTTTAAAAATAAACGGATAATCCAGGTCGTATAAACTTCTTTAAGCGTCTTTTCATCAATCACCCCTGTTTTTACATATTCGGGCATCATGGAAATAGAAACAACATCCGCTTTGTTTTCCTCTATCACATGCTTATAAATCCCCAAAGCGCCCTGATAAGAGCTGTCGGGGCCAAGAGAGTGCCCATTTTCATGGCCGATTACAAAAATATGCTCCGCCTCGGGGTTAAAATATTGGTGCAATTCTTTTTCTACCAAAGCATCAAGCATTTTTACCGTGCGTTTTTTATCCTGGCTCATGCGCACCTGGCGATGGTAAACATTCCGACGCCCGCCGCCGGTCTTAACCGAAAGCTTGTCATTATTGGGCAGGTTTTGTGCTGTTGTGATGCCGCCGCGGCACTGGGCATAGTCTCCAAAAAGCCCTGAAAGGTCAACATCAACCATCGTTTGGTTGACATCGCCGCCGGACACAACGCTTTGGCGGTAATTGCCGCTATAGGGCATAAGCGATGCCAATTTTGCCATTTGTTCTTTGAATTTTAGAATCAGCTTTGTTCCTTCTTTATTCACTATGCCGACGCGGACGCCAAGCATGTCTTTTGAAACGGCTTCTATCCCGTTTTCTTCCAACAGGTTTTTCAGCTGGGGATTTTCATAAACTGTCGGCGTCATCTCGTCATCATAATTTTCCCGGCTGACCGTAAATTCCAAATCCGTATCCTGCATTTGCGCCCAATGCTTGTCCGCCAGCATGTCCATATCTTCATTATTCTGCAAAAGCGCCTGAGCCTGCCAGCCCAGGTAATCTTTAAATAAGTCGTTTTGCGCATAATGGGCGGCAACTTCCAATTCATTCGCAATGACGGAAAATTCTTTGGCAAAATATACGGTATAATCTATTGCTTTCAGCTTTTCGCCGCTGCGGCGAACCATTGTGCGGGCGCTTAAGATTTTTTTGACCTCTTCCACTTCTTTGTTTTTTAACATTTTCATTAAAATATCGTGAAACTCGTCAACTGTTAAATCTGTCGGATAAAAATTGCGCCCTTTATAGCCGCGGACATCTTTAAATATTTGGACAGGTTCAGGATCAATGCCGTTTAGCCCCGTAACGCCGTTTAACGAGTTAAACAGGCGCAAGGCTTTTTGCGCGTGGGAGTTTGTTTTGGCACTTTCTTCCAATGCCGCTTTCAAAGTACGGTTTAACGGATGGTCCTGCTCCAAGGCGACATCGTTCATCACCCTTCCGGCCTGCATTAAATGCGCCAAGGCTTTTTTATCGCCTTCGCTTAAGTTTTGATATCCCACAAAATCCGAATCTATCAATTCAATCGGCAGCATTTCATCTGCCAGAATTTTATCCAGCTTTTCTTCGCTTATTGCCAATTCGTAACCTTTAATCTGCATTTACTTAACCTCCACAACATAAAACCGGTATGCCTTTAGCGTGTCTGACCAATAATTTGGGCTTAACCCCGCTTTTATCTTTAAATGATTTAAAAATTCTTTCTTCTCGGAAAGTTCTTTCCAAACAGAGGGAAGGAAAACGCCTTGGCGGCTTCCATCCCGAATGACTATCCCGTCTTTTCCCGGGCGGATTTTGCTTAGCAAATCCGTTTCAGAAGCAAATTCTATCGGTTCAAAATCCGTTAAAAGCGAGATTTCGGCTTCAATATCCTCAAGTTCTTCTGTCTTCAGCGGCGAAAAGCGTTCATCTTCCATGGCTGCCTTGTAAGCATTGGCAGCGACATCGCGCACAATGGCGTTATGCGGCACCAAAGAACCGATACACCCGCGCAACCTGCCTTTTTTGTTTAGTGTTACAAAAGAAGCGCCTTTGTTATACATGATATCCGGGAAAGCATCATTTTCAGGGATATATTTCTTTCCGGACGCAGCATCCTGCAAGCTTTTCTGGACAACGGCCATCAGTGCCGGACCGTAATCATCTGCAAAATGCTGCAGGTTTTTCTCTTCTTTTTCAATTGCAGACAATTCCGGTTCCGGCTTTGTCTGATTATTGGCAAAAATCCACGAAGCATAGCCAACAACGCTGTTTTTATCTCCGGTAACATCCCCTGAATTTGCAGAATCAAGAAGCTTGGGCGCCAGGTCATATTGCTTTGCCAGCAAAACGGCAGCATTTACGCCTATCGCTCCGCAGGACATATGGCTTTCCACCTCCGGATGCCCGGCTTTAATCAGCTCTGCCGTCCGGTTATCCAGCATCTTTGCCGAATCATAATCCAGATAATGCGACATATCTGCGGAAAAAATTACCATTGTTTCCGGCTGCTGCAAATAAGGCGCCAAAACTTCTGCCAAAACCTGCGGCGACACGGAACCGTATACCATGGGAACAATCTTAAATTTAGAAAGGACCTTCTGTAAAAAAGGAAGCTGAACTTCTATCGAATGTTCTTCTTTATGCGCCAAATCATATATGGAGAAATCTTTATTTTCCGCGATATTATTAACCATTTCCTGGTTGACCGAAATCTTGCCAAGCGGCGTAGAAAAGCTTTTAAACGAGGGCAAAGCAACACCGTAAAAAGCAACTTTATGCGCCGGCCCCACCAGGATAACGTTGCGTATTTTTCCTTTGTAAGGCAACAGTTCCTTATAGGCTGAGGCCGCAACCAAAGCAGAATATTTGTATCCGGCATGGGGCACAATCAGAATCCTTGGATAGGCGCTTCCTGATTTTAAAACCCGCCCTTCAAGATAAGTATCAAGCGCGGCATTCAAAGGAGAACCCGCCGCCGGATAAAATAATCCGGCCACGGCAGGCGGGCGGTTTTTCAAAATGTCCTCTTCGCCCTGATAATCATTAATCACGCCGGTATTTGAAGAAATATATTCTTGAAGCCAGATGTAATTAAAAGCCAAAAGAAGCAAAACTGCACCGCCGATAAATAAACGGCGAAACATTTTATGATAGTCATATTCCGGTGTGTTTTTCATAAGATAAATCCCTAAGCTGTTTCATAACAGCATAACATTTTCCATTTAACAATTTGCTAATCTTGCGGCAAAGCCTGGTAAAATTGTTCAAAACTGTCAAAATGGCAAACACCGGGCAAATGCTCTTCAGATGTTTGCCAAATAGGTTTTCCAATGCGTATCGGGCAAGCGCCCGCCGCTAAAGCACAACGGCTGTCTTGCGCCGTGTCGCCGATAATCCAAACTTTATCCGGCGTTATCTCATCCTTGGCAAGCAGCCCTTGGAGCGCATACCAGGCATGTTCCGGCCAAGGCTTATCTCTTGCCGCTTCATGTCCGCCGACAATTCTTAAAAACCATTTCGGATTATAAAGCTGTTTTACTTCTATATCCAAAAGCTTACGGTCCTTATTGCTCATAATCAGCAGCGGCAGGTTTTGCTTTCTGAAATATTCCAATGCCTCCGGTGCGCCGGAAACCGGTTTTAGTTTTGAAATTTCCTGCAGATAAACTTCCGTATAGCGTTGATAAGCCTGCACGGCCTTTTCTCCGAAGATATTCGGGAAATTATCCCTAAAAGACAAATCAGGATTTCTTTTTTGCTTGGATGTTTCCCATTCCGGAAGATTATACTCTGACAGAACCCTATTCACCGCAGCAACCAGCAACGGGCGGGTATCCGCCAGAGTATTGTCCCAATCAAACAGGACATATTTTAAATGCTGAAGATTAAGCATTCTTGCCGATTTTGCTTATGCCTCCCATGTACGGGCGCAGTTTTTCAGGAATGTTTACCGTACCGTCCGCGTTTTGATGGTTTTCAATAAACGGAACCAGGGCGCGCGGCGTGGCAATACCCGTGTTGTTTAAGGTATGGGCAAACTTTACCTTGCCATCCGCATTATCGCGATAACGAAGATTTGTCCGGCGTGCCTGCCAATCTGTAATGTTTGAGCAGGAATGCGTTTCACGATAGCATTTTTGGCTCGGAACCCAAGCTTCCAAATCATATTGGCGGTATTTGGGCGCTCCCATATCCCCGGTGCAGACTTCCAAAACCTGGTAAGGCAATTCCAAATCCTGCAAAACTTCCTCTGAAATGGCCAAAAGCTTTTGGTGCCATTTTTCACTTTCTTCAAGATCGTTTTTGCAAATAACAAATTGTTCGGTTTTCATAAACTGGTGAACACGCACCAAACCCCGGGTATCTTTTCCGGCGGCGCCGGCTTCCCTGCGGAAGCACGGTGAAAATCCGGCATAAAGAATCGGCAGTTCGTTTTCCTGCATGATTTCTCCGGCACGAAGAGAATTCAAAATCAGCTCGGCCGTTCCTGACAAGTATAAATCATCCGCCGGCAAATAGTAAACCTCGTCTCTGGAAAAAGGCAGATAGCCCTGCCCATACAACGGTTTCTCCTGTGATAAAGAAGGAACGGTAATAACCGTAAAGCCATGGGAACGGAGCTTATCCAACACCATCATATGCATTGCCAGCTCCAATTTGGCCAAATCATTTTTAATGGCATAAGTCCTGGAACCGGAAACTTTTGCGATGCGCTCCATTTCCGCCCAATCGTTAATCTCCATCAATTCAATATGGTCTTTGGGTTCAAAGTCAAAATCGCGCGGCTGCCCGACTTTGCGGCGGACAACATTGGCTGAATCATCCGGGCCGACGGGGCTTTGCGGCGAAGGCATATTTGGCATGCGCAGCATTAAAAGGTCAAACTTTTCCTGTTCGGCATTTAATTTTTCCTGTTCAACCTTTAATTCATCGCCAATCGCCTTGCTTTTGGCAATGATTGCCGGGCGCTCTTCCGCCGAAGCCGATTTAATAGAATTGCTGAGCTTGTTTTTTTCTTCTGATAAAGCCTGCGCAGAGGTTTTTAATTTGTTAATGTCTTTATACAAGGAGAGAAGTTCTTCCAAATTTATATCGCAACCTTTTTTCCGCAGCCCGTCTTTAATTTCTTCCGGGTGTTCGGCAATGTATTTTATATCCAGCATCTGCTTTATCCTAATTTTTATCTGTTGTTAATTTTTAATTGATTTTAGCTGCCGTATAGAGTATCAATTTTATAAATAAAAACAACATAAAAATTAGGAAAGCACAAGAAAATGTTTGAAGGAAAAGTTATCTTGACCGGCGTTAAGCCCACTGGAACCCCTCATCTGGGGAATTATCTAGGCGCTATCCGCCCGGCTATACAAATGGGCAACGAAGCGGTCAAAAACGGCGGCAAACATTATATGTTTATTGCCGATTATCATGCGATTAATGCTGAAAAAGACCCGGCTGTTTTGGCGCAGAAGCTTAAAGAAATCGCCTGCATTTATCTGGCCGGCGGGCTGGACCCGGCAAAATCCGTTTTTTATCGGCAGTCCGATGTGCCTGAGATTACGGAAATCACAACCATCCTTTATGCCTATACGCCAAAAGGTTTCATGAACAAAGCACACGCTTATAAAGCCGCGGTTGACAAAAACCGGGCAGCGGGCAAACCTGATGATGACGGCATCAACATGGGGCTTTACACTTATCCGACATTGATGGCGGCAGATATTTTGGCCTATGATACAGATATCGTTCCGGTCGGCAAAGACCAGGTGCAGCATGTGGAAATCGCCCGGGATATCGCCGGCGCAATCAACGCCCATTACAACCAAGAGCTTTTAAAGCTGCCCGAATATTACACCGATGACCATGTTGCCGTCGTCCCCGGCGTGGACGGGCGAAAAATGAGCAAATCCTACGGCAACGTTATTCCTTTGTTTGAAGATGACAAATCCATTAAGAAATCCATCTTCTCCATCAAGACAGATTCACGCCCCATGGAAGAACCCAAAAATCCTGATGAAATCTTGGTTTATGAAATATACAAGGCTATTGCCACACCAGCACAGCTGCAAGAAATGGGAGACGGCCTGCGCCAAGGGAAACTCGGCTACGGGCACATAAAGAATATGCTTCTTGACGCGGTCATTAACGAAATCAAAGATGCCCGTGAGAAATATAACTATTATATGGCCCATTTTGACGAAGTGGAAGTATTTTTGCAACAGGGTGCCGCTAAAGCGCGCCCAACTGCCCAGGCGACGCTCAAACGCTTAAAAGACGCTGTTTTAGGTAGATAGCACACAAAAAAACAACGCTGGCAAAACCAGCGTTGTTTTTTATCCATTTATAAAGTTATTCGGCAGCTTCCTCTTCCGCAACCGCTTCAGCTTTTTCTTCTACCGTAATTTCTTCAAATGTCAAAATTTCATCTTTGTCTGTCGTCAGAACCAGCTTGCCATCATCAAAAGCAAAAGTCTGTACTGTCGGCAAAACATCAAGATATTGCTGTTCAACCATCATTTCCGTTTCAGGTCCGGCCATCATTGTCGAACCGGCTGTTTCCAAGCTGATTTTATCGCCATCAACCGTATAAGTTCCGAAATAACGGTTTACAACGCTGCCGAAGAAACGGTTTTCATCTTTGTCAAAACCCAATGTAATCAGAATCTTGCCATCCGTATTCAACAGCTTATATTCTTTGCCTTTAAATGTATCGCTCTTAAAACAGCTGCTCAGTGCCAAAACCGCAGCAAAAAGCGTTAAAAATTTTTTCATCCCGAATCTCCTCAAAAATATATACTTTTCATGATATATAACGTATTTGCGTAAAAGTCAATTTACAACAACATTTATTCCTCATCATCTTCTTTGACACGGCGGATATCAGCACCGACCGCTTTGAGCTTTTCCTCCAAATGTTCATATCCCCTGTCTAAGTGGTATACGCGGTTAACCGTTGTCTCCCCTTCTGCCACTAACCCGGCCAGAACAAGGGCAAAAGAAGCGCGTAAATCAGTTGCCATAACAGGTGCCGCCGAAAGTTTTTTTACACCCCTGACAATGGCGGAAGCATGCCCGTGAACATTAATATTTGCACCCATGCGCAACAGTTCGGGCACATGCATAAAACGGTTTTCCCAGATTGTTTCGGTTACCATGGACGCCCCTTCGGCAATCATCATCAACGCCATAAATTGCGCCTGAAGGTCTGTCGGGAATCCCGGATAATAATCCGTCATGACATCTTGTCCGACAAGGTGTGCCTGCGTTGCATCCACTACCAGGCTGTTTTCCTTTTCTTCAACCTTAACACCGCAATCCCGTAAAATTTTTATTGGCGATGCCAGCGTATCTGCTTGGGCGTTTATCAGTTCAATCCTGCCATGCGTCATTGCCGCTGCAACAGCATAAGAACCGGCTTCAATCCGGTCAGCAATCACCTTATGCGCGGCACCGTGCAATTTTTTAACGCCTTCAATAACCAGATTAGATGTTCCAATGCCGCTGATTTTAGCACCCATCGCAATCAAAAGCTCTGCCAGATCTCCAATTTCGGGTTCTTTGGCTGCATTTTCAATTTTGGTAATCCCTTCGGCAAGCGTTGCCGCCATCATGATATTACAGGTTGCTCCGACAGATGCCGTGTGGAAAATGATATTCGCACCTTGCAAGCGCCCTTGGATATCCGCCACGATATAACCGTTTTTAATTTCGATTTTAGCGCCCATCTGTTCTAAAGCACTTAAATGAATATCCATCGGACGCGCTCCAATAGCACAACCTCCCGGCAGAGACACTTCAACATGCCCGTATCTTGCAAGCAGAGGCCCTAAAACATAGTAAGAAGCACGCATTTTACGTACATAATCATAGGGGGCAACCAGGCTGGTTGCCTCTTTGGTGCGGTATGAATAAGTTTTGGTTTCGTGCCCGTCAACAAAATCATCAAAAACGTCAATCTGGGTTCCGAGTTGTTCAAGAAGGGCATTCATTGCCTTAATATCAGACAGCATCGGCATATTGGTCAACGTAACGGTTTCATCTGTTAGCAAACTGGCACAGATGAGCGGGAGCGCCGCATTCTTTGCACCGCTGATAAAAATTTTGCCGTTCAGCTGGCGACCGCCGTTAATTTTAATCTTGTCCATGGGCTTTCTCCTTTGTCTGTTTTTTTAATTCTTCACGTGCTTCCTGCTGCTTTTTGCGTTTTTCCAGATTTTTCCGCAGAGCCTTTGCCTCTTTTTCAAAACGGACATCCGAACGCCGGGGATTGGGTTTTTGAGTCATGAAATGCCTTCCTAAAGTAATTTGCCTTTACTTTAGGGCTTTTTTATTAAAAAAAAGTGTAAAATAAGCAAAATTATGCTTGATTTTTAAATTAATGCTTTGTATGTTCATCTCGGTTATGCCGTTGTAGCTCAGTGGTAGAGCACGTCATTGGTAATGACGGGGTCGCAAGTCCGATTCTTGCCAGCGGCACCATTTGTTAATTTCAGGCGTTTTTAGCAGCTTATCAAACGGTTTAGTTATTGAAAAACAAATATTTTTTCCTTCCGTTTTGCAGTCCGATAAGATTAAATTTAAAATATCTCTTTTTTGCGAAATAATCGGACTTTTTAGAAATTTTCCAACATTTGCAGCGATTTCAGCGATATTTGCCAAGGTTTCATCGGTTTCATCATCAATTTCAAGGTATCTGTCCATATCTTTTTGTAATTTTTCTTTTTCAAGTTCAATTTCAGTTTTGAGTTCATTATACATTTTCTCATCACATTTGCCTTGAATATAACCGCGAAACAAGGTTTTGAGTTGTTCGTCTAATTGATTTATCTTAATAGTAATATTCCGTTTGAGAGTCGCAGTATTTACTCTTTCCTCTTTAAGCTGCTTTTTGACTTCTGACTTGATATTTTTTAACATATCGTCACTAACGGCAAGAGGTAACGATAATTCCTGTTCCAACTGTTTCAAGATTTTAGCTTCATTGATTGGTTTTTGCGAGCATTTTGAACGTAATTTATTGCATTTTAAGTAATTATAAGCATGTTTCTCATCTTTTACTTTGGTTTCACAAGTCATTAAACTGCCGCAACATCCGCATTTGACTAAACCGGTAAAGACATATTGCTTATCGCCATAGTACAACTTACTCGGTGCACGTTTCCTGCCTTCCATTGTGTCCTGAACAATGCGGAATAAATCTTCATCAATAAAAAGCGGATAATTATGCTTATAAACTTTGCCTTTTTGTGTGAAATATCCGATATAGAAAGTATTTTTAAGAATATTTTGTACCTGAGCTCTGCTGATTGTTTTATTGACTGTACACATTTTTGAGCATAAACCCAGCGTTCTGGCTAAATTGGTAATATCTTGAAGTGTCCTGCCGCCTTTCGCATATTCTTCAAAAAGCCTTTTAACCTTGGGTGCTCTTTCTTCATCTATAATTATATCAGCAGGAGATGTTTTGGTTTTTGGTACATTTAAATAACCGACCGGAGCACAAGATTGCCATTGTCCTTGTTCTCTTTTATATTCCTGACTTCTGATGACATTATCTCTTAATGACCCGACATAAGTTTTAGCTGAAAAAACACCTATGTCCCAACGCATAATATCTGAGGAATTGCTGTCTTTGGTGACTATTAAGCTTTCTTTGTAAAAATGTATTTCAATTCGACCTTGTTCTCTAAGTAAATCAAGCTCAACACATTCTTTATATCCTCGCTGTAACCTGTCAACGCAATTTACAACTATGGCTGTTTTATGCTTTTGCAATTTCACAAAATCCAACATCTCATAAAATTTTTTGCGACCGCCATTGGTTGAGCTTTCAACAATAGAGAATGTTTCTAAAATCTTAAATTTGTGATTGTCGCAATAGTCAACAACCGTTTTGATTTGTGCGTCAATAGAAGCGCCTTTTTTCTGCTCTTCCGATGACACTCGGGCAAAAATAACAGCCTGTTTACACTCTTCATCTGCGATATTTTGATATTTATTCTTTTTTGACATAATAAATTACTCCTTAAATTTAGTCCGATAATGTTATTATGTCGTGTTGTTTTGGGATTGTACGCAAAAAAATGAATGATTTTGTAACTTTTTTGCTAATATTTTACTGATATTTCAATCTACTAACCTCATCTACAAAATAAATAAGGTTGGTTTTATGATTTAGTGTCAACTATGCTATTTATTTTATTAAAAACAACTAAAAGTATATTTTTATCATAAAATACTCTTGATATTAATATATTGTTCTACCTATATATAAAAACGATAGCGCTATCATTGTGTTAATTTTTATTGGAAAGGAAATTAAAATGCCTACAAAAACAAGTAAATCAAAGTATGTTGGAGATTGCTCACCATCTGGAGTTATACGCCAAGCAGTTAAAGTATATAAAATGTCAAATGCCAAAAATCCTGCAAAAACAGGGAATATGGCTGCGGATTTTGTTGCTGGAAAAATTCCTATTGTAAAAAACTGGAATACAGGTTTTAATCTTGGCAAAATAGGATTTGTGGCTCAAAAAACATACGAAAATACTTGCAAACGCAAAAAATAGATGTTTTAATTTTATGAATTGAACTATTGAGTGAGGAGATAATCTTTATGAAAACTTTTGGTCAGCAAGTTTTAATCTTAGGTGGATTTTACTTTATTATCTCCTTTTTATCTTCTTTAAGTTTGGGAAGTGCTTTATTTAATATAATATCTTTTGTTACCTTTGTAATTATGTTGATAGTGTTATGCATCAAAAGAAAATATAATTTTTTAATTTGTTTTCAAAACAAATTTACAAAAAGCAGTAATTATTTACTCGGACTGGGCATCGTTCAATATTTTGAGATTATTTTCATTACGCTGCCCGGAATTGTTTATGGCTATAAAGCAACTGAGGCGGAATATAACGGAACAGAACTCCCTGCCGTGCCTTTAGAGTATGTACCAATCATAAGCTATATATATTGGATAATTTTATGTTTTGCTTTGATTCTTGCAACTTATTGGAACTTAAAAAAAAGCAGAACTCAAAAGTCATCTGATTAACTGTCATCAATGTCATTTAATGGAGTTTCAGCTTTCTTGGCTTCATGAACAGCCTTGACTGAAAGTGTAAAATATTTAATCAGGTTTTTAGTCATAGTTTCTAATTCATCATCCGTAACATCGGGATAATAAACAGACAATTCTTCTTTTATTTTCTTAAATGTATCACTCATACATTATAGAAGTATGTTTTTATGACACTCTACTAAATTTTTCTCCAACCTTTGTAAATTTTAGCAGAGGTTACCGTCCCGACCGACCAGCTCTGACCTGCTAGTCGCCGCTCCTATACTCTCCGGCCGGGATACACCTACCTACCAGCCCGTACCGGTTAGGCTTAAAAATGACTAGTCAAAATTGAAAGAGGCCTTTACGTGCGAGCCTTAAAATGGTTCTTTGCGTTTTCAGTAGGAATATTTTTAACTTCTTTTCTCTTTTGCCGAGAAGTTGGAAACCTATCGTCAACATATAACATCAGGTTAAAATGGTCTTTTATGATTTAATGACATCGATGTCTCTTAATGGATATTGATTAACCTTTGACAGCGCTATGTTAAAGGTTGGCTTTTCTTTATATATACATCGCAAAATCTCAAAAGTACGCAAAAAATATACTATTTGGAAAATTATTTTATCAAATCCGAATAAGCAGACAATTCTAGAAAGAAAATGTTGGAGAATTGTTTATGCGAAAAAAACAGAAAATAAAATCAAAAAAGCAGAGCCAACGCAGCTTCAGAGCTTTTATTTCCATAGTTAATTGGTACAAAAATAAATTTGATGTCGCACTCTATATTAGTAATATAATGGATATTGATTAACCTTTGACATCGCTATGTTAAAGGTTGGCTTTTCTTTATATATACGTCGAAAAATCTCAAAAGTACGCAAAAAATATACTATTTGGAAATTTATTTTATCAAATCCGAATAAGCAGACAATTCTAGAAAGAAAATGTTGGAGAATTGTTTATGCGAAAAAAACAGAAAATAAAATCAAAAAAGCAGAGCCAACGCAGCTTCAGAGCTTTTATTTCCATAGTTAATTGGTACAAAAATAAATTTGATGTCGCACTCTATATTAGTAATATATATGGAAATGAGTATCAAAAGAAAGAAGTTAACATTCATAAATTACCAATGTGGAGAGATATAATTTACAATTATAACATTGTAGTTTGATTATACTCTATTTTACCCATTATTTCAAGATAAGTTTGCTAAATTTATAGATTGTAAATTAAAAGCAGAACGGAAAGGGAAGAATAAAAAATTTGATGCTATGGAATATTTCCAGCATACTTCTTTTTATTTTGACCTCTGTTTCATAAAATTTCACTTATAATAAGGTAAAAATAAATCGATTACTTTGAAAGATTATCCTTAAACAATTAAACCGCTTACTCAACTCCTTGAAATTTTTATAGTAATTAATCCGATAACCTGAAAAAAAATCCTTCGCAATTTAATATTGCGAAGGATAAAAAGAGATAAAAATTACAACTTAATAGTCAACATCGGCCAAACTGGATAACTCTCTGACTTATAGACGCCGTTCTCGGTATTATACTGCATAAGCCAGGACCATGCGCAAGATTCATAAGCTTCGTTAGACGTCCATATGCCATGGTCAAGCAAAGGAGAGCCTAACATTTTTAAAGAAGCATTAACAGCTTCTATGTTAGAATAGAGTTCTGTCAGTTCATAAGTGGACGGCAAAAAAGCTTCACCTTGCTTTATACCATTTTCCGCATAATCATGGCACCATCGAGCCGCTTCAGCCTGTCCGTTTGTTTCTTGAGCCGCTTTGAGTATTTCTCGGGTTGCTTCTCTCCCATCATTCATCCCTTGCGTTGTCTTTACCGGCAACTTAGTACTCGACCATGGAAGTTTTTCCTCTGCCGGGCAAATAGCATAAGCCATTCCATTCTGCACATAGCAAATAATCGCCTTAACTTTGCGATGGCTGATAAGCCCTTTAGCAAACGTATTGCCCTCATACACAAACATGCCGGGAAGTATCTCTTTATCAGTAAGCAGCATAGAATCCCCTTCTTTTTCTTTAAGATAGTCAAGGATACTTTTAAGAGGTAACCCTGCTTCACAAGAAAGATGATAAATTTTCTCTAAATGGTCTTTCTTATACAGAGGAGTAAGATATTCATCTATCTCCTTAACGGATAATCCCGCATCTTGAGCAAGAGTATGAATTTGAACTAATTTTCCTTCATCCATAATTATAAAATTTAGAATTAATAATAAATATTTTTTCTCAAATTACAGTATTTAGACAAAAAGTCAACAAGAAACCGAAGTCATTTCCTTAATGTATATTCTGATTTTACGAGTTTTATGTAATTATCGGACTTCTATAAAAACGGTTTTAACAATATCATAAAATACGAAGGTGTCGTATCTTTGCTTTGTACTAGTCCATAGCCTATATATGATAAAACCATAAAATCAATTTGTTTCTGATCTATCGGCGGGTAAGGTATTTTTCAGTTGATTAAATTCATAAAATATTTCTTCTTTTTCGCAATAATTTCCTCTGCCGTTTCTGTTTTTTGAACATAAAAATGTTTCTGTTCCATCTTGCATGCTTAGATATCTGGAATATATCTCTCCGATGTATTCATAAGTATATTTCTTATAATCCAATGGAACTGTTTCAAAACATAAATAAGACCGATAAACTTCTCCAATATTATCATCTATGACTGACAAATAAAAACAAGTATCATAATCAGTTACTGTTTCAAACCCTATAATACCATAACCTTGTGAAACATTGTATCCGCCGCCGTATGTCGGCGTTATTGATTGTATGCCGGTTGAACCATAGACAGGGCGTTGTCTGTACGAAGCTTTATTTTCCAGGCTATATGCTGCATTATATCTTTCTTTATGAGATGAAACCTTATAACCGTTCTGCGTTAAAAATTTTTTGACGAATGGTGTTGTCCGTACAACCTCTATATCTTTTTTATTCATAATCCCAATTTTTAGATTTTTACTCTGAGGTAAGCTATTTAAAACGCCTAATCTTACCCTTATTTCAGGATCAACATAATTCTTTTCATAACCAATACATGTATTGCTCAAAGAACATTTTAAATTATCTATAAAAAAACACCCGGGCAACGAAAATAAAGATACTAAAACAACAGCAAAACTAGAAATTTTCATATAAAACACACCTTAAATATTATGATAATTTGCATATTATTATAATCATAGAAAAAATCAACACCTTAAGCAAATATACGACAAAAAATGCGCCAGGCATTGGTTTTGAACAAAGATTGTGGTTTGTACATAATATTTACATACAAATGTATACTTTAGGAGTGTCCATATAATAAAAAGCATAGGCTCATTGTAAATCTTAATGCGTAGATTACATCAAAAGAAAGACACAGCAATGAGGTGGTAAAATGATAAAAGCATATTGTGACAGCTCATTTGACAGTCAAAAAGGCATAGCCGGAATTGGCATAATTGTTGAAGACGGAAGCAAACGCCGGGTATTTTCCAACTGGATAACAGCGCAATCTAATAATGAAGCCGAGCTTTTTGCCGTTTATCTGGCAGACATCTTAGTGGAAGGACGGGGCGTTATATATACGGACAGCCAAACGGCCATAGCCTATATTACAGGCAATTTAAAGGAAAAGGCACGCAGCCAAGAACAATATATTCGGCATAAGCATTGTGAATATTGGGCCTATAAAATAAGAAAACGCGGTGTCAATCCTGAAAAAATAAAAGCTCATACCAAGGTTTTTCAGACCCACTTCATTGGCAACCGTTTCGCAGATTTAGCTGCAAATGAAGGACGGGCAAAGTTTTATGAAAATGCCAGAGGCTCCAATTTTATGTCTCCTAAAATGCTTTCAGGCAGCCGTACATATTAATGGTTATCAGAGGCCAAGACAGGGTAACGCAATTACAGCTCTGCCTCAGAACAAATTTTCCTTGTAAAAAATTGGAACAGGGATTTAATCTTGCAATCTTCCTCGTTATATCAGCTATTGCACAAGCTGCAAATTTTAAAAATACCTCTTTTAGCATCAAACCGAAACATTATTGACAAAATTAAAAAAAATGATATAAATTTAACAGTTTAATATTATTAATATAAGAAAGCCATTGAGAACCAATGTTCGTAAAAGCCGAAAATTGAATTAATGTTATGAAAAAAATTATTATCTTATTGCTTTTGTTTGTGTCTGGCGTTCTGAGCAGTACAGCTAAAACATCTTACGAATACGTAAAATATGGCAACGGGCTGGAACTCATCATCAAAACAGAAACTCACTGGTTTGGGGAAGACACCTTTACTTACGGTCTTCGACGAAACGGTATGACTATCATCAAACCGGTCTATGAGCAAAACACAGAAGTGCTTATTGTCGATGAACTATCTTTCCTCGTCTTTATGAGTCGAGATATGTATGGTGCACGCATCTTTGACCTCACCACCGGAAAGGAAGTCTATACCCGCAAGTATGAAGGTTTTGACCCTGTTACAGGCTACGACTTCAAAGCACAAACCGTTAATGGCCACACAGAATGGCAGTTAACAGAAACAACCATTCATAATATCTATCCGGTACATACCGTCGTTGCGCGGTTCGGTCTTAAGAATGGCAAAGCCTGTTTACTGTAAATCTTCAAAATCAAAACCTTGTTCATGCTCATTGAACAAGGTTCTTTTATATAGAACAGTGTAACCGCATGACATTAACGACTTGAAGTTATTTTCGTTAATATATATTCAGATTATCCGTAATTAGAACAAAATTAAAATATTGTTGACAAAATAGAAAAAACTCAATAGCTTGTGCTTATATTGCTATTTTAAATAAATTATTTATGAAAAATCTTATTATTATCCTTTTTGGCGCTCCAGGCAGCGGCAAAGGGTATCTGGGAGACAAAATCAAACAGGAGTTTATTTCACAACAAGTTCTTGGCGAAGATGAGCTCCGCTATGTTTCCACCGGCGACTTGCTGCGCGCGGAAATTGCTTCCGGCTCAGCGCTCGGAAAAGAAATCTCCAGCATTATCAACGCCGGAAAGCTGGTTTCTGACGAACTTGTCGGCACGCTGGTTCAAAATGCGCTGAAAGGGGCGGAAAAGGTTAAAATCCTTGATGGCTATCCCCGGACGGAAAAACAGTTCCAAGCCCTCCGCCAAATGTTAAACCGGCAAAAAGATGCCGTCTTCTCTTTAATGAGGGACACGCCCATCCCGGTCATCTTAGAGCGGGTCTCGAAAAGAAGAGTCTGCGAAAGCTGCAAAGCGACACACAGCGCCGATGACGGCTGTTGTCCCAAGTGCGGCGGCAAATCGACCATACGCGCCGATGATGCCATGATTGAAACAAGGCTGGAAGAGTATCAGAAAAACACGGCCAATCTCTGGTGGGAACTTGAAAGCTTCTCTTGTCTGTCCGGAGCCGTGCAACACGATGTTGAAGACGTTGCCACAGCATTGGTAAGTTTTTACAAATCGTTACTTTAAAATCACAGCGGTTTCTCCTTAGAGAAACCGCTGTTTTTTTATCTCGGCTTCTTAACCGCCGGGCTTAATAAGCCGTTAGGGCAGTAACGGAGACCATGCCGGGTCAGAACCTTCGCCAGGCGTTACCACCAGGCGCTCATTATATCCGGTCAAGTCAACTGAATAGAGTTTAACCGGCGCATTGCTGCGGGATGTTCCTTTATCCTGCCGGAAAAACATCAGAACGCGGCCATTCGGCGACCAGGTCGGCGCTTCAACCAAATAACCGCTGGCAAGCAAACGTTCGCCGCTGCCGTCCGGATACATAACCCCTATATAGAACTGTCCGTTTGCCATTTTGGTAAAGGCGATATAATCGCCGCGCGGCGACCATACCGGCGTTGCATAACGCCCGGCACCATGGCTGATACGGTGGACATCGCTGCCGTCCGCATTCATCACGTAAAGCTGTTGGTTGCCTTGGCGGTCAGAGTTGAAGACAATCTGAGAACCATCCGGAGAATAACTCGGCGAAGTGTCAATATTTGACCCATAAGTCAACTGCTTACTGGTGCGTTTTTTCAAATCCATTTCATAAATATTGGTTTTCCCGCCGCTGGCAAAACTCAACAAGACCTTGTTGCTGTCTGGTGAAAACCGCGGCGCAAAAGTCATCCCGGGGAATTGTCCAAGCAACTGCTGCTGTCCGCTTTCAATATCCAGGATATAAACCTTCGGCGTGTTGCCGCTATAAGACATGTAGGTGATTTTTTGCAAATTCGGAGAGAATCTCGGCGTTAGCGCCATTGTTGCGCCGGATGTCAAAAATTTATGGTTTTCGCCATCCTGATCCATAATCGCCAAGCGTTTTACCCTTCTGGTTGCCGGGCCGCTTTCCGAAACATAAACAATACGCGTGTCAAAATAGCCTTTTTCCCCGGTCAGGCGTTCATAAATCGCATCGGCGATTACATGCGCCATTCGGCGCCAATTGTCTTTAGATGTTGTAAAAGACTGCCCTTTTAACTGCGTTTCGGCGTAAACATCCCAAAGGCGGAACTCAACCCTTAAATTTTTTGCATCGACTTCGCTCACTGAGCTTTGCACTAAAGCCAGAGCATTAATCGCTGTCCAATCTATAAAATTGGGTTCTTCGGACATAGAGGAAAATTGCTGAATGTAGCTATTTTCATCAATAACGCGAAACAATCCCGAACGCTCCAAATCGGCAATGACGACATCACGAATTTTAGAAGCATATTGCCCAACCCAAAATCCCTGGTGAATCATTGCCGGGATGGCAATCGGCATTGGGTCGCGCACGGCACCGCTTACGTCAATTTGGAGCTCTGCCTTGGCAACTCCGGGAATCAAACAGCATAAACAGGCAATTAAATATTTAATTTTCATCTATTTTCCTCATAATTTTTCAGATTGCATTTATTTTAATCAGAATTTATTAAAAATCAATTAGCACCACTTGACCAAAAGCTGACATTTTGCTTTTATAGAGGCAGAAGGAACAAAAACATGGATTTAAAAACATTTAAACAGCTGATTCCGGCAAAAAAAGCATTGCTCGGTTTTGATTATGGCTCCAAACGCCTGGGCGTTGCCGTTTCAGATTTGTTGTTAATGGTTGCAACTTCACAGGGAATTATCCACCGCAGCAGCTTTGAAAAAGACATTGCCGCCATTAAAAAAATTGTTGAGGAAAAAGAAATCGGCGCCGTTGTTTACGGAATGCCCTTGCAAATGAATGGCGAAGAAGGGGAAACAGCTAAAGAAGTGCGCGCTTTCGCCGAGAAAATATCACAAGAAATCCCCTTGCCGTATGCTTTTTGGGATGAAAGGCTGTCTTCTTCGGCAATGGAAAATTTTTTAATTAAAGAAGTTGATATGTCTCGCAAACGCCGCAAAGAAGTTCTTGACGCTTCCGCCGCCTCTTATATTTTGCAAGGCTTTTTAGACGCGCTTAAATATTGCTGATAACTGTAAGCAACAGCCTGAAGGGTTTTTATAAATTTCGGGCGCTGCATAAAATCATAATCTTCAGGAAGAAAATTCTGCACTAACTCATTGACATCATTGTTTTTTGAAACCAAAGCCGGCAAAAAGCGCCGGCAAAAGGCGTAAGCAGAAGCGCCCATGGCTTCAGGAGAACGCGTATCATAGCCGATAATATTTAACAGTTCCTTTGAAGAAAAGCTGCCCATTTTAACCGCGTTATCAATATCATACCAAAACCCGATGCCGTTTTCTGCCAATTTCTGCCAGGGAAATGCCACGCCGGGATCAGGCTTGCGCAAAGGCGCTATATCTGAATGTCCGACAATGTTAACCGCAGGGATATCATATCTTGCCGTTAATTCCTTTGAAAAAGAAATCAAAGTTTCGATTTGGGCTTTTTTATATTTTTTCTGCCCCAGGCTCAAAGATGAAACTTCAATGCCGATGGAATGCGAATTGACATCTTCAATGCCCCGCCAGTAAGAAACTCCGGCATGATAAGCCCTGTATTTGTCATCGACGAGTTTTAAAACATCCCCTGTTTCATCAATAATATAATGGGCGCTCAGTTTAAGCTTATCAAGGCAATGAATCATTTCTTCGCCGCCATGCGCAGAAGCATGGAAAACAAGCATATCTATCTCCGCGCGCCTTGGTTCAAAATGTTTTAAAGGATATTCTTTCATTTTTTCTGCTTCAACAACATTTTATAGGCGTTATTAATTTCCGCCATTTTAATATTCGCCGCAGCAATTTCTTCGGCGCTGGCACCCGCCGCCTGAAGCTTGTCCGGGTGATATAAATTCAGAAGTTCCTTCCAGCGTTTACGGATTTCTTCGGCACTGGCGTTATAAAACACGCCCAAAACTTCGCAATAATCGGTTTGGGTGGCAGTCTCCTTAATCTGGTAACGCTGGCGAATCATCGAAAAATTGCCTTCCGGCAGCCCCAAAATCGCGGCAACATCTGCCAAAAATTTTTCTTCCTTATCATTAAACGGCGCGTCCGCAGCAGCAATTTTAAACAGGTTATCAATAATATTTTCCTGCATCTCAATATTATCGCCAGCAATTTTAGAAAGCTGTTTGGCAAATTTTTCATAACCGCCTGTTCCGGCCTTTGCCTGATTAAACACTTTTGCCACATAAGGGTGCTCGGCTTCTTTAATCTCAAAAAGATGTTTAAAGCATCTGATTTCCTGCTCATTGACTGCGCCATCCGCTTTTGCCGTTTTGGCGCTTAAACCGGCCATTGCTTCAATAAAAGATGCATGCTTGGCATCTTTGGCATTTAAGAAAAGTTTAAGGTGGTTAATTCGCAGCCAATATCCGCGCACCTTCTGCCATATCGCATTATTTCCCTTTTCAAGGCGGTAGTAATCAATACAAAAGCCTAAAATAACGCCGACAAAAGTTAAAATCTGGCTGCGCAGGACAAAGCCCAAAACCGCACCGCCAATCAAACAGAGGTTTTTCTTCCAAAATTCATCAAATGCCCCTCTAAACTTTCGGGCATGGCGGCTATTTGGCGTGTCAAAAATAAAATGGCCGGCAATAAAAAGCAAAATAAAGCCATTCAGCCCAAAAAGCAAAGCGCCGAGCACGCCGCCCCAGACTTTTCCCCAAAAGTTTCCGTCAATCAGATTGTAATAGTGGTAATATTTATAAGGCAGCAGCAAACGGATATTGTCATTGAGCAAATTAAGCCAATGTTCCATTTTTTTTATAACAAAGGTACGGTCGATGAATATCTGCCCTAAAAACATTCCTATAAAAAAGCCGTCCGCGCCCCAAAAACGCAAACCAATGACAGCCAAAGTAAATTTTCCCAGAGGAGACATATATAACTACAAATCTGTTAACCCTATAAATAAGAGTCATAACATGGTTTCACCAAGAAATAAAGCAAGTTATAATGTGATTGTTGAAATCTCCGTAGGAAAGTCTCCGGGCTGACTGACAAGCCCCAAATGCGTAAAGCGCCGGAAACTAAAATATTCATCCCGGAGGGCGTAGGTATCGCGATGCGACAATTCTACATTTTTAACGCCTGCCGCAAGCAGCCTGTCTTGGCAAAAACCTTCCAAATCGAACTGATAAAAACCGGGTTTAGCGCTTTCTATAAAATATTTTTCGGCTTTGGCGACGGATTGTCGGAAGATTTTGAAAAATTCGCTGTCAACCTCATAAGATTCCTGTGCGATGCAAGGCCCAACCGCCGCGGCAATATTTTCTATGACAGCGCCCTTTTCCAGCATCAGCTTCACAGTATTTTCAATAACGCCCTTTAATACGCCGCGCCAGCCGGCATGGGCTGCGCCAATTACGCCATGTTTATAATCAGCAAGCAAAACCGGCGCGCAATCAGCGGTTTTGATACAGAGGACAATCCCTTTTTTATCCGCCACCGCCCCATCGGCTTCAATCTGAAACTGAGACGGCTTTGCAATATATTGCACATTTGCCGAAACGCCTTGCTGCAAGATGTTAAGCGCATCGGCAGGGAGGTTGTATTTTGAGGAAACAATCTCCAAATTTTTTTGAATATTCTCTGCCGGGTCGCGGCTGCGGATGTTTACATTCAGACTTTTATAAAAGCCTGTGGAAACCCCGCCCCGACTGCCGAAAAAGCAGTGTTTTTCTGCCGGAAGATTTGAAGCCTGCCATGTCATAGAAAGCTCTTTCCATATTTAATAAAAGGCTGCAAACCAAACAGCGCGGCAATTGTCTGCCCGATATCCCCATAAGTCTCGCGCTGTCCAATGTTTTCCGGGTGCACATTTTTACCAAACATCAGTACGGGCACCTGTTCTCTTGTATGGTCAGTCCCTTCCCAAGTCGGGTCATTGCCATGGTCGGCTGTTATAAAAACAACATCATCCGGTTTTAAGAGCTGGTTTAATTGCCCGAGGCCGGCATCAAAAGCCTCTAAAGCTTTCGCATAGCCTTCAACATTTCTCCGGTGGCCGTAAAGCATGTCAAAATCTTCAAAATTTGTAAAGACCAAGCTGTCATCAGGCGCCGTACGGATTGCTTCAACCGTTGCCGACCATAAATTTTCCAACCCGGCGGCGTGTATCGGATGCGTAATGCCCCGGTGCGCATAAATATCATTAATGGCGCCAATCGCATAAACATTGCGCCCGCTGCTTTTAACCCTGTCCAGCAATGTTTCTCCAAAAGGCTGCGCCGCATAATCTTTTCTGTTTGCCGTACGAGTAAAAGCGCCGTTTTTCTCCCCGACAAAAGGACGGGCGATAATTCTGCCGATATTATAAGGCTGAACATGCTTATAAGCAATTTCGCATAAGGCATAAAGCTTATTAAGGCCGAATTTTTCTTCATGCGCGGCAATTTGCATATTGCTGTCTGCGGAAGTATAAAAAATAGGCTTTCCGCTTTTTAAGTGTTCTTCCCCCAACTCCTGGATAATGACCGTTCCGGATGCCGCCTTATTGCCAAGGATTCCCGGTATGCCGCTCTCCTTAACGATTTTTTGCACCAAGTCTTCCGGAAATGACGGATAATCCGGTTTGAAATGTCCCCAACCTGAAAGATTAGGCAGCCCGGCCATTTCCCAATGTCCCGAAACCGTGTCTTTGTCTTTGCTGATTTCTCTGGCATGCCCGTATTTTGACGGAAACTTAAGCGCCGCTTGCGGCTGGTTTGAAAGATAAAGAGGTCTGCCGCAAGCCTCGGAAGCCGCTTTTAACAATCCCAGGGATGATAAATTTGGAATCCGCAATTGGGGAAATTTATCAACAATATGCCCAAGGGTATTTGCCCCTTCATTATTAAAATCCGCAGCATCAGGCGCGCCCCCGATACCGAAAGAATCCATCATAAAAATAAAAACTCTCGCCATTGCTTTTCTCCTTATCCGGAACAAATATAAACTGAAAAGCTTAAGAAATATTTATTTCTTTTGGCAGAAACTTCTTTTGCATTGATAAGATTGAAAACTTTTTCAAAGAAAATCTGAAATAAAACAAGCTGCAAAAAAAGCCTGATGAACAAAACATTCATCAGGCTTTTTCGTCAGGAAACCATGCCGTCTAACCAATAGCCGCAATACCGGACTTTGGCCAATTCGGAATCTCCATAAAAATCACTGGGCAAATTTTCATTTCCACAATCATCAAAGCTGACAATCCAGTTGACATTGCAGGGAAACTTCCTAACCGCATAGTAGCTTCCTTGCAAAATAGGTTTGTGCAAGAGCTTCAAACATGTATTCAGCCCGTTTTTAACCTTATAGGCCCTTTCACAAAATTCTAGCGAAGGGAGCCTTGCCTCTTTTACCAGTTTGCGCGGAATATCCTCTTTTTCTTCCAACTCGAAGAAGCACGGGGAATCTGCAAAAGGAAAGATACCGACCGGATTTTTATATCTTCCTTTGTCAAACGGCAAACGCTGCAAGCGATTATTAACAAGACAAAGCAAGTCAAAAGAAGGTCCGCTTGGCAGAATCCATAAATCTTCAGGCAGTTCCATTATTTCCTGCCGGGTAATTCCCATCTGCGCTGCAATGCGGACAACATCTCTTGCCGAAAGCCTTTTATCCATAAGCAAAATTATAACCACAGGGTCTCTGCGGGGTCTTAAATTCATAAATACAGCATAATTTTTATCTGCCCGGATATTATATTGCCTTACCCGGGAAGTCAAACGGAATATTTACAAATCTTTTCAAACCGCCTTAATCAATCACGCGGGCAACAGTCAGGGCATCCACAGATTTGGCTCCGGCAGCCTTTAACGCTAAAGCGCATTCTTTTAAAGTTGAACCCGTGGTTAAAACATCATCAATCAAAACAACGTGCTTTCCCTTTATATTTTCCGGATTTTGCACAGAAAAAGCGCCTTTAACATTTTTCACCCGTTCTTTGCCTGAGAACTCGACTTGGGGACGGGTTTTCCGTTTCTTTGCCAATGTAAAATTATCGACAGGCAGCCCATTTAACTTTCCCAGTTCTTTTGCCAAAAGCGAAGATTGGTTATAGCGCCTTTTTATCAGCCGGGTATAATGCAGCGGAACAGGAATGAGGATTTCCGCATCGTTTTTCCATAAATCTTTTCCGGCGAGAAACATCCACTTTGCCAAAGCTCCGGCATTTTCCGTGCGGTCGGCAAATTTCAGCGCCAAAATCATCCCTTTGGAAGCTTCATCATATACTAAAGCCGAACGGATAAACCGAAACGGGGATCTGCTGTTTCTGGCGCAGCCGCCGCAAAGCATTTTCTGCCCCTTTTTCACTTCGGCAAAAGGGCGTCCGCATTTTTGACAATAAGGCTCGCTGATAAAATTTATCTCATTAAAGCATTTGGGGCACAGGCCGTTATTTTCGGAAACAATCTCCCCGCATTTTAAGCACCGGGGCGGCAAAAGGATATCTATTATCTTTTGTAAAAAGCTCATTTCTTTTTTCGAATGCATTTGCCATTTTGCAGCGGATAAGGGCAGGAGAAAAGTTTTAACAATTCACCCGGCAATTCGTTTATCCTGTCGACAAGAGTTATGCCCGCAGCACCCATCGCATCTTTTTTATCCTGAACCGTAATATGCCCGTTGGTAATGATATCCCCGGCATAGCCCATTCTGCGCCCGGCCGGCATGGCATCTCCCGCGACATAGCCGATTATCGGTTTCTTGACACCCAAAGATTGATAATAACGGGCACCCGCCTCTTCAAAAGTTCCGCCATGTTTGCCAATCATGATAATCGCCTTGGTTTGCTCGTCTTCATGAAACTTTTGCAAAATATCTTCAAAGCCCATGCCGATAACCATATCATCCCCCAGCCCCACAACCGTGGACTGCCCTAACCCGGCAATTGTTGTCGCAATAACCGCTTCATAGGTCAAAGTAGAGGAACGGGAAACAATGCCGATATGCCCCGGCGTATGAATGTTTTCCGGAAAAATTCCCATGCGGGCGAGCCCCGGCGTTATCAATCCAGGCGTATTCGGGCCAATCAGCTTTGTTTTGGCGCCTTTAAGCATGGCTTTAACTTCCAGCATGTCCTTAACCGGAACGCGGTCGGCAATACAAACCACTAAATCCAGCTCAGCCTCTATGGCTTCTTTTAAGGCGGCTTTAACCCTGGCTGCCGGAACAAACATTACGCTGGCATTGGCATTAACTTCTTTTTTTGCTTCAGCGACAGTATTAAAAACAGGAACGCCCAAATGCTCGCTGCCGCCTTTACCCGGCGTTACGCCGCCAACGACATTGGTTCCGTAATCCAAAGAACGGCGGATGTGGAAAGTTGCCTGGGTACCGGTGATACCTTGGCAAATAATCCTTGTATCCTTATCAACCAAAATGGACATCAGTCGCTTTCCTCCATGGCTTGCAGCAATTTTTCCACGGCTTCGTTAACATTCTCCGCGATAATCAACGGCAGCTTGGAATGTTCTAAAATATCTTTTGCTTCGTCTTTATTCGTTCCTTCAAAACGCACAACCAGCGGAACATTTAATCCAACTTCCGCCGCCGCGGCCAAAATTCCTTCCGCAATGAGATTGCACCTTAAAAAACCGCCAATAATATTAATCAAAATTCCTTCAACCCGCGGGTTTGTCATAATGATTTTTATTCCCGAAGCAATCTTGTCTTTATCCACGCCGCCTTTGACGTTTAAAAAGCATGCTGCTTCCGCATTCTGCCGCTTTAGCAAATCCATTGCCGACAGGGCAACGCCATCACCGTTGACGATAATGCCTACGGAACCGTCAAATTCATTATATTCAAAATTGTATTTTGCCGCTTGCAGGCGCCGGTCTTCATCCTCATAATCATCTTTAAGCTCCTGGATGTCCTTATGGCGAAAAAGCGCATTGTCATCAAAAGAAATCTTTGCGTCCAGCGCTATCAATTCTCCGTTTTTCATAACGCCAACGGGATTTATTTCTATCATTGTGGCATCAAGCTCCATAAAGGCCTTGTGCAAGCCGCGGATAAAACTGCGCAAACTTTTGGCACTTTTGCTGTTTAGGCACAAAAAATCCAATATTTTACGGATTTGGTGCGCTGTCGGCCCTTTTTGCAAATCCAGCGTTTCCCTTAAAATCCTTTCCGGACGGGTTAATGCTATTTCTTCAATGTTATCTTCCGAGGTTTCGGCAACCATAAGCGTAACATTTGCATTTAAGCGGTCAATGACCAGCCCGGCATAAAATACTTTTTTTACCTTTTGGCAGGCCTCGACATAAATTTTGCTGACTAATTTCCCTTTAGGGCCGGTTTGCGGGGTTACCAGAGTGTTTCCCAGCATTTCTCCGGCTTCCGCCATAATGTGCCGGCGGCTTTTTACCAAGCGGATTCCGCTTTTTTTATTTTGCGGCGCCTCCAAAAAATATCCCTTATTGCGCGCACCGGACTGAATCTGCGCTTTTAACATCCACGGGCCGCCCGGCAAAACTTCCAAAGCTGCCTTTTTTGCCTCCGCAACCGTATAGGCTATCCGCCCTTTAGGAATATTAATCCCATAAGGAGTCAAAATTTTCTTAGCCTGATACTCGTGAATGTTCATAATCCGACCTTTACATCACTTCCGCATAATGTCTGATTTTCTCCGCCATGGCGCCCAGCCCGTTTCGCCGGCTGGGGCTTAAATGCTCATGCAAACCCAAACCTGAGAATATTCCGGAAACATCTGCGGCTTTAATTTCCTGCGCGCTCTTTCCAGAATAAATGCTTAAGACGATGGCTATGATGCCCTTTACGATTGCGGCGTCGCTGTCCCCTTTAAAGAAGAGCTTTCCGTCTTTTTTTTCCGGAATAAGCCACACTTGCGACTGGCAGCCGCGCACCTTCCATTCCTCTGTTTTCAAATCTTCCGGCAGGGGGGGCATTTGCTCGCCAAGTTCAATAATGTAACGGTATTTGTCTTCCCAGTCTTCAAGAAGTTCAAAATTTTCTGTCAGTTCATTTATATCCATTGCCGGCTCCTTTGTTTTTTATGTAACATCTTTACTTGGTTTCGGCAATAAAAAAATGCTTATGATTACCATCATAAGCATTTTTTCAAACGATAGACCTTGGCCGCTTCGACAAACGAGGAAAAAAGCCTTTGCGAAGGCTTGTCTCCGAGTTTGAACATCCGTTCGGGGTGCCATTGGACAGCCAGAACGAAATCGCTCCAAGGATGTGCCATCTCAACGATTTCCACAATGCCGTCAGTTGCCTTGCCGCTGGCGATGCAGTCTCCCGCCGCATTTTCGATAATCGCGGAATTATGGCAAGAGTTAACCATAATCGACCGAGCGCCAAAAACTTTTTCAGCCAGGCTCCCTTCCGCAATTTCTACCGCATGCGATAATTTATAAGGCGTTTGCTTGTGGCTGCAGGCGGCATCAAGATGCTCGTTAATGCCTGTTTTCACTTTGTCGCCCTTATAAACCGAAAGCATTTGCATTCCGCCGCAGATTGCAAGCGTCGGCAAATTGTAACGCATGGCGTAGTTAATCATGCTGACATAGGTTTGCGGACGGCGTTCATAGGCATCATAGGCATGATTTTTAACCAGCCTGAAATTGCCGCCAATCAGCAAAACCGCATCCGGCGCAAATGTCTGCAGCTGTTCGTCAACATAATCATAACTGATGAAGCCGGGAATAGCGCCGCATTTGACAATGGCGTCAACATAATCGGGAAAAATCGTATAATCTTCCACTTTTCTGTCCGGATGTTTGTCTTGTGCCAGAATAACGGCTATTCTGGGCTTGTTTTCGGAATAGTTTATATCAGGCAGACGAATCTGCGGAATATTTCCATCGCGAATACATTCAAGAACATCAACTGCCGGGATTGCCCACAAAGGTACTTTTTCTTGCGGGTAATTAATTTTTCTTAATGATACTTCCATACTAATAAAATTTTGTATAGAGAATATCTTTTTATCAAAATTTTGTCAAGTTCATTAATTAAAAAAGCTCAAACATTGCTTTTGCTTCTTCGCTCATTTTCTCGGGAGTCCAAGCCGGCTCCCAAACAATTTTAACGGCAATTTTTCCTGTTCCGGGCACCGATGCCACCGCATCTGCCGCCTGCTGGGGCAAAATTCCCGCAACCGGGCATGTCGGCGCGGTTACCGTCATATCTATGTTTACATCGCCGTTTTGAGGATTGATCTCAATTTTGTAAACCAACCCCATATCATATATATTAACCATAATTTCAGGATCTGAAACTGTTTTAAGCGCCTCAATCACGGCTGTTTCGGATGCCACTTCCTCATCATCGGGCTTTGGGGTGCCTGAATAAGCGACATAATCCTGGTAAGCGCCATCATCATCCAGTCCCATCGCTTCTAAAAGCTGTTGCTCATTCTTATCTAAAATTTCTTCGCTCATTTAATCCTCGTGCACCATTAAAACTAACCCAACCATGCTTATCAAAAGCAAAAACAAATGCGCTTTGTTTATCCTGTTGGTTTTATATCCTTGATTTTTCAGGCTGTATAAATTATTTGCCAGCATAATCCAAACCGGATAGGCATGGACAATCGCCGCAACATAAGCGGGATTTGGCGCCAAATACATGGCATAGGTTTTCAGCATGCTGTGAATTATGGCATAAAGCACAAAAAACCACATAAAGCTATAATTCTTTTTGGCCATAAGCGGCGGCAGCTTTTTTCCGCTTTTTATATAGAAAAACAAATTAAACAGCCCGGCAACAAAAGAGGTTATCAACGTATAATAAAAGATTGCCGCATACACGTTTTCAGCGCCAAGATGGGTCGTTTCCTTGTTGCTGACATCAATAAAAACCTCGCAAAACATCCCCAGAAATAAAAAACTCAAAGCTTTGCGGCTGATTTTAGAATGGCAAATTAAAATAATAGCCGCACTGATGCCGAGCAAACAGGAAAGGACTAAGGCAAAATGCAGCGGCATATTAAGCATTTCAGCAAATTCATGAGGATGAAGCGCCAACCAAAATAAGAAAATTATGGCAATGCTCAAAGGATGGATCAAGCTGGTAATTTCCGCCCCAAAAACTTTGGCAGAATTAAGAATCCGGTTATCGCCATAAGAAATTACAATTCCCTGGACGAAGCAAAGCGCATAAAAAGCCGGATTGTGCAACAACGGCACGAAAAAGGCAAAAGGCAAAAGCAGACACGACGTTCCCAGTCCGCGATAAACCATTAACTGCGAACCTTTAACTTTGATAAACTGATTAATATAAATATAGGATGCCGTCAAAATACTCAGTAAAAATGCCAGCAACCACCATATATTCTGCATTTTTTTCTCCTGCCTGCGCTTGTTATATACCACTTTTATATGGTTTGTCAAAAATATAATTTCAGCTTTTTTAGACAATTTTTTATCTAATATTCCCAATATTAATAATATATTAAGTTTTAAATTCTAGATTTTTTACCGTGAGGGTAGGCAGACTTAGATTAACATTATCTTGGAGCCTCTCATGTTAAAAAAATTTTTCCTTCTTTTCTCTTTATTTATTCTTCCCGGCATTGCAAATGCTGATTATTGCAATACCGGAAATACCGTCATACCTTGCAGGATGTTGAGCAGTAAATTTGGCTGTAAAGACTTATGTAATGAGTTTAAACAAATATTATCTGAATTAGATGACTTCAAATTTAATAAAAACGTAAGAGATGTTCATCAAAGGAAAGCAGATGATCCGAAGACCTCAAAAAAAGATAGAAAACAAGCGCTTCAACAAGTAGGGTTCTTCCAAAAACATATTGATGAAGCAAGATATCAAACTGAAGAAGAATATTCTGCTCATCTAATTAGGTTAGATGAGCAGATAAATCAAAAAATTTGTGAAGCAGAGGCTAAAGAAAAAGCTGAAAAGGAAGAAGAGGAAGCGAGAAGGAAAGAAGCTGAAGCTGCAACAGAAAATCAAGCAGGAACTCAACCTATTGAAACACCGTCTACGAATACTCCTCAAACTCCAGAAGAGAATACGGAAGTTATTCCTTCCACTTCTGACAATACCGTTATCAATACGGGTTCGTCCAGTCCTGATTCTGCAGCTTCTCCTGCCCCGCAATCATCTCCATCCCCTTCTATCAAATCAGGTTCGCAAGAAATTACGTCCGGAGGAAATAACGGCACCCAACAAAACTCAAGCCTTAACGGCTGCGGAAGCGATAGCGGACTTTTCTCCGAACTTTTGCAAAAAGGCGCTGAAATCTTCAGAGGATTAAGAGAAATCATCTTCATTGTTGCCGGCTTTGGCATTCTTGCCGTGGCTGTGGGCGGCTTCTTTGGAAACCTGAACTGGAAATGGCTTGGCGCAATTATTATCGGGCTGATGATTATTGCTTCAACTGGAGAATTAATTAATATGATTGTCGGCTGCGACACCTGGACATCCAGCGCTATCAGCGATACGTTAAAGTAATCAGAAAAAGGTTTTGGCTTTTTCTATTGAGGCGCAGAGCTGGTCGATATCTTCCTTGGTGCTGTAAAGCCCTAAAGACGCCCTGGCAACAGATTCTTCCCCCATCCTGTGGATCAGGGGTTCTGCGCAATGGTGCCCCACCCTGATGGAAACGCCTTCTTTATTCAAAATAAAAGACAAATCCTGCGCATGAATTCCTTCAACAACAAAGGAAAACACGCCTCCTTTGCCCGGTGCCGTTCCAATCATTTTAAGCCCTTTAACGGCACTGAGCTTTTCCATGGCATAGGCAGTTAATTCCTCTTCATGCGCTTCAATATTCTCCATGCCCAGCTCTTGCATATATTGCAAAGCGCGGCCCAGGCCTATTGCTTCCACAATAGCCGGGGTCCCTGCTTCAAAACGTGCCGGCGGCAAGTCAAATGTGGTCTTTTCGTAAGTAACCCTGTCAACCATATCACCGCCTGTCTGGTAAGGCGGCATGGAATCTAAAATTTCATATTTGCCGTATAAAACGCCGATGCCTGTCGGCCCATAGGTTTTATGGCCGGAAAATGCCAAAAAATCACAATCCATATCCTGAACATCCACTTTTTTATGAACAATCAGCTGGCAGGCATCCACCAAAACCTTAGCGCCGAACTCATGCGCTTTTGCACAGATTTCCTTTACGGGGAGAATCGTTCCCAGCACATTGGACATTCCTGTTACGGCAACTAATTTTGTTTTCGGCGTCAGAAGCTTTTGGAATTCATCCCAGATAAAGCTGCCGTCATCCCCGATTTTGATAACTTTTAACGTAAAGCCTATTTCATCCCGCAGTATTTGCCAAGGAACCAAGTTGGCATGATGTTCTGCCTCGGTTACTAAAACTTCGTCCCCGGGCTTTAAAAATTTTCTTCCCCATGAAGCAGCCACAAGATTTATGGATTCCGTAGCGTTTCTGGTAAAAACTATCTCTTTGGCAGATTTAGCGTTAATAAAACCGCGGACAATTTCCCGCGCGCCTTCGTAATCTTCGGTTATCATTTCCGAGAGATAATAATTGCCCCGGTTCACATTCGCATATTCATGGCTGTAAACGCATTTCATCATATCCAGGACAACCTGCGGCTTTTGCGCGGAAGCGGCAGAATCTAAAAATGCATTGCGGTGCCCTTCCATTTCCAATGACAAAATGGGAAAATCTTTACGAATTTCATATACATCATACATTTTGTTTGCCCTTAATATTTATCCTGATTTTTATGTAGCAATCTTTCAAGGCGTTTCAATAAAACATTGGTTTATTTGACCCGGCTCTTCATCCATTCCCTGATTTCGGCGGAAGGCAATTTTTCCAGAACGTCATCTAAAAAAGCCTCGACAAGAATCTGCCGCGCCTCGTCTTCACCAATGCCCCGGGAAAGCATGTAAAAAAGCTGTTCTTTATCAAGTTCCCCTGTTGCCGCGCCATGCGAACACTGCACGTCATCCGCATAAATCTCCAGTTCGGGCTTGCAGTCCGTTTCAGCATTGTCTGAAAGCAGCAGTGCTTTATGAAGCTGGTGCCCTTCGGTTTTTACGGCTCCCGGCGCAATATGGATTTTCCCCTGAAAAACGCCCTTGGCTTCTCCGCCAACCACGCCTTTTATCAATTGGTTTGAATAGGTTTGCGGCGCAAGATGTTCAATTTCCGTCGTGGTATCCAATGTTGCCCACCCTTCCATTTTATAAGCCGCAGCAATATTTGCGGCAGCACCCTGTGCCAATAAACGTATATGTGTTTCATCGCGCCCCAGGTTTGCCCCTTTTTGAAAGCAAAAATGGCTGTAAGCTGCACCTTCATCCACTTCCGCGCAGCTTAGGGCGATATGGACGGCATAAAAAGCCTCATCCTGAAATTTATAATGATTCAGCCCCGCGCCTTTTGCCAGAATTATTTCATTGACATGATTGCCAAAATAGCGCGATTTTATCTGCCCGCTGTAGGTATAATATTCCAACAGCGATGCTTTGGCATTTTCTTCCAATACAATCAGATTATGAAGGTTATAAAACAGGCTTTCGCCTTCATTATGCGTATGGTGCACAAGAATCAAAGGCTTTTTGAGCTCTATGTTCTTTTCAATTTTAATATATATCCCTTCGTTTAAATAAGCCTGGTTCAACGCGGCAAAGGGATGGATTTTGGCATCTGCTATTTTTCCAAGATATTTCTGAGCCTCGGGTACGGTAAAGACGGCTTCAATCAGAGGCATAACTTCCACGCCTTGCGGGAGGTTTGAATGCTGCGGTGAAAAACTGCCATTTAAAAAATACAGGATATAGCCTTCTAAACCGACATTAACCGGCTTCACTTTGTAAAAAGGCACATCCATAACATAATCCGTATTGCGGATATCATGGAGTTTTGTATAACGCCAATATTCGGTTTTGGCATCCGGCAGGGAAAAACTTTCATGCCCTTTTTGGCGCAGTTCCCGCAGCCAGGAAACATCTTCTCCGATTAAGGGTTTATTTTGCAATAAATTCTGCATAGCCGCTTTCTTCCAATTCCAAAGCCAATTCCTTGTTTCCTGATTTCACAATATGCCCGTCGGCAAAGACATGGACGAAATCAGGCACAATGTAATTTAACAAGCGTTGATAATGCGTAATGACTAAAAATGAATTTTCGCCGTTTCTTAAAGAATTTACCCCTTCGGAAACAACCTTCAGCGCATCAATATCCAAACCGGAATCCGCTTCGTCCAAAATGGAAAATACCGGTTTAAGCAAAGCCATTTGCAATGTTTCCATACGTTTTTTCTCTCCGCCGGAAAAGCCGACATTTACAAAGCGCTTCATCATTTCATTGTTTATGCCAAGTTTGGCGCCTTCTTCTTTGAGCAATTTCATGAAACTGACCGTATCAAGCTCCGGCAGGTTTTGATGTTTGCGGACGGCATTCAGAGAATGTTTTAAAAAGGAAGCCATCGGCACGCCGGGAATTTCAACCGGATACTGCATGCATAAAAAGATGCCTTCCCGCGCGCGTTCTTCCGGACTCAAGGCCAGCAAATCTTTTCCCTTAAACTTAATGCTTCCTGATGTTACCTCATATCCGGGCTTGCCGCTCAAAACATAAGAAAGCGTTGACTTTCCCGCGCCGTTCGGCCCCATAATCGCATGGACTTCCCCGGGATTGATTGTCAGGTTAAAGCCTTTTATAATCTCTTTTTCGCCAACTCTGGCGTGCAAGTCTTCTATTTCCAATAACGGCGTTGTCATTATCTTTTATCCCAATCATTTAATCGCTGTTCAATCAGTTTAATCTTCTGCTCCTTATAAGCGGCAACCTTTTCCGCGATATGATAATTTTCTTTGAGCTGTTCAAGCATAATTTCCACATCGGCGGTTTCTTCAATAATTTCAGCAACATTATCTTTTTTGCGATTAATGTTTTTCAGAACTTCTTTCATTAATTCAGACATCTCTTCAACGACCATCAGCATCTGCGCTTCTGAACCCCAAGTTTCAAGCGCCCTTTTCAAAGTCTTATTAATCATCCGATACTTCCTTCCAAACTTATATTAATCAATTTTGCCGCTTCAATTGCAAATTCCATCGGCAAATGCTGCATAACTTCCTTGCAGAATCCGTTAACAATCAGGCTGACGGCGTCTTCATTGGAAATGCCGCGCTGAAGGCAGTAAAAAAGCTGTTCATCGCTAATTTTTGATGTTGTCGCTTCATGTTCGATCACAGCATTTTTACATCTGTTTTCAATGTATGGCACCGTATGCGATCCGCAGGACGAACCAATCAGCAGGCTGTCGCATTGCGAATAATTTCTGGCATTTTGCGCCCCGGGGACAACCTTTACCAAACCGCGGTAGGTTTGGTTGGAATGTCCGGCGGAAATTCCTTTTGACACAATTCTTGAACTTGTGTTCTTGCCAATATGAATCATTTTTGTGCCGGTATCTGCCTGTTGGTAATTATTTGTCAGCGCCACTGAATAAAATTCGCCGACGGAATTATCACCCTGCAGAATGCAAGAAGGGTATTTCCAGGTTACAGCAGAACCTGTTTCAACCTGTGTCCAGGATAATTTGGCATTTTCTCCCCGGCAGGCGCCGCGTTTGGTTACAAAATTATACACGCCGCCTTTGCCGTCTTTATCGCCCGGATACCAGTTTTGCACCGTGGAATATTTTACTTCGGCATTTTTGTTAACCACAATTTCCACAATCGCGGCATGCAGTTGGTTTTCATCACGCTGCGGCGCCGTGCAGCCTTCCAAATAAGACACATAGCTGTCATCATCGGCAATAATCAGCGTGCGTTCAAACTGCCCCGTATTTTTGGCATTAATGCGGAAATAAGTGGAAAGTTCCATCGGGCAGCGCACGCCCTTTGGAATATATACAAAAGAACCGTCGGTAAAGACCGCACAATTCAAACAGGCAAAGAAGTTATCGGTATAAGGCACTACAGAGCCTAAATATTGCTTCACCAATTCAGGATGCTCGCGGACGGCTTCGGAAATCGAGCAAAAAATCACGCCTTGCTCGGCAAGCTTTGCGCGATATGTCGTGGCAACGGAAACGCTGTCAAAAACCGCATCCACCGCGACAACGCCGGCCAAAGCTTCCTGTTCTTTCAGGGGAATCCCTAATTTTTCATAAGTTTTCAGGAGTTCGGGATCAACCTCATCCAAAGATTTGGGAGCCGCTTTCTGCTTCGGCGCCGCATAATAAGCCAAATCCTGATAATTAATTTTATCATAGCTGAGCTTTGCCCAGGCGGGTTCCTTCATCGTTTTCCAATGCGCATAAGCTTTCAGCCTGAAATCAAGCAGCCAGTCCGGTTCTTGCTTTTTGGCAGAAATCAGGCGGATAATATCTTCATTCAAACCGGCAGGAACCTGTTCGGATTCAATGTCCGTTACAAAGCCGTATTTATATTTTTCTCCGCTTTCATCGGCGATTTTTGTTATCTTATTCATTTTTTATCCTTATTAACTGTCCTAAAATTAGTGTTTTTTTATTCAAATTGCAATCTCTATTTCACCTTTCTTTTAACTTTGGCTGCATTCAATAAAAATTAATAATTCTATGATAGCCCATATATTATGAAAAGACTGGCCGTTATACTGATATTATGCGTTTTGACCGGCTGCTCCAGTTACAGAATTCCGTTATTTAACGACAATTTTAATTGGTGGGGCGGGAATCCGGAGAGCATAACCGTGCAAAAAGGCGATACTTTGTACAGCATTGCCCGGCGTTATAATGTCCCGATAAGGGAACTTATCGAAACCAACAGGCTTTCGCCGCCTTATACGCTGAATATCGGAAGAAGGCTGTACCTCCCCACAACAAAATACCACATCGTGCAAAAGGGCGACACCTTATACAGCATTTCAAAAAAATATAATGTCGATATGAGCTCGCTCAGCAAAACAAACCGCCTTTATGCGCCTTATGCCCTTAATATCGGGCAGCGGCTGACTTTGCCCGGGAGCGTTGTCGAGAGCGGAACCTATGCGGCAGCTCCCGCCGCCCGGCAAGACAGCACTTCCTGGTTGCCTTGGAAAAAAAGCAGTTCGGCAAAATCATCATCCCGAAGCACGCCGCAGAAAACGGCATCTTACAAAAAGCAGCAAAGTTCCCGCAGCGCCAGCCCGTCTTATGTCAAACCCCGAAAAACAAAATTTGACTGGCCGGTCAGAGGCAGCATTATTTCCCGCTTTGGGTCCATCGGCAAAGGGCGGACAAATGACGGCATCAATATAAAAGCGCCTCTCGGAACCACCGTAAAAGCCGCCGACGCCGGGACTGTCGCTTATGCCGGAAATGAATTAAAAGGTTTCGGAAACCTTATCCTCATTAAGCATTCTGACGGCTGGGTAACCGCTTATGCGCATAATGACCGGCTGACCGTCAAAAAAGGCGACAAAGTGAAAAAAGGCGAAAAAATTGCCACGGTCGGCAGCACCGGCGGCGTCAACTCCCCGCAGCTGCATTTCGAAATCCGGGCCGGAAAAAAAGCTGTTAATCCGGCAAATTATTTGAGGTAGCCCATGGCAAAATACAAATATTGCATTTGGGACATGGGCAAAGTCATTTATGTTTTTTCCTTCCGGCCGCTCGACAAATGGTGCCGCGAAAACACAACCAACTTGGAAACCTACCAAACGAATCTGAAAAAGCTCGATTATGATGCTTTTATGAAAGGCGATATCTCTTTTTCCGACTGGAGCAGAGACCTGTGCATCCTCTATAGCATCCCCTGGCGGGCGAGCCGCCCGGCAGAAATAAACAAAGCCCTGCACCAGGGTGTCAGCGCCGATTTTGAAATTACCCGGAAAATGATGGGGAAAATGGTTAAAAGCGGCATTGAAAACTGCATCCTTTCCAATGCGCTTCCCATCTTAAAAGATACCGGGAATTGCTGGGATTTGGTAAAAAAAGAACATTGCTTTACCTCTTTTGAGCTTGGCCTGCTTAAGCCGAATCCGCAAATTTTTGAAGCCGTACGCTCCAACCTGGGCTGCCACTTTTCAGAAATGATTTTCATTGACGATAAAAAGATTAATACAGAATCCGCGCAAAGGCTTGGAATAACCGCTATAACCTTTACGCCGGACACAATCGCTTCACGCTTGGATGCCGCTGTTTTCTCACGAATCTGCCAAAACAGCCACAAACGGGCAGACGGGCGCTAAATCCATACAGAAAAAGCTTGTGATATCTGTTTTTTTACCCTATATATAACTAAATTTTTGGTTTATCTTATCAAAAGTTATTTGCAAATAAGGAGGAAAACATGTTTATCAATGAAGCTTTTGCTCAGAGCGGCGCCATGGGGACAACCGGCTCCCTTTCCGGAACGCTCATTCAGCTTGGACTTATTTTTGTCATTTTCTATTTGCTTCTTATCCGTCCGCAGCAAAAGAAAATCAGACAACATGAAGCTATGCTTAACGCCATAAAAAAAGGCGATAAGGTTATTACCGGCGGCGGCATTTATGCAACAGTTGTCAAAGCCGACAGCGCTACGGATTTAACCGTTGAAATCGCTAAAGGGATTGAAGTTGAAGTAAACCGCGGCACAATCCGCGACGTTCTTGCCCCGGAAGAAGCCCAGGCCAAAGCTAAAACTGCTGCAATCAAAGAGGCTGCGGCACAGGCTGCAAAAAAGACAAAAGCCAAAAAACCGGCAAATACAAATAAAACGAAGAAGTAAAAGGTTTCCAGATGTATAAATTATCCAGAACAAGAATTGCTATCATTATAGCTATTTGCCTGTTGGGCGTCTTTTATGCTTTGCCCAACATCCTTCCGAACAAAGACTCTTTGCCCAAATGGTGGCAGCCGGTAAACCTCGGGCTTGATTTGCAGGGCGGTTCAAACCTGCTGCTTGAAGTTAAAATTGACGATGTCATCAAAGAAAGAATGTCGTCTATCGAAGACTCCGTCCGCCAGGTTTTGAGAGAAAACAGAATCCGTTACCAGGGGCTGCGTGCCGGCGAAGACAAAGTTAATGTAAAAATTGACAACGCCAACTCCCGCAGCAAAGCGATTTCCGCATTCCGGAAAATCGATACGGATTTGAATGTTGCCGAAGGCGATGACGGTTCAATCGAAATCAGCTACAGCGATATTGCTTTGAACAACCTGAAGCGCAAAGTGGTCGAACAATCTATTGAAATCGTCCGCCGCCGTATTGACGAGCTCGGAACAAAAGAACCTGTTATCCAAAGCCAGGGCGATGACCGCATTGTTGTTCAGCTTCCTGGATTGCAGAATCCCGAATATGTTAAAACATTGCTTGGAAAAACAGCCAAAATGGCATTCCATATGGTTGATTCCTCTTCTACGGCTGCAGACGCCAGACGCGGAAGGCTTTCAGCCAATTCTAAGCTGGTTCAGGGCGAAGCCGGCGAAACATATGTTGTTTCCCGCAAGCCGGTCGTCAGCGGCGAAAACCTTGTTGATGCACAGGTTTCCTTCCAAGAAGGGCAGCCGGTGGTTTCATTCAAATTTAATTCTTTCGGCGGAAAAAAATTTGGCGAAGCAACAAAAAACAACATTGGCGAGAGATTAGCCATTGTTTTGGATAATGAAGTTATTTCTGCCCCGACAATCCAAAGCGCGATTTTGGGCGGTTCCGGCGTTATTACCGGAAACTTCACCATGGAATCAGCCAATGACCTGGCTTTGCTGCTGCGTTCAGGCGCATTGCCCGCCCCGTTGGAAGTTTTGGAAGAAAGGACTGTCGGCGCCGGTTTGGGTGCTGACTCTATTGCCCAAGGCGAAATGGCATGCGTTATCGGCTTGATTGCGGTTATTATCTTTATGATTGCCGCCTATGGACTCTTTGGCGTGTTTACGACCGTAACCGTCCTTCTCAACCTGGTCTTGATGCTTGGCGCTTTGAGCTTTATGGGAGCAACATTAACCCTTCCCGGCATTGCAGGTATCATTTTGACAATCGGCATGGCCGTTGACTCTAACGTACTTATTTTTGAAAGAATGCGCGAAGAAGTCAACAACGGGCGTTCGACTAAAGATGCCGCAGAAACTGGCTTCAGAGAAGCTTGGGCGACAATTTTGGATTCAAACCTCACGACACTGGTTGCCGCGTTTGTGCTGTTTTATTTTGGCACCGGACCGGTCAGAGGCTTCGCCGTTACATTGACCATCGGTATTGCCACCTCCATGTTTACATCGGTAACCGTTACCCGCGTTATCATTTCAACATGGATTAGCAAATGCAAACCGACACGCCTGCCAATTTAGAAAATTAAGGAAAAAGATAAAATGATAAAAGCACTTAGTTGGATTACAAAAGACACAAAAATTGATTTTATGGGCGCCAGAAAGTTTACTTATACGCTTTCCATCGCCATGGTTGTCTTGTCCTTTATTGTTATCGCCGTGAAAGGTTTTAATTATGGCATTGATTTTTCCGGCGGCATTTTAATGGAAGTTAAAAGCGAAAACCAAATAGATTTGGAAAAAGTCCGCAGTGAGCTTTCACAATTGAACATTGGCGAAGTTAACTTGCAAACCATCGGCGACAGCGGGCAGGAAATAATGATTCGTGCCCAAGCAAAAAATATGGATGAAAAAGAGCAGATGGCTGCGATTAACGAAATAAAATCGCTTCTTGGCGCAGATATGGAATTTCGCCGTATTGAATTGGTCGGGCCGCAGGTCGGCGATGAATTAAAAATTGCCGGCGTTGTTGCTTCGCTTATTGCCATGCTTGGCATTTCCTTATATATTTGGTTTCGTTTTGAATGGCAGTTCGCAATCGGCGCTTTGGTCGGATTATTTCATGATATCATTACAACAGTCGGCTTATTGTCCCTCTTTGGATTTGATTTCAGCTTAACGACGGTTGCGGCGATTTTAACGTTAGCCGGTTACTCTGTTAATGATACGGTTGTTACTTATGACCGCATTCGTGAGAATTTGCGCAAATATAAGAAGATGCCGCAAATTGAACTTTTGAATAAAAGCATCAATGATATTTTTTCCCGCACATTGTTAACAGGCGTAACGACGCTTTTGGCTTCTGTTGCCTTATTAATTTGGGGCGGAGAAACATTGCGCAGCTTTTCTTTTGTTATCGTATGGGGCGTTATCGTCGGAACATATTCTTCGATTTATGTTTCAGGCGGAATGCTTAACCTCTTTGACTTGAGAGCAAAAGGAAAAGAAGAAGATATCAACCCCTTTGGAAAGGTGGAATAACCATTTAACCTAAAATTAACCACAACTAGACTATAGTTTAATTGTGGTTAGTTTTATGGTTAAGAGCATTGTAAACCATAAAAGGCAGATTAAATTAGCTTTATGTAATTGTTTGTTAAAGGTGTCAGAAAATGATAATTGATAGCAATAACAAAAAACAAAGAAGCATTCTGACTAATAAATGCTTCTATCAAACCACAGCAAAGATCATGAGCGACTTTGAGGCGAAAGGTTATGCCAATTCTGCAGATGAAACGGCAAAAGTCATTTCAGCCTATCATCAGATTGTGAAAAAAAGAGCTAAAAACAATTATAATTCAGATTACAATGCAGCCTTCCAACATATTGACCAAGCAATTCAGTCCCTTGCCAACAAGGTCTTTTATGACTGCGATAAAAAAGCCGTTGATTATGCTTACCATTCTTTTGAAGAGTTTGACCATATCGGAGCAATTGTTACACGGCAAAGGGCTAAAAAAGGCGCTATTTAATATAATAAAAGAGCCCGCACCAGCGGGCTTTTTTATATTTATATTGATATCAGAATTGCTTTTTCAGGTTCGCTCATTTATTTTTCCTCTTTTATATCATAAAATCGTATCGTCTCTAAGACAAAAAGAAACATCCTTTCTTGACAAGAGAGACAAAAAGGTGCCATGCAAGGCAGGCACCTTTTTATAAGAAGATAAAATATTTATTTTAATAATAACAGCCTGCAATCTCTTGTACTGGACTCAATTGTCCAGACGCTACACCAGGTCCCATAGGAGCGTTATTTACTTCCTCCGGAGTTACAGTGCTCGGATCTCTTCTGCAACATAAACCACTATAGAAATTATAACCTTCTTTGCATCCACAAATTCCATCCGTGCAAACTGGTTTATAAAAAGGACAATCAGAGCTATTATCACATTCTTTGCATTGTATACATACGGATGCACAGCAGGACGTTTGCGTTGAGTATTCATTGCATCCCTTTGTGCAAGGCTGAGCTGTTGCACAGGTAACATTTACACACTCATTACTACTGTTCGAACAACCACTATCATACGGTTCTATAGCCTTAATCTCCAAGATTTCATAACCGTTTCCATTTGTTGTGCTACTCACAGCAGAAAAACCTATTGACTGCAACGGAGCACTTATTTTAAACGCTGCCGACCTAATGCTGGACAGCATTGAAGATGATATCTGCGTTTTCCACGGTATCCGCCCTGTACAATTCGCATAATCGGATGCATAGCTTGTTCTCACGGCATATCCGCTAGTAAAAACAACACCCAACGGCTGTACGCAGCCGCTATCTGCGCTCTGGTTAAATGATGACATACAGAAGGGTTTGCAATCAGTTCTTATATGGCCAACAATATCGCCCACAGCACAGTTTGAAATATTCTTCAAAGTCCTTGTGCTGCTGCATTTTATATAACAGCATTGTGTTCCCACACTGCTCTTAATATAAGGCGTTGTCGTACTGCCTGAGCCAAAATATTCGCTATAAGTTTTCCAGCCCATATCAGCACATGTTTTTGCAGCACATTTGCCTGTTCCATCACACTTCTGGTCTGTGCCACAGCCTTCCGCACCATTCGTGCAACATGCCGTCGTTGCAATACACTTGCCGCCGCAGGTCTTCAATCCC